>JAVHPR010000220.1:0-15208 GCA_036170695.1 Bacteroidia bacterium
TCATAAGGAGCTAAGATACTATTTTTTTACATGTCTAAAGCAGATAAGCAATATAGTTAATTTAAGGATCAGTTAAAAATAATAGGTTATTAATAATAAATCAAATTAAACATGGAAATATCGGGAAGCATATTAACATTTTGAAGGCAACTACAAAAGACAAACAAATGAAACTTTGTGAAATACCTTATAAGTGTGTGATTATCGCAAAGTTGTATTAATTGAGTAGGAAATAAATAAATTTAGCTGTTACAATATTTGTATTTTTGCAACAATTGCACTAATTTTGTAACAACTAACAAACACAAATAGACATGGAAATAGGAAACGTTTTAAAAGCCTTCAGAGAAAAGAATAATCTTTCTCAAGAGGCTGTAGCTTCATTTTTAGGTATAAAAAGGGAGTTATTAAGCTATTATGAAAATGATAGCAGGGAACCATCTGTTGAAGTCTTAGAAAAACTCGCGGATTTATATGGAGCAGAACTTGCGGATTTTTTTGAAAAAGACCAAAGTCGCATTAATACCAATGTTGCATTTGCTTTTAGAGCAACTGATATAAATGCGGAAGATTTAAAGCAATTGGCTCAATTCCGAAAGATTGTAAAGAATTATTTAAAAATTGTTGAATTAGAAAAGGAAAATGCTGAATAATTATTATTTACAAAAAGAAGCATCAGATTTTCGGTTGCGAAATGGTATAGGAGCGTGTGAACCTATACGAATGAAGAGTTGGTTGCCCAAACTCGGTGTAATGGCATTATTTAAACCAATGTCAGACCATTTTTCTGGCATGGCTATTAAACACACTGGCCCTATTAATGAAGGGGACTATAAATTCATAATAATTAATTCAAATCACAGAATAAGCAAGCAACATTTCACAATTGCGCATGAATTATACCATTTATTTATTCAAAAGAATTTTATCTCCGAAGTTTCTAATGCAGGTAGATTTGATAAAAAAGATAAAACTGAATATGAAGCTGATTGGTTTGCAGCATATCTGTTAATGCCTGAAGAGTGTTTACTTTCTCTGATACCAAAGGTGGAATTAGCTAAAAATAAAATTACACTTACCACCATCATTCAAATGGAGCAGTATTTTGCGACCAGCAGAACGGCATTATTGATAAGGCTTGAGGCAATGGGGTTAATTGAATATAAAAAATACATCGATTATACGAAAGGTGTTATACATAGCGCTGAATTGCTGGGTTATGATACAAGTCTTTATTTACCGGGGAATGCGAATTTAGTTATCGGTAATTATGGAGCACGGGCAAAAAAACTATTTGATGAAGGAAAGATTTCGGAATCTCACTTTGTTAGTTTGATGAACGATATTGGAAAAGATATTGAAAATTTAGCAAACGATAATGAGCAAGAAGAGTGAGCCCAATATACTTTTAGATTCTGATGTGGTTCGACACTTTCTGAACGGAAATCGTATTCATCAACTTTCGGCCATATTTCCGAACAGATTTGTTATGCTTGATAAAGTTAGGGACGAATTGTGCAGGAGTAAAAGTTTGGTAACGCCTGTAACAAATTTTTTAAGCATGTTTAAGATACCGGTAATTTCATTCCCTTCAAATGGAGAAATTATAAAAGAGTATGCCCTATTAATTAAGAAATTTGGCGTTGGAGAAAGTGCTTGTATGGCTGTAGCTAGATTTCAAAATCAATATATTGCTAGCAGTAACTTAAAGGATATAAAACATTACTGTGTGTTAAATGGAATAACTTATTTAACAACCATGGATATATTAGAAGAAGCCTTAAATAAAAAAACATTATCAGAAAAGGAGTGTGATGATTTTATTACTGAAGTGAAAGCAAAAGGAAGTAGGTTACCTTGTAATACGATGAAAGAATATTTAAAAATGAAATAAAAAAACTCATAAAAAAAACCAAAGCCTTATGGAATAAAGCTTTGGAGTTTGTTGAAAGAAAAACGATTGGCGTCAGGATTTCTTTTTCAGCTGCTAAGGTAGAAAAAAATCTTTTTCTACCAAATTTATTCCTCAGGCCGATAGTTAGGTGCCCTAGTTTCAAATTACCTAATTGCATAAAAACTGTATTTATTATGGCCACAAATCCCCCAAAAGGAGATGGACACCGCAATGGAGCTGTGCGTAACCGCACTCAGGTTTTAAATCCTAAAACAAACGTTTGAACTAAAAGAGGTTCCGATGGAAAGTTTATGGATGGTAAAGCTGACGGAGATCCATTTAAAGGTGTTACTAAAGAAAAGTAAAATTCTTTAGTACAAATCTCCGCCCTCCGGATTAAAGGTGAGGGAATTTATATATTAATAACTAATGCCTATGAATAGAATTTCTACTCAGAACAAAGTTAGTATTTGTAATAAAGATGTATGCTTAAATGTGTATGGCGATTTAGCCAAAGCATTTACCGCAGCATTAGCATTGCACTATTAGCGTATGCTATTACTCAAATTGCAAAGGCAATTAAGTAAGAAAAATAAACTGTTCCGCATTTTGCGGAACAATAAGGCATCATTTAACAAAAAAATGGAGTTGCAAAACTTGGTGTTTCCTGAAGGAATTTACTATGATCGAGAAAAAAACAATTATCGAACCACCAAAGTAAATGCGGTAATCCTCTTTATCTCACGTCTATCAAAGGTTTTGGAAGATGGTGTAAAAAAGAAAACCGCCTTGTTAGGCGGTTTATCCAATTTGGTGGGTAATACTGGGCTCGAACCAGCGACCCCTACCTTGTCGAGGTAGTGCTCTAAACCAGCTGAGCTAATCACCCTCTTTTGCGAAAATAATAATCAAAAAGCTATCTGTTTGGATTGCTTATTATCCATTTAGAAGCTCGGCAAATATACTAAAAATAGTTCGCTCAAATTTTGCATAGTACACCGTTTTGATATCTCATTTCATCGTAAAATTTATTTCACCGTTGAACATACATGTTATATCGTTATGGCAGTTGATCCAAATTAATTTTAAATAATAATTCCGGGTTAAGGAAATTACCGCCAGGAATATAAGTTTCTCTGATACCCCATTCTACTGGATAAAAGTAACGTAAAAAATGAGTATCCACAGTAAGTTCAATTCCGACAGATTTGGAGTTTTTATTTATTGTCTTGCGTATACCTTGTGCAAAGTCAAAGAAAATATTTGCTTTTATTCTTTTTACATAGGCTAAAAAACTTATGTTTTTATCAGGGTAAATAATGGGGAATTTATAATCAATAGCGAGTTTATAAAATTCACTATAAATAGCGGATGAAGTACGAAAACCTCTGGGCATAGTAACCATCGCCCCCATCAAATAATTTCCGGCCTTCTCTTTTTGGTATCCTGTTACTATTTTTAAACTGTGGCAGGGAAGGATTCCTGGAAAAAACAAAATAAGGGTGGAAGCAAATTGTTCACATTTATAATTACTGAATAAAAAAGTTTTTCTATAATCCAGAGTAACAGCCTGTCCCCATTTAGGATTCAGCTCTCTCTTAGAAGTTTTAAGTACCCGGTAATATCTTAAGCTGCTGCTGCCAAAATAAAGTTTACCATTTATTATATTTGACGGAGTACCAGGAAGATGTGTAACATTTGTAAAATTAGCGTTTGTGGATAGCGTAAGATCACTCTGGTATTTTCCAGCAGTAAGATTCAATGGAACACTTATTCCAAGCACAGCCGTTTTTTCTTTATAGGAGTAATTTGTATTTTTATAATATTCGGGAGGGGGAAAACTTCTGATACCATCCTTTATACTAAATTTAATAACCGGATACCATCCCATATATTCTACATTAGCAGAGAAGTTCCCTGTTCTCTCTGTATTATCAAATTCATAATTTAATGTTGTGATAGTACTGCTCAGCACATCCTGTGATAGAAGACTGATTCCAGAAGTTAATTGTTGCGAATTGAAATTAATTGCAACAGGCGCCCAACTATGGAAATTAAATAAGTGTAAGCCTTTTCGATAATTTTCTATTTCATATTTTTTTTCAGGAATGTTTTTGAAAACGTTACCACCCGACTCCTGTTCTATCAATGGTTTGTAGTATTGAATAGATTGGTCGGATATGTTTTCAAGATCTATCCATTTTTCCGGTTGGATATTCATTTCCGCAATATTATAACCTTGTGCGGTATAATCTGAGAAGGCTAGTTTTTTCCCGTCGGCCGAAACTGCCGCATCAACAGCCCCAAAGCGCCTTGAAGTAACCTGGTATATTTTGCTGTTTAGTATGTTAACTGCGAAAATATTTGAAATACCTGAATAACTTCCATTAAAAAAAACGTAAGGAAAAAATAGTACAGGATTTGAAATGTCATAAAATGTAAAGGGAAGGATCTCCTTAATTTCACCGCTTTCGGTATTAATCAGTGCAATACTTTTCCCTTTATCGTTGAGCACAATCGAAATTAACTGTTTGCCATCACCAGACCAGCGGGGAGTCATGTAAAAATCATTCCTGCTATTGTCCAGTCTTTTTATCTCTTTCCCTGTTTTTGAATCTAAAATAACCAGCCTACATTGGTTTGATTCCGCCACTTCAACAGCCGCTATCATTAAACCATCAGGTGAAAATGAGGGTGCAAAAAGCCGCGTTTTTTTTGTTAATGTTCTTTGTTTATGCGTTTTGAGATCAACTATTTTTATTACAGAATAATTTCGGTATGCCCATCTTTTATCAAAAGCGATTTCTGCCCATACAATTTTATCGTTCACAACTGATAATGTAGTTGATTCATAGGTTCCCGGAACAAATATTGTTTTCTCCCTGCCTTTTTCATCAAATACTACAAAGCTTTTTATGTTTCCTAAACCAGACTTTTCTGCCACTATCATTCCATTGCTCAAGTATTGGGGGAACAAGTAGTTTGTGTAATCCTTTTTTTTTATTTTGTTGATAGTATCGGCAGGTGTTATCTGTAATTTTTTGTCCTGTATTTTCCAGAGGCTGTCTAATTCTGCATAGGTTTCTTTATACATATTTACGGTTCCCTTACCCGTTTCTTTTTTAAGAGCGTGAGAAAAAGGAAAGGGTATAAAAGGATTTTTTGCAACCCTGTCTAAAACATTGCTCCAGGTTAAAGCACCGTATTTTCTTCTCACATGAGTGGTAATAAAATAACCTTCATCATAATGACTTGGAACATAATCTTTATATGATCCGAATGAAGCCTTTTCATATGAGTACATTCCCCGGTTGAGCATCTGTGTTCTTATTCCCATCTCAAATAAAGGCAGCCGTCCCCTGCCGCAATTTGTCAAAGCTGTTTCTATCATAACTGCATCTCCTTCCAAAAACCAGAAAGGAGTGGTGAGCCCCAGGCTTGCTGCTGTTCCTTGTTCTCCAATTAGCAAGGATAAGAATCCGGAAAAACCCTGGCGGAATTTATTTTCCTGCAGGAGATGCCTGTATTCATGCACAGCCAATTGATTAATCCATTCTGTTGGTTCTGTATTTTGATCCGGCATGGTAAAAAATTCAATTCTTTTCGGAGCCAGTAAAGTAATACCATTATTTTCGACACTTTGATTTTGAAACACTAAAGGTGTTTTTTTTATTTTTGCCGGGAGCGTCTTTGATTCAAAACTATACAGATACTCCATCGTATTTGCAATCCTGTTAGCTTCAATAGAAAAACTTTCAGGAAAAATCAACGTGAATTTTTCTGTTTTTATTTGTTTCCATTTCAAACTGGCAGGATTTTGTCCTAAATAATAATATTGACCATAAGAACAAAACGCTGTGAATAAAAACAAAAAAGTGCTAAAAAGTATTTTCAAGATTCTTTTTTTTGACATTGATTATCACACTTGCATTTATTTTAAAAACCCACTAAACTATTTTCAGAATCTCTTACCCTATTGAAAAACTAATGCTCGTTTTTTCAATTTGTTTCAAATATTCTATCAATAGCAAATCATCCATTACACTCCAAATACAATATTCATAATTATTTAGAATCAGCAAAGTGATAACTGTCACAATAATTATTGATAAATATTCTATTCATTTTTATTAATCACAAATCGCTAAAATATAAAAATGGGAATGTAATATTTAAATATGCTCATTGCATGGGTGTATCTCACCTAAAACAAAAAAGCCTTTCATCTTCCTGAAAGGTTTGCCTTGTTGTAATTTTTTCAGCATAGATTTCAACTACTATTTACAAATGCATAGTATATAAACCATCCTCTTCTTTCTTAAATCCTAATTTCTTAAAATAGTTATCGTTTCCCAAATTATTTTTTCCTGCTTTAACTGTAGTGAATCCAGCATCAATAAAATTTTTTCTTAATCTATAATAAACAAATTTTCCGTTTTTATAATCACGATACTTGGGTATAACATAATCCAAACCAACGGTAAGGACATTATCAGCTTCCCTGTGGGCAAGGAATAATCCGGCCACCGACATGTTTCTCAAAATAAAAAAACTAATCGAATTCATATCGGGATTATAAGAGAAACCAGGGCAAATTTTCTGAATCTCATCTTTATGAAACTCAACAAATCTTAATATATACTCACTGCCTGCTTTTATTTCCAATGTCTCAAATACGTCTTCTTTTGAATATATATTGAATAGGTAATAAATATCAATCATTACAATCATGCCATTGAGTATACAAACCGGAATGGCATGAATTAAAAATCCATAAGTAGAAAATGATAAAGCACCTACCAGATTAATCCACCTGAACTTGACAATAGAACTCATTGTCATGGATACCAAAATAATTGAAGATGCAAGATAACCAACCCATTGCAAAAGACCTATCGCCATAAAAAGTAATATTTAGTATTGGGGACAAAAATGCACAAATTTATTATCATCGCAAGGGAAAGCATTTATGAATTATTAATACATCCTTATTTCAAACAAAACTGCCCGCTTTTACAGGAGGCCATTTAGTCTTCATCCTTTTTAATTTATTTTCAATAATACTCCCTGAGTTCTTTTTAACATAGTGTACAATTGTTTCAACCCTTATCCTAACACTACCTGTTGGTTTAGTAGAGTCCAGATCGCCGAATTTGAAAAACAAAGTACCGGAGTTTTCTACAATTTTTTGAGTTGGTGTAAATGTTGGCTGATCCATACCGCATTCGTAACTTGATAAACGGATAACACAGGTTATCCAAGGACACCTTGCCGCAATTTTTGCAGCCCACAAAATTTCATTTGTATTGCTGCTATATGATGATGGCCATACATCAGAAATATCAAAAGGACTTTTTATATGACCGGATTTCAGGTCTTCTTCAAAGAGCCAGTTCATCAGATCAGGATCTGTGGGAAAATACTGCATCCATAAAATGGGATAGCCATGTGCCTGCAGATCCGTTTCAATTTCATGTCCTATGCCGTTATCCATATGATATGGTCGCGCCAGCACCAGCACACAGGGTTTATTGTTTTTAGCGCATTGTTCCAGAATTTCTCTACCCTGTTTCTGCAATTTGGTGTTGAAAGCATCAAGAGCTTTAAAACCCCGCTCTACCGCTAATTTTGTTTCTTCAAAGCTCAGGTCAAAAATGTCTTTCAACCCATCAAACATTTGTTGCGGAACTATGATGCGGTCGTCAAGAGTGAGATATGGAGAGGCGTATTTGATTCCATTTTCTTCAAACACATTCTTCTCCTTCATAAAACCGGATTTTATGCTTTCGGCACCTGCCATCACCCGTGTACAGGTATTGGATGCCATTACATGCCCATTCAAAACGGAAGGCAAAGAATATATCAAGGGGCTGAGCAGCACATTGATTTTATTTTTCTGGCCGAAAATCAGTTCTCCATAATGTCCGCTCATGGCTTTTACCGGATAACAGCAATCTACAGTTCCCCGGCCTTTGCCGAATTCACGGGCCTGTTCTTCGGAAGTGTTTGAACTGAAAATAATATTTGTATGTTTTATACCTAAACCTGTCAGGAATCCAATCCAAAACTGGTGTGTATTCCATATGTTAAGAACCTTCGGTATTCCTACACGGATTTTTGATCTGTCTTTAGACAGTAACTCGGCCGAACGCTTCCTCGCGAACGGTGTCAGCAATGTTTGGATATTCATTTTTTATTCTTTCTATTTCTGTTTTTACTTCTTTTACTTCACCTGCATCTTCAATAAGTCCTTTCGGACAGGAGTTATTAACGATCACTCTCTCCCACCCTTCCGGCGCAGGAACTTTACTCCATGGGCGCCCCTTGCTGCCCGGAAGCTCCACATCTATAAATGTTCGCTGGCAATTTACAGTACACCATTTGCAGACAGTATCAGGGGAAGTGCTGGTTTTGTATGTGAGTTTTTCAATTATTTCAAAGCCTTTGAATTCTGTTTTGCCTGTTTGTTCCTGATACCAGTCGGCAGCCACGAATGCAGCCCCGATTGCACCTGCTTCACCCGAATAAGGATGAACGACAATTTCAGCATCAGGCACTTTTGCTTTAATAAAATCAACCTGGGCTTTTACTACCGCCAGATTTTTATGCGTGCCCCCCTGCAAAATAAATTTTCTGCCTGCTGATTGAAGATTATTTAATCCTCCTGCATAAACCCAAACGTTCAAAGGAAGGATGGAACACAGTGATGCCAGTATTTCCTGTCCCTGCCATCCTTTGCGCTGCTGGTTTACGATATCGCTCTGCAAAAACACACCGCACCCCATAGATAGTATCGGCATAGATTTAGCCTTAAAGGCTTCGTCAGCCATTGTTTCAAGCGGTATACCGAAGCGTTCAGCAACGCCCTGTAAAAATGCCCCGTTCCCAGATGAACATTGCGAATTCAAACGAAAATCGGAGACCGTTCCATTTTTCAGAATCATGATTTTAACATCCACCCCTCCAACATCACAGATACAATCGGCATCCGGAAAGAAATGAAAACCAGCAGTTGCATGTGCGATTGTTTCCACAACAGCACAGTCAGCACCAATAATATTTTTCAATAAATCTTTCCCATAACCAGTTACTCCAATACCTATGATTTCCCCTCCATTAAGGGCCTCTTTTACCTCCCTGAAAAGTGCGCGGGCATCCTCAATAGGGTTGCCTTTGCTCAGGGCATAGCAGGAGAATACTATTTCCCTTGTATCAGGTGAAATACAAACAGCTTTTGCTGTTGTAGAACCAAAATCACAGCCAATAATCACACGTGACAATTTGTTAGCTGATGGATTGCCGGTAACAAATGGTAATTGAACTGAATCGATTTCCAGACCAGTGAGTTCCCCTTTTTCATTTATGGAAGCGCTGCCGGTTTTTTCTACCAGCTCAGTATTTATTATTTCAAATTCCTTAACAATGCTGCAGTTGTTTTCATCGGATTTTTCTCTATCTGTCTCTTCAGTATTGTCGGGTGAATATTCCTTCATGAAACTTTGCAGTTCCTCCGCTGTTTCCCATAAGCCCTGTTTCCCTGTTTTCTTTTTTTCTTCATGCTGACCTTCTTCTATCCACCATTTAAGAGTAGAAGAGCCTACATACGTTCCCGTTGTTGAGGTTTCGTTCCTTCCTATTTCAATACAGCCCATGGCCCCGTAATACACGGCTTCAGCCGGAACAAGGATTAGGTCTTCAACAGGGATGCCTTCAGGCAATGCCACGTTTCGTTCTTTCCATATTTTCATCAGATGAACCCTCCAGGCCTGCTGCAGCCCTTTGAAATATAAATTAGGTCCTCCTAACAGCAGAATTTGGGGATAAGGCGTGTTGCCTCCTGTAAGGCTGGCAAGGTTCTGGTAAACCACGGCTTCAAAAAGTGAAGCAATGATTTCCTCGACAGGAACACCTGCTTTTAATAGGGTATTTGAATCCGCTTCAGCGAAAATCCCGCACTTACTGCTGATCTTGTGAAGGGTGTATCCTTCATAATGCATTTGGCCCAGCGCTTCAGAAGATATTTGCAGTTTCTTCGCCGTTTTTTCAACGAAAGTTCCGGTTCCACCTGAACATGCGGCCTGCATCAGTACCTGTTTGTTTTTTGTTTCACCTTCGCCGCTGAAAAAGATGGTTTTCATATCCTCTCCGCCAATCTCACTTACAAAACGTACATTGGGGTGCATTTTTTCAACTGCGCCGGCTACCGCTACAACCTCCTGAATGATTTTCCCACCGACCTTCGGTGCAATAATACCGGAACCTGTGCCGGTAAAAAATATCTTGTCACGATAAGGGGTAAACCCAAATTCTTTTTCGAGACGAGTTAGAAACTCCAGGACTTTTTCTGCCTGTTTGGTATTGTGTCGGTCGTAGAACTTTGAAATTACCTCTCCATTTTCATTCGTAAGAACGTATTTACAAGTAGTGCTGCCAACATCCATTCCGCATATAAGGGAAGGACTATTTTCTTGTTTTTTGTTATGCATAAGTTAATTCCGGTTCAGGAGTGGTTACAGGTTCATTAATAACAGATTCAGCTTTTTTCACAGGCTTTAACTTCCCTTTATATTTAGAGAGGAGATATACATAATTAGCACCAGTACCTGCATAGCCGTTATGGGGAACTCTGAATGAAGCCTTTTTGTATTCAGGCACATTCAAAGCAATCAATTCCAATTTTTCGGCAGTCATTTCACATTTTTGCATCACTTCTAAATATTCTTTCTGTGCACGTTTTTTTGCTTCGGTTAAGATCATCTGGCAGCGTGACAGGGCGTGTACTTCCGAATCGCCTTTTACTTCAATGGGGGCATAAAGCAATTCAGGATATTTCCCTCTAACATTGGCCATTGCACCTACCGACATAGTATTAGGCATACATGAATAAGGTGTAAGTTCACATATCATATGGGCTTTATTATTCAGATAGGCATAAAGGGCCTTTCCGATAAGCATATGGCCTTCACCACCATCAAGACGGTAATGGTAATATGGTGCAGCCAATTCAGCCAAGGTAACCTGAGAAGGCATTTCATTTGGAAGTTCATTTAATGATCTCCGCATACGGTTGTAGGTCCAGTGGTACATTTTTATCATCCCCTTAAGCATGGCAATTTTTTTTGAACTCTTCTTATCAACCTTTCTGCGCTCTCTCAATGCATGAAGCGGAAAGTGCATCAGGTAATCAAGCCAAACAGCAATCGGCGGGGGAATTACTTCGGCACCCTCTTTTTCCAGCCAGTCTTTAATATTATAATTGCCGTCGCCTTCATGTGTCTGGAGCCAAAATTCGCCTGTTATCTTGACTTTAGGTTTTGCCTGAGCCTTGTTTACTTCAATAGTTTTCCATTTTTCCAGCACTTCTTTAAGTACATCAGTAAAATAATTCGATAACACATGCCAGCCGATAGTCAGCCATTTATTGTTTTTGAATTTTTGTATAGGCCTATTTTTGAAGGCTTCATACAAATGATCCATACATTCTTTCAACACCTTATTAGTTTGACCGGGGATGACTTCATAAGGGCGTGTCTGAAATTCCATATCTGTCAATAAATCAGCTATTAAGATGGCCCAGACAATTCCAGTTGTGAGCGGCATGTTAACTTCCAACCCGCCGCCTTCCTGGTCCCCCTGGTTTAATTCTGTTTGAGATAGGAAAAACATTCTGAAATCGCGCAAACCAATTCCATCCATAGCCATAGCATATGACTCCCTGTATTGGCCAAATCGGCAGGGACCACAAGCCCCCATTGTAAAAAAGGCATACTTACTAATAGTGTTATCTATTCCCGTTTCTGATTTTTTCTGTTTTAGATAGTTAACAAGGTTACCCGTGGTAAAAATCGTCGGGCAGCAACCACCAACATCAATCAATTCCTTACCAGTATCCAAATCGGCTCTGCTGATATTGGGTAATGGTTCGGCGTTGTAATTAAGATTGTGGAAGGCGCCCTGAATGAGCCTTTCATGTTTCCATGTTAATCCGCCAAATAAAAGAGTGGTATCTTTTCTTTGCTCTCTGGTAAAAGGCTTCGGCTTATATGCTGTATAGTTAGCTGTTTTTTCCATATTTTTTTTTAGTATTGTTTATAGGCAAAAAATCTCCCTCCTATCACTATACTGACATGTCAGTATAGTATTCATTCATAAATTGGCCTTTTTCATATTTTATTTTCATAAAGAATCATGATAATGAGTTTAATAAGAGCCGGAACAAAATATAGAAAGAGCTGTACTGACATGTCAGTACATTTTGCAAACATAGAATAAAAAAGAATATGGAGGAAGAAAAAAAAGAAAAAAAATTATTTGAAGATTAAAATTCCCTGCATTCCATACTGAATAATTTCATCCGAGATTTCTTCAATAGGTATGGCATTTTTTTGTGTGAGCAATAAATAATTGGCGACTTCTTTCACAGTTCCAAGTATAATAATGGCGGAAATTTTTGAATTACATTTACGTATTATACCTAATTCAATACCAACTTTCAGAGCATTTTCAATCATTTCCAAAATATTGTTATAAAAAGACTCTGTTGCCTCGGCAGATCTTTTATCGAGACCCGTGGAAAGGTGAAGCAATATTTTAGCTACTTCAGGTTGGTGGTTAATAAGGTTAAGTAAATTAGTGATATTATCTTTCAGTTGCAGCAAAGGTTCAGGAGCGTCTGGGTGAAGCTCAACGGGTTTAATAAGGAGATCCAACTGTTTGAGAAACTCGATAAGCAACTGATCAAATACATCCCGTTTGTGCTGGAAATAGAGGTAAAATGTTCCCCTGGCAATACCTGCATGATCTATTATATCAGAAATGCTTGCCTCATGGTATCCTTTATTGGCAAACACTTTGCTTGCAGACAATAATATTTGCAATTTTCGATCAGGAACAGCTTTTCTAGGAGATTTTGCCATAATTTATAAGATTACAAATTTAGATTTTTGTATCTATTTTGTCACAAGCAGGTTCAAAGATATGAAATTGGTCTTATCTGACACTGTGTTTTCAATTAATTTACCCCAATGATACTAAACCACTCTGCACTGAAAGTGCACACAATCCACATTTCTATCTCCCGGGCTATTTCAGCTGTTTTTGGTAAGAAGCAATAATTTCCATTTCTATGCTTTCAAATATTTCAATCATCTTAATAAAAAAGGATCAACTACCCTCACAATTAATATGGATAAAATAAAAGGTAAGTCTAAAATATGATGAACTGATTTTCAATGAAGAATATTACTTTAAAAAATTATTCCTATCAAAAAACATAAATTAACAAAAACAAAAAAATAAAATTTTGTTCGGCATTCAAATAGCAATGATATCACTCACCTCCCATTTGATTATGATCATTTGATAATTTATCATATTTAAATTTCTTTGTAAAGGAAATCATAAATTAAAACTCAGGTAAAAATATAATTGTTTCATTTATTATGCTTTTAAATTAAACGGAAATCCTAAATGGAATACAAGGAGTAAAGTCATGATTTAGTATCAATCCATAATATTTAAATGGTTATATGACTTATTCATAATTTAATCCACCAGGTCTAATGAAGTTTTTCTTCGTATGTATTTTATTTGTAAATTTAATTTTTTCAGCAGCCTGTAAAAATTCAAAAAGCCAAGAGGGTTATATCGATAAGACTCTAATTTCATTTGATGGGCGTGTCAGTGCGCCGATTTATCTTGATTCCTTCCAAATCACAAATTTTCTGCATCAAAATTCTCTAAATAAAAATTACAATGAAAATCTTGAATCATTTTACAAAAAAAGAAACAATGAGTTTGTTTGGATTAACAGTATAGGTGTTAATGAATATACAAGGAATTTTATAAGCCTACTGAATAATGAGAAAAGAACAAATAAAAGATACCTTATTTTACCATGACAAACTATATTCATTATATAATTTACTGTCGAAGGCAGGTTATAAATATAGCAGCACTGATAGTCTTGTAAATCATCTGGAACTCTTACTAACTGTCAATTTTTTTAGCTACGCTCAACGAAACTGGGCAGGTATTAGTAATAAAGAAGCAAAACAAGTAAAATGGTTTATTGACAGACAAGAATTAAATTATGAAAACATACTCAATACATTTTTGAAAAGTGATGCTCACTTCATTTCTTCTTTTGATCCTTTTTCCCGCCAGTATAAATTACTCAAAACCTACCTTAAAAAATACATTGACATAGAAAAAAAGGGTGGGTGGCCTGCATGGACCCGCAATATTAAGAAGCTGAAAACAGGGGATACATCTTTAATAATTACTTCAGTAAAAGAACAACTTTTTTTACTGGAGGAATTAAACGTGAATGATAGTTCAAATTTATTTGATGAACTACTTGCCGATGCTGTAAAGAAATTTCAAAAACGTCATGGTTTAGAAGAAAATGGAGCTATAGAAGGGAAAACATTGTATGCAATGAGCGTTCCCGTCAATGAGCGTATACAACAAATACTGATAAATATGGAGCGTTTCAAATGGTTGCCACCTGAGCAAAAAGGAGATTATCTGGAAGTAAATATTCCCGATTTTAAATTATATGTATATCACAATGATACTCTTGAATGGAGTTGTAATGTTATTGTCGGAAAATCTAATGTTGAAAATAATACAGTAATATTTAACGCCACTATTGAAAAAATAGTTTTCAATCCGGAATGGAATATTCCAAGGAATATTCTTATTAAAGAAACGCTACCTAAAATAAAAAGAGATCCAAACTATTTAGCAAATCAGAATATGGAAATTGTTAATGTAGGCGGACAAGCGATTGCAGCATCTTCCATTGAATGGGAAAAATATACTAATAATTTTCCATACGCCATTCGTCAAAAGCCTGGAGAAAACAACGCTTTAGGATTAGTGAAATTTATATTTCCAAATTCTTATGATATATATATGCATGATACACCTGATAAAAATTTATTTAGTAAATCAAAACGAAACTTCAGTCATGGATGCATCCGCCTGCAAGAACCTTTTAAACTTGCTAAGTTTTTGTTAAGGGGAGATTCTACCTATACGGATGAAAAAATAAATTCTTTACTACAAGAAGAGAAACAAATTTTTGTTAAACTAAAAAATAAGGTTCCGGTTTTCATAGCCTATTTCACCGCTTGGGTTGACCAGGATGGAAAACTAAATTTCAGGGATGATGTTTATCGTCTCGATTCCCAAATGAAATTTTATTTATTTATGGACTAATGAAATATTGATTTATTTTTTGTAACTTTATAATAATTGAAATTGCTTATCTGCTTTAGACATGTAAAAAAATAGTATCTTAGCTCCTTA
>JAVHPR010000221.1:0-3088 GCA_036170695.1 Bacteroidia bacterium
TGTAAAAAAAATAACAGACCTTTACAAAATAAAAATTACATATTGTTATGGAAATGGGAATCATGAAATAAAGTTAATTTTTCCACATAATTGAGATTAATTATATTATGTTGTATAACATAATATAACAATATGAAAACTGTTTAATAACATGCTGATTATTAAGAAAATTCAGAATCTATACAGATTTGAATTTTACTTTTGCAATAAGAAAAGATTTACTTTTCAAAATAAATTAATAACTAAAAATGGAGGATTATAAAATGAAAAAAATTACTATTTTTCTTGTTTTTGGATTATCGTTTTTGTTCAGCGATTGTGCCTTTTCTCAAATTCAGTGTTCCGGATGCCACAATGGAATTTATTCTACTTGGCAACAGATAATGCATGGCAATTCTCAGAAAAACGCACCTGAATTAGCTGGAGATATTGGGCATTCACCTGCAGAACAAATAGCGGATGAGGACTGTATTTCCTGCCATGGACCTAGAGCTGTGCGTGCTAATGGAGGGATGACTGAAGCTGGAGCATTGGGCTACTTTTATACTACTGCCCCTGACAGTGGAACAGCAAATGGACATCACTATGACATTGGAGACTTTTATCCAGGTACAGTTGTTCAACATGCATCTGAATGGCCGAACATTAACTGCCAAACATGCCACGATTATAGTACGACTGCTACGAGTATGCCGACTTTGAATCTCGCTTTATTTGATTCTCATTATATTGACACGGTATCAGGCTTACAAGGTGTCGAAAAACCAATTAATTTACCACAAGAACTTTGCGGACAATGCCACGGGAGTCAACATGTTGCAAATCAAGGCACAAGCGATATTTTCCCCGGTGGTGATTATTTTGCGTGGCAAAATTGGAGAGCACAAAATCTTAGTTCTGCCGGTAATTGGACCGGTACTAACCACCTTCAGAATGACGGATGGAAATTCAGTAAACACAGTAAGACACAGAATCATGTAGCAGAAGAACTTGCAGCATCATGGGCTGGATTGCCGGCAGATTCTGTGATATCTGGACAGAATGCCGAGAACTGTATTGCATGTCATGCTCCTTATGCAGTTACAGCCAATGGCGGAATGACTGAAGTACAAACATTGAATTATTTCTTTACTACAACCGGTGGAAATTTTACTGCCAGTACCACTGTTAATAATGCTGCTAAATGGCCTCATGTGGATTGCATCACATGCCACGATCCGCATACTAACGCACTTGCATACTACAATTCTTCCACTAAACAATATATCCCAATGAGTAGCTCCAACGAACTTTGCGGGCAATGCCATGGCTCATTGCGTTTTCCGCATACCGACCATTTAAGCTATAACATTATGCAGGGCACTGGTGGAATAGGCGTAGCCGATCAACAAACAATGCCTGGTATAACTTGCGTTGATTGTCATATGTATGAGGATACTACTACTTGGCCAGGTGAACATCATTTTAATGAATATATGACTCATGGACATTCATGGCAAGTTATTGTTAATGGTGGAGATAAAAGCCATCATCCTGAAAACCATCCAAATTGGACAGGATGGAGTATGGGTGCTATCGCAGGCGATATGACTGATTATGGTGACGGAGCCGGTAACGGAGATGACCCGCATGTAGCATCATGTACCAAATGCCATATTACTATGGGTGCAGATAGCGTTCGTTCAAGTGTATTAAGTATGAAAAATAACTTTGCATATTTGGATTCAATTGCAAATGTCAAAATTACTGCTGCCGCCGACAGTTTAATAGGAAGTAGTGATGCGGTTTTATTACAATTGTTGCATGATGCACAATCAAACCTTGCTTTTGCTGAAGGTGACGAAAGTAAAGGAGTCCATAATAGATTTTATACTGATGCTCTGCTAAATGATGTTATTAATAAAGCAAACCAAATTATTTCCGGAATTTTCACTTTGGAGGCAAATACAAATGGATTTTTATTACTCCAAAATTATCCAAATCCCTTTAATATTTCTACTAAAATTGATTATAAATTACTAAAAGCTGAAATTGTTACAATTGAAATATACAATTTACAAGGACAGAAAGTAAAATCTATCATTGTTAATCAATACGAAACAGCAGGTACACACTCCCTGAAATTTGATAGTGCGAATTTACCAAGTGGAATATATTATTGCAGTATGAAAGCCGGACAATCAATGAAGACTATAAAAATGACTATCATTCATTAAGCAATATGTAAAACATTTCTTTTTTTCATTTATTTTAATTATTAAACTGCCTCAATTTATTGGGCAGTTTTTTTATTGCGACTTCGCTCACTATGATACGACTTTTTATTTACGTAAGCGTTCCGCTTGTGGTGTCTTTAGTTTCTTTAATTGTATAAAATTTTTAATTTGTTCTTACACAAATAATATACGCAATGCTATAAAACATTATATTAAAGTTTGTGTTGTTATGATATTTATTACAGAAAAATAGTTAAAAATAAATATTCTGGTAAACCAACTGTAGTTAATTTTAACTATTTCATAAAAATTATCTGACTATCGGTTTGGTGCTTACATTAGCTGAAAAACAGCAGATTTTTAGCATTAGAAAATCGTATGTTTTTATGAAAATAATTTGCACGAAATTAAAATAACCTTTAAAAAATAATTGTAGTTTCCTGTTAAATTTATATGTTAAAAAACATATAATTAAATTATTTTTTTTAAAATAATTCAGAATCTACACAGAATTAAAAAATATTTTTGCTATTAATTAATTTAATAATTTATTTTAAATAACATGAAAAAGAATTTTTTATTTAGTGTATTTGCAATTGCATCAATTGCATTTTATTCTGTTACTTTTACTGGTTGTAAAGGTAAAGATGGAGAAATAGGTCCTTCTGGAACTAATGGTACAAATGGTACTGATGGTTATGGAGCAGTTACTGCTGCCGACCAGGCTGCTTACGATGCTGCTAATGGAGTAAATGGAGCAAGAATGTACGACCATCCACTTAATTACATAAGTGCTAATCAAACTGATTATCCTAACGCTTATACAAATTTTTACAGATGTAAAAGTTGTCATGGTTGGGATTTATTAGGTA
>JAVHPR010000222.1:0-3041 GCA_036170695.1 Bacteroidia bacterium
AACGCCTAAAATCAATGAATTAAAAATGCGCTCTAAGCGTATATACCTATAAATCAAAATTTTCAAATCACAAATCGCATCTCTAAAGTCCTGATCTCAAATCTAATATCTCAAATCTCAATACTAACGACATGTTCAAACAAATATTTCTTTTCGAGCTGAAACTCTGGTTTAAAAAGCCTGCAACGTACATTTTCTTTTTAATCTTTTTCGGACTTTCTATGCTGTTTACAGCTGCCGTTGCAGGTTTACTTGGAGGATCAAGTTCCGACAGCAACACTACTATTAACTCGGCAAATGCAATCGCCGGTATTTTAAATGGTTTAAATACGGATATTATAGGAGCAATAATTTTGATTACCATTATCGCACCTGCTGTGTATAAAGATTTTCAGTACAACATGCATCCGCTATTGTTTACCAAACCCATCAGCAAATTCGGTTACCTTATTGGACGATTTTCTGCAGCATTCCTGGTGGCTTTATTCGTGATGACAGGAAGCGTTTTAGGTCACTTGATTACTTGTGCTTTCCCTGGAATTGAGGCAGATAAATTAGGCCCCTTCCATTTAATGAATTACCTGCAACCTTTTATTTTATTTATTATTCCGAATACATTATTGGTGGGGGCCATATTTTTTTCATTGGTTACTTTTTCCCGAAATATGATAGCTGGTTATATTGGCTGCATCGCTTTAATATTAATCAAAAGTATTGCTTCATCATTACTCGGCGATTTAGATAATCAAACAATAGCCTCATTGCTGGAACCCTTTGGTGAACAGGCATTGGAGAAAATCACAAAATACTGGTCCCCATCCGAACAAAATTCATTATTGATACCATTCGAAGGGGTATTGCTTTATAATCGTTTGTTATGGCTGGGAATAGGGGTAGGTATTACTGTTGTAACTTTTCTGCGTTTCAAATTCAGCCAGTTTAATGAACCCATTTCTTTCTTTCGTAGAAAAAGAAAAGAGATGTTATCAATTGCATCTTCAACTATTAATTCATTAGCCGATGTTCCAAAAACAAAACAAAATTTTTCAACCAAATTCAGTTTTTATCAAACTTGTTTTTTAGCCAAATTCGAATTCAATAAAATTGTAAAAAGCATTTTCTTCCTCATAATAATAGGTTTAGCAATCTTAAGTTTTGTTGTTGTTAGTTCACAATTAGGCCTTATATACGGCACCTCTACATACCCTGTTACCTACCAGATTTTACAGATCGGAGCGGGAATATTTCAATTTTTCATGATCATCCTGATTGTATTTTACGCAGGCATAGTTGTTTGGCGTGAGCGCGATGCAAAAGTAGATGAATTGGTTGGAGCTTCCCCCCTAGCACCATGGGTGAGTTTTGCATCTAAACTGATTGCATTAATAGTGGTCCAAATTATTTTGCTATTTGTTATAATGCTAACAGGCATTTTTATTCAAATGTATAATGGATATTATAAAGTTGAAGTCCTTCAATATATCAAGGAATTATTTGGTTTTAAATTAATTAGTTTGTCACTGATCTGCGCATTTGCAATGGCCGTTCAGGTAATAATCAATAATAAATATGTGGGATATTTTATTGCTATTTTGATTTTGATTTTATTACCCGTGGCATTTAGATTATTAGAATGGAACAATCAGTTAATGGTTTTTAACAGTAGCGGTCCTCGCCTACCCTATTCTGATATGAATGGTTATGGACATGGTATTTATTCCTTCATTATTTTTAAAACCTATTGGAGCAGTTTTGCACTTATCTTAATCGTTCTGTCGAATCTACTATGGGTACGGGGTAAAGAAAAAGGTTTTAAAACCCGGTTGCGAATTGCTAAACCTTTATTTACAGGTAAAGCAAAATTAATAATGTCTTTAGGGATTTTGATATTCGTATTGAGTGGCGGATTTATTTATTATAACACTTCTGTATTGAATAAAAATGTTTCTCCTAAGAAAGTGGAAGAGATGCAGGCTAATTTTGAAAAAAAATACAAACGATATTCAAAAACGCAACAACCACGCATTGTTTCAGCTAACTGGAATGTCAATATTTTTCCGGAAGAACGGGGTGTAAAAATGGATGGTTATTATATATTAAAAAATAAAAGCAAAAAACCAATTGACAGTTTACTTATAAATTTATTTACAGAAATACATTTTAATGAATTAAAGTTTGATAAACCAACAGCCCTTGTATTGGATGATAAAGAGAATGGATTCCAAATTTACAAACTAACCAATAAGCTTCTGCCCGGTGATTCTATAAGGTTTGATATAAATTTAGATTATTTCCCTAAAGGCTTTAAAAATTCAGATGCCGGAACTGCCATTGTTTACAATGGAACCTTCTTTAATAGTATGATGCTACCTGGTTTTGGATATTCAGAACAAAGCGAATTGAGTGATAATACTGCAAGGAAAAAGTACGGTTTGGATAAAAAAGAAAGGATGGGAAATGTTAATGATTCAATTGCCCGCATGAATACTTATATAAGCGGCGATGCCGACTGGATAAATTTTGAGTGTACCGTGAGCACTTCAAACGACCAGATAGCAATGGCTCCGGGCTATTTACTCAAAGAATGGGAAAAAGACGACCGAAATTATTTTCATTATAAAATGGATTGCAAAATTTTAAACTTTTATTCATTTCTTTCTGCACGTTATGAAGTAAAAAAAGATAAATGGATTGCCCCTCCATCGGGTTCCGGGCAGGATGTTGCAATTGAAATATATTATAACAAAGGACATGAATATAATATAGACAGGATGATAAAAGGTATAAAAAAATCATTGGATTATTATACCAAAAACTTTAGTCCATACCAGCATAAACAGATGCGTATCCTCGAATTTCCACGTTACGCAACGTTTGCACAATCATTCCCGAACACCATCCCGTTTTCTGAAGCAATTGGTTTTATTGCAAAAGTAGAGGACACTGATCCTGAATCAATCGACTATCCTTTTTATGTTACCGCCCACGAAGTTGCCCATCAATGGTGGGGTCATCAGGTCAATCCAGCACATGTTCAAGGT
>JAVHPR010000223.1:0-3028 GCA_036170695.1 Bacteroidia bacterium
GGAATGAGAATGGGCGGCAGAATGGGTGGTGACCGTGTTACTATTCAAAACTTAGAAGTAATTAAAGTAATTGCTGAAAAAAACCTTATTATCATAAAAGGTTCAATCGCAGGTGCAAAAGGTTCATACGTTACAATTGAAAAGTAATTTTTGAGATTAAATCAAAAATTCAATAATTCAACAAATCAACAATTTAAAATGGAAGTATCAGTAATAAATATAAGCGGTAAAGCTACTTCAAAGAAAGTAAGCCTAAGCGATGCCATTTTTGACATCGCTCCCAATGACCATGCTATTTATTTGGATGTTAAACAACATCTTGCAAATAGCCGTCAGGGAACGCACAAATCAAAAGAGAGAGCTGAAGTAGCAGGTTCCTCAAAAAAGTTAAAAAAACAAAAAGGTACTGGTGGTGCACGTGCAGGTAACGATAAATCCCCGACCAGAGTTGGTGGTGGTAGAGCGTTCGGTCCTCGCCCAAGAGACTACTCCTTTAAGTTGAATAAAAAATTAAAGCGTTTAGCCCGTCTTTCTGCTTTAACTTATAAAGCAAAAGAAAGCAATATTACAATTTTGGAAGATTTTGTTTTTGATTCTCCAAAAACTCAGAAATATGCTGATATGATGAATAATTTGAGCCTTTCAAATAAAAAAACCTTATTAGTGTTGGGCGAATCAAATAAAAACATATATTTGTCCTCCCGAAATTTAGGCAACGCAAAAGTTATAACTGTTTCGGATTTAAACACTTACGATATTTTGAATGCAAATAACCTGTTGCTTGTTGAAAGCTCAGTTAAAGAAATTGAAAGTTTATTAAGTAATTAGTAGCAATTAGAGGATTGATAATTTAGAGATTTAGAGAATTTTTAATATACGAAAATCATAAAAATCAAAAAAAATCCAATTCACTAAATCAACAAATAAAAGAAAATGAGCATAATAATTAAACCGGTTATAACCGAAAAAATGACAGCCCAGGGTGACAAATATGGTCGCTATGGATTCGTTGTAAATGCAGATGCTAACAAGGTTCAGGTAAAATCGGCTGTTGAAAAACTTTACAGCGTTACTGTCGATTCTGTTAACACGCAAAACTATATTGGTAAAATAAAAACCCGTAACACTACAAGAGGTGTTGCAATCGGGAGAACAAATAAGCATAAAAGAGCAATTGTTACCCTTAAAAAAGGTGAGACAATTGATTTTTACGCTAGCATTTAAGTCTAGCATTTTAAAATAGTAATTATACAGGTTAAGTGACCTGTGAAAATAAAAAAACTAAGATGGCTTTAAAGAAATTAAGACCCTTAACACCGGGGCAACGTTTTAAATTAGTTAGCGATAACGATGATATTACTGCCGGCAAACCGGAAAAAAGTTTGTTGGTGCCGATAAAAAAATCAGGTGGTCGCGATAATACTGGTAAAATGACTATGCGCTACATTGGTGGTGGTCATAAACAACAATACCGCATTATCGATTTTAAAAGAGAAAAAAATGGCGTTCCTGCCGTTGTTAAAACCATAGAATACGATCCAAATCGTACTGCACGTATTGCTTTAGTAGTATATGCTGATGGTGAAAAACGTTATATTATTGCTCCGACAGGTTTACTTGTAGGACAAAAAATTGTATCAGGAAAAGATGCAAGTCCTTCTATAGGTAACGCATTGTATCTGTCTGATATTCCGTTAGGTACCACAATCCACAATATTGAATTACGTCCTGGACAAGGTGCTATTATGGCACGCAGTGCAGGTTCTTCAGCACAGTTAAGTGCAAGAGATGGAAAATACGCAGTTGTTAAAATGCCTTCTGGCGAAACACGTATGATCTTAATCACTTGCATGGCAACTATTGGAGCTGTTTCAAATGCTGACCATAATTTAGAAATCAGCGGTAAAGCAGGTCGCACACGCTGGCATGGTCGCAGACCAAGAACACGTCCGGTAGCAATGAACCCGGTAGATCACCCGATGGGTGGAGGAGAAGGTAGAGCATCAGGTGGACACCCTCGTTCACGTAAAGGCTTGCCATCTAAAGGTTACAAAACACGTTACCCTAAAAAGGCTTCCAATAAATACATTATCGAAAGAAGAAAAAAATAATAATTAAACTAGTTTAATGGCTTCTTTCGAAAGAAAGGGTTCACAACTAAAAAACTATAAAAATGGCACGTTCATTAAAAAAAGGTCCTTTTATCGATTGGAAGTTAGAGAAAAAATTACTCGATTTGCAAGCAGCAGGTAAAAAAACAGTAGTTAAAACCTGGTCACGCCGATCAATGATTTCTCCGGAATTTGTTGGCTTAACTGTAGCAGTGCACAATGGAAATAAGTTTATTCCTGTGTATTTAACAGAAAACATGGTAGGGCATAAATTTGGTGAATTTGCACCTACAAGAACTTTCAGAGGTCACTCCGGTAACAGAGATAAAGCAACTAAATAAAAATAGATGTGAGATATAAGATAAGAGATGTGAGACGATTTATGTTTCACAAATCTCGAATCTCAAATCTCAAATCCAAAAATAAAAACAATGGGTGTTAGAAAAAAAAACGCAGCGGACGCACGAAAAGAGGCAAACAAAAGCATATATTTTGCTGTATTGAAAAATTGCCCTACGTCTCCCCGTAAAATGAGGTTACTAGCTGATCTTATTAGAGGTAAAGAAGTATTGTTGGCTTTGAATATTTTAAAATTCAACCCTAAAGAGGCTTCAGTAAGATTAGAGAAATTGTTGACTTCAGCAATTTCAAATTTCGAAGCAAAGACAGGACAAAAATCTGAAGATAGTAACTTAATAGTTAAAGAAGTTTTTGTTGATAGTGCACTTCAAATGAAGCGTTTAAGAACTGCTCCACAAGGTCGTGCCAACAGAATCAGAAAACGTTCAAACCACGTTACTATTTTGGTAGACAGCAAAAAAGTTGTTGTGGACAATAATAAACAAGTAGAAGAAACATCTAATTAATAATATTTTCAATGGGACAAAAAGCAAATCCAATAGGCTTACGTTTAGGCA
>JAVHPR010000224.1:0-14844 GCA_036170695.1 Bacteroidia bacterium
AACGTCATTCATATTTTTTCCTTTTGGTACAAAAGGTGGTTACTCGCAATGACGCCGCTTTAGTAATAATTTTTGTACCGAAATAAAAGTTTAACTGATCAGCTCGGGATTTAAAACCATACTATTCACGGTAGAAATAAAAGTTGAGGGCGCAGAGGCTATGAGTGACGACACACGGTTAGAGAAACTTAAACTAGTTTTTTTTCTTGGGTGGAGCATTTACGGGAAGTCCTTTATTCCCGTCTTTCAAAGTTGGAGGAGAAGATTCACCGGGCTTTAAAAGCTGTATGTTTTTTTCTATTTCAAAAACATAATCCGATTTATCAAAAACATTTATTGTTTCCTTGAAATTTTCATATCCGGGACTTGATACCATCACTGTATATTTTCCTGGGTTCACCGAAAAGATATATTTACCGTTTTTAACATTCGCCTTTTTCTCTTCCAATATCTCCTTTGTTTTCTCATCTATGATGGAAACAGATGCATCAATATCTTTTTTTGAAGTGTCGGTTGTTGATATAATACCTTTGATGACAGACATCTGACTCTCCACTTCATTAAATGTTACTTTATAAATATCCAGATCTCCAAACCCTTCTTTTCTAACGGCAGAAATGTACCCATCACGTTTGTTCTCTGCCAAAGTAAATTCCAGATTTTCTTCGGGGGTATTGATAGGGTATCCCATATTTATTGCCGGTCCGAACGTCTGGGTCTCAAGATCATATTTAGACTTAAAAATATCAGAAGCCCCCATACTTGCATGCCCTTCGGAAGCAAAATATAAAACATTGTTTTTTTCATCGAATACGGGGAATGATTCCTTGTATTGAGTATTAACATTGGCACCCATATTAACCGGTACACCCCATACACCGGAAGGGAGTTTTTTAAACATATATAAATCTGTTTCTCCCAAGCCACCCGGTCTGTCGCTTGAAATAATAAGCATCCCCCCATCTATGGTAATGCAAGCTTCAAATTCAAGATTATTGGTGTTGATAGGGTCAGGGAAAGGAGCCGGCTTTGCAAACGTTTTGCTTTTGCCAACCATGGAGGTCATAAAAAGATCGCCTGTCGCCGTTTCATTATCCATGTAAACAATCATTTTTTTTCCGTCAGGCGAAACGTAAACACACTGTTCGTCTTCAACCGTATTAATAATAGGTCCAATACTTTTTGACTTAGTCCATTGTCCGGCGGTAACTTTCGAGAAATAAATGTCAGAAGTAAAATAACCTTGCCAGCTTTTTAATTTTAATGATCTGCCTTCTCTGCGGGTTGTATAATAAAGTGTTGAATGATCTTCAGTAACAAAGGGGTAATAATCCGGAAATTTTGAATTGATTTCTTTTCCTAAGTTTTCAAAGGTCACATTCACCGGTTTTTTTACCAATACTTTTGCACTTTCACAATTTTCGATAAGGTGATCTATTTGTTCGTACTTTTTGGAACCCACCTTGACCCTGTAATCATTGAAAAATTTAATAGCTTCATCAAATTTATATCCGTACATATTTGCCATTCCCATATATAAAATCAATTCATCTTTGTATCCCCCCTTTTTGTAAACAGATTCAAAATAGGGCAAAGCCTTAGCTTTATCATCATTTATGAAGAGATAACAGAAACCGATATTGAAATTAATTTCCGGATCATCCTTTTTGCTTTTATAAAGTTTCAGGTATTCTGCAAGAGCACTGTTATAATCCTGCTCAGCCAAATAATCTTTAGCGCTTAATTTTTCAGCAGTTTGTGCTATTGAATAATGATAGACTACACTGATTAAAAACACAATTGAAGTTAAGACAAGTTTGCGCATTTTGTTGAGGGTAATTAAACAATATACAAATTTAACAATTTGACAATAACGAAGCACTTTGATGCCACGTATAATGCAAAAATTTTAAAGTAAACTGCTATAAACTACTATACAAAAAGTAAATGGAACGCAGATAATGATGATAATTATGATAAACACTGATTAAAAAAAATCTTATTTAATCCAAAATTTTATGATAGGGCAAACTGCCAGTGGCTATTTGAGCCAGCAGGTGTGCAGAACAGATAAAAATCTTTTTGAATCATAACAATCTGCGTTATCAGCGTTCCATATTTTTTAAAGTATAGCAACAAAGTAACAAAAAGTGTATAGTAGTTTAATAAAAAAGTTTAACACAATGTGCTGATGTACCTTACTAAAGTGCGTTTTGCGATCGGAATAAAACTTTCTGCGAGGGGATATTGTTTTTGGCTGCTAATGGCGAACACGGCAGGATTTGGCAGTTGAGGTATTTCTTTAATAAGTTGCAATTTAATGCTTTCAAACGTATTGAAGTAAGAATATGCAAAGGAAGTAATATAGGAGGTATGAATACCTCTGAAACGTTCATTTGCGTGCTCAAAAAAGGTTATATTATACTGGTGTACCACAGTTTCTTTCTGCATGCCATCACTAATAAACATATACCCTTCATTAGTATTCAGTGGGGTTAAACCAATAGGCTCAATTTGCATATTTTCCTCCATGAGGTTATAAATATTTTTTCCTTCGTTTAAATAACATTCCAGTTGAGGGATAGAAAAATCTATGATATTCTCTATTTCATGAAGCATCTGATTGTCTTTTTCTATTGATTCGTATATTAATCTGAGTTTTTCCAAATCTATTTTTGAAAGCGATTTACCAAACGATTCACTCAGCATTTGTTTGTTGTTTTTAATTGAAACCAGATTATTATAATGGGTAATTAAATCGCTCAGGGCGGGATATAATTTTTCTTCTTTAAACTCTTGCTTAATACCCTGCAAATACCCCAGAAGTTCGTATTTTTTGTATTCGAAGTCAATTAGATTTTCGATAAACCAGTTTTGGCTAAGCGCTTTCATAACGTGAGTTTTTCTGTTAAAACGTACGTTTAGTAAAAAAAGTTACTATAATCCGCTGCAAATGCGGTCTGTGCGTGGCTTTTTATTTTTTAGAAGGGGCTTTTTTCTTTGCAGGTGCAGCTTTTTTCTTTGCAGGCGCCGCTTTTTTCTTTGTCGGAGTTGTTTTTTTCTTTACAGGGATAGTAGCGTTTTTCTTTGTGGCAGAGGTCTTATGGGTTGCTGGTATTGTGGTTTGTGTTTCTTTAGTTGAATCCGTAGTTGCTTCTTCGGTTGTTTCTTCAGTCGTTTCTTTAGTTGTTTCTTTAGTCGATTCTTTAGTTGTTTTTTCAGGTGATTTTTCGATTGTTGTTTCGGTTTTTGTTGAAACCGATGATGCCGGTGTTGTGATTTTTTTTAGCAATATATTTTTTTCTATTTCAAAAATAAAATCTGATTTATCAAACACATTTATCTCTTCTTCAAAAATTTCATATCCCGGACTTGTAACAGTAATTATATATTTTCCTGTGTCAACAGCAAAAAAATACCTACCGCTTTGAGGGTTTGCTGTTTTTCCTTCCAATTGCTGTCTGGTTTTTATATCCAGTATGGATACAAATGCATCAATATGTTTTTGTGCCTTATTGTTCGTTGAAATAAAACCTCTGATAATAGCATTCTTTGGTTTTGTTTGTACTCCCATTATCGTATCTTTTTTTAATAAAGAAGAGTCTACAATTTTTTCAAGTACAATGTTTCTTTCTATCTCAAAAACATAATCCGATTTATCATAAACAATAACTTCTTGTTCAACATCTTTGTGTTTTGGACTTGAAGCTGTTAATATATACTTTCCGGGACCTACGGCAAAAACATACCTTCCATTTTGTGGATTTACATTTTTTGAATCGGCCTCTTTATTTGTTTTTGTATTTCTTAACGATACAAAAGCGTCAATTTCTTTCTTAGATGCATCACTTAATGAAACCACCCCTCTTATTATGGATGGCCGGTTTTCAATATCATTAAATACTACTTTGTAAATATCAAGATCTCCGAAACCACCTTTAATTACAGCCGAAATATAACCTTCATGTTTATTCTCAGCCATGCTAAACACCATTTCATCTTCAGGAGTATTTACCGGATAACCTATATTTTCTGCCGGCCCGAAGGTGTTTGTTTCACTGTCAAATTGAGAGCTGAAAATATCGAAACCTCCCATATTCGTGTGCCCTTCAGAAGCAAAATATAAAACAGAATCTTTTTCGTCATACATCGGAAATGCTTCTTTGTACCTTGTGTTTACCTGCGGACCCAGATTAATAGCCGTGCCCCAGTTGCCATTGGGAAGTTTATTAAACATATAGATGTCCGTTTCTCCCAAGCCTCCCGGTCTGTCACTCGAAATAAAAATTTTAGTTTCGTCTTCTGTAATACATCCTTCAAATTCGCGGTATTCGGTATTGACCGGTTCAATAAAACCTACCGGAATATTTTGAAGCAATTCTTCCAGTGGTACAGAAAAAAGGTCACCTTTTATGGTATCATTATCTTTAAATACAAGCATCTTTTTCCCACCAGGCGTAACATAAACACATTGCTCTTCTGCAGCCGTATTAATATTAGCACCCAAATTTTTAGCTTTGGTCCATTGCCCTTCTTTTACTTCCGATATATATATATCTGATGTAGGATTCCCCATGGAATTTATTAATTGAGGGTGGTTTTCCTCTCTGTTTGAGGAAAAGTAAAGTGCTCCCTGGTTTCGGGTAATAAAAGGAGAATAATCAGCATATTTTGAATTAATATCTTTTCCTAAATTTTCGAATGTTACACTTAATGGAGCCTTAATTAATTCCTTTGCGTTTTCACAATTTTCAATAAGGTGATCTACAATTCCGAAATTATTGGAGGTTATTTTTTTTTGATAGTCAACATTACCGCTTTCGCGATCTTCATAAAAGTTAGGCACCAATTCGGATCTTTTAGAATAAATTATTTTGCGATAATCGATAAAGTAATTTAGAGCTTCGTCAAATTTGTATGAGTACATATAAGCCATTCCAAGGTATAAAAGTACCTCATCTTTATAATCACCGTTCTTATAAACAAATTCGAGGAAGGGAATAGATCTTGATTTATCGCTGTTTATCCGGAGGTAACAAAAACCAATGTTATAATTAATTTCAATGTTGTCTTTATCATTCCTGTAAAGTTTCAAATATTCTTTAAGGGCGTTGTTATAATCTTTTTTATCAAAATATTCCTTAGCACTCAACGTTTTTTCTTCTGTTTGTGCTTTTGAATAATTACAAATTCCACTGAAAATAACTAAAAAAACAATCAAAAAGGATTTAGGCATTTTTTGTTTTGTTAAATAATTGAGCCTAAAATTACAAATTCAAAGGTTATAATTACAATTATTATTGACTAAAAACGATGTCCATTTGTAATAATTGTTATTAACTCTGCAATTCTTCAGTTCTCGAGATTTTTATCCTGCCCGGAGCGTCTCCTTCTCAGCCTCAATAGAGTAGCTTTCGTCAAATGTAGGAAAGGCCGGGCATAAAATCTATTATTTTATTACCGGCGCAATATTAGGATGCCAAAAAAATTAAGGTGAGGTATTTCTTAAAACTTTACTCCAATAAACAAAATATCATCTATCTGTTTTTCGCTACCTTTCCAATTGGAAAACTCTTCATTTAGCGACTCTTTGAGATTATTCATACCCTGGTGATGATTCTCTAAAAGGAATTTTTGTATGCCGGATGAACTGTACTTTGTTTTTTTCGGTCCTCCAAATTGGTCTTGGTAACCATCAGAGTAGAAGAAGATAGAATCCCCGTTTTTTATATCAATTTCATGGTTAATATAACCGGTAGTATTCTTTTTATACTGATTACCCCCAATTGGTAACCGTGCAGCTTTATACTCTGTTAATTGCCCATCTCTGATGAGAATTAATGGCCTGTGAGCTCCAGAGAATTGAAGTTTGTTTGTTGCCAGATTAATTTTGCACAGTGCTATATCCATACCATCAGTAGCTTCTGTTGTAAGAATGTCTTGTTTTAATGTTTTTACGATTTTTGAATGTAATTCAGTTAAAACCCCTGCAGAATTGGTTTCTTTTGAATTATTTATCACATCGGTAAGTGTGAGGTATCCAATCAGAGAGAGCATTGCCCCAGGTACTCCATGTCCTGTGCAATCAACTGCAGCAAGGTATATATTGCTGCCATCTTTGTAATAATATGGAAAATCCCCGCTAACAATATCTTTAGGTTTATATAAAATAAAAGATTCGGGCAAATCAATTTTTATTAAATCTTCGTTAGGTAGAATGGCATTTTGTATTCTTCTGGAATAATTGATGCTCTCAGAAATCTTTTTACTTTGTATTTCTATAAGATTCTTAGAGTTCTGCAAATCATCCATCGCCTGTTTTAACTGTTTTTTAAGATCGCGTTCACGCCATGTTGCAGAAATAAGGTTGCCATTTGTTTGCTCCAATTCCCCCATCATTATGCGCATCATCTCCATTTCTTTTTGAAGGCGACTATTTTCCTCAGCTAATAGTTCAGTGCTATCTTTTATCATAATTTTATAATTTTCTTTTTCGGTATAATCTGGTTGTAGAATCATATAGTTCAAATAAGTTTTTATGCTCATATGGGAGCATGTCGTAGTAACCGATAATAAAAAAACCTCCTTCTTTTAAGCTCGAATGGAACAGCTTCAGCACTTTCATCTTTAATACATCGTCAAAATAAATCATCACATTGCGGCAAAAAACAACATCGAATTGTCTATACATAGGCTCTTGGACCAAATTGTGCCGCAAAAACTGAATGTGTTTTTTATATTTTTCTTTGATTTTTGCTTCATGTTCACCAACGTCGAACCAATCGTCTAATTTGCCATTCGGGAAATATTGTTTAAATGTTTTTAAATACCTGTTTATTAAAATGCTTGAATATTCCCCTTTTTTTGCCTGTTCCAGGATTGCCGAACTTAAATCCGTTGCCAGGGCAGAAGATTTATGTAATAAATTTTGATCCTGTAAAACCATAGCCATGGTATAAACCTCTTCGCCGCTGGAACAGCCTGCATGCCAGAATTCTAACTTTTCATTTGTTTGCAATTTTGGCAACACATCCTCTTTCAGTTTTAACCAAATTTCAGGATTTCTGAATAGCTCGGTTAAATTCACTGTTAAGTCATCAATATAACGAAGCAGAAATTCTTTGTCTTTCATTATTTTGGACCAAAGTCCCATGATATTATCCAATTCTTGTTTTTGAATCAAACGCGCAAAGCCTCTTTTTAAAGATGCTTTTTCATAATTCGTAAAATCAATGCCATAACGTGTTTTAATAGCGTTGGTGAGAGAATCAAGTTCCGCATCGCTAATCTCCTGTTTAGGTTTTCCAGCTTCGAGTATTTTCGAAAAAGGAGATAATTTTGTTCCGCTATCATCCATTAATTAGAGTTGTTTAATTTTTGAAATAATTCCATTTTCTTTTCATCACTAATTAGTTTTTTTACTTCTTCAAAAAATGTATCATCTAAAAGCCAAATAAACTCCGGATTGATTTCTGCATTTTCTGTGATGAACCGTGCATTGAAATATATTACATTTAAATTCTTGTTACTATCTGCATTTAAGAACTGGTTAATTTCATTTCCGCCTAAAATCTTTAAAGAGGGAACATCTCCAAATATCTTTTTGTGGAAAATATTTGAAAATTGCGTGATAACAGATGCTGTAATAATATTATCAATTTCCAATAAGAAAGCTTCGGTCATCTTTATTTTTCCAATCGGGTTGTTTTTTATGCTATCTGGTAAATTCGAATCAACTATTTTTTCAGCCTCCAGCTCATCAAATAATAAATATGCTTCTCCTTTTAACTCTCCCTTTATTTCTGTTTTCAATAAATAATTTTTCATAGCCGGGTACTTTCTTGACAAGGAAAAATAATTTTCGAAATTTACTTTTAGATCCAATAATTGAATCATCACTTTCCCTTTTATAAAAAAAGAAAATGAATCCGCGGCCTTTGCTATTCCAATGTTTATTATTTCTTTGGTGATATCTAATTCAAGTTGATTAAGATCTGTTGCCATTGTGTTATATTTTTTGAATGAATTTTTCTTTAAAACATGCATTTGCTATTGCTGCGATATCCAGTACCAGGCATACACTTCCGTTTCCGAGAATAGTTGCTCCACTGAATAAATCCAGAGTATCTATCGGTCTGGAAAGTGTTTTCTCTACTATCTCTTTTTGCTGCAATAATTTATCGACAACCAAGCCAAAATATTTATTGTTATAGGAAACAACCATTACTTCCAATTTGCTTTCTGGCTGGTAGTCCGCATATGATTTATGCAGTTTGTTTTCCTGATACAATTCATCAAACGAACTCATGGAAAATAAATCTTTCAGAAAAATTATAGAAATTGTTTTCCCCAAATAATTTGCAATAATGCCACTGCTTACTTTATGTAAATCCTGTTTTTTTAGTGAAACAACAGCTTCTGTATAGGTCAAAGGCACGGCGTATTCTTGTTGGTTTAACTCAAAAAGCAAGGCACCTTTTACTGCCATAGACGATGGAAGTGAAAGTGAAATTGTGGAACCTTTTCCTAATTCTGTTCGAACATTTATTTTTCCACCTATTGATTCTGTTGCTCTTTTAACTACATCCATTCCAACACCTCTTCCTGAAACTTCAGTTATTTTTTCAGCATTTGAAAAGCCCGGTTCAAAAATAATCTGAAGAATTTCATCTTTAGTCAATGAATCAGCAAACTCTTTTGTTATCATCTTCTTTTCAATCGCTTTTTTCTTTATTGCAACCGGATCAATACCATGCCCATCATCGGTAATTTCAATGATAACCGTATCTTTTTCATTCCGAGCTTTTAAATAAACACTCCCTACTTCATTTTTTCCTGCCAATTTTCTTACCTCTGGCTTTTCAATTCCATGTCCCACAGAATTTCTTATTAAATGGATGAGCGAATCACTCATTATTTTCAAAATATTTCTGTCTATCTCTATTTCAGTTCCTTCTAAAATCAGATTTGCTTTTTTTTCTTCTATTGATGCTGCATCTCTTAATACACGATGAAATTTATTAAATAAAAATCCAACCTGCACTAATCGAACATCCATTACACCGTATTGTAAATCCGAAGTGATACGTTGCAAACGCGCATATTCAGATGTACTTCCGCCGCTTTCTAATCCCCTTGCCATTAAACTATCACGTTCAATTATTAATTCGCCTACCAAATTCATTAGCCCATCCAGTTTACGAACCGGTATCTGTACCAGGTCAGAAAACGCAACCTTTGGTTGACTGCCATCTTCTTCAATTTCTGCTTTTACTATCTCTTCAGGTTCATTTGAAACACTCGAAATGGATGTTGTTTCTAAAGACGATATTTGATTTTCAGAATTCCCGACAGGTGCTGGTGTTTGAATTTCTGAATTTTCGGCAGGAATTGTTTTTTTTACATTACGTACAAAAACTTCCAATTTTGTTTTAATGCCTTTATATTTTACGTCTTCGTTCGTTGTAATGGCGTTTATTAATTCTCCTAATTTGTCATTTGCTTTAAATAAAATATCAAACAAACCCGGATCTAAAATCAATGAACCATTTTTTACTTCTGAAAACACATCCTCCAAAACATGGCTTAAACCTGCAATTGCTTCAAAGCCCATTCCCATTGCATTACCCTTAAGAGTGTGCGTAATACGGAAAATTGCATCTATGGCTTTTTTGTCGTTGACATTTTTTTCTAATGATGTGAATAGCTTGTTCAGTTCTTCATAATTTTCAAGCGCTTCAGCCAAAAACATTTCTTTGTATTCGTTTTCTTTATCCATAATTTTATTTTTATGACAAACAACTAACAATGAATCCGCCTATTTCATTAATTGGAACCACAGCTAGCGCATTTCCGCTATCTACTACTTCTTTTGGCATTCCGTAAACAATGCATGTTTCTTTACTTTGAGCAATGGTGTATCCCCCTTTTTCTTTTATCGATTTCATGCCTTGAGCACCATCTTTACCCATACCAGTAAGAATAACCCCAATTGTTCTGTTACCATAGACTTCCGCTACCGAAAGCATTAATCCATCCACCGATGGGTAATTAAATTCTTTAAATGTTTTTGAAATAAAATCAATTTCTACTTCGCCCGCTTCATTTCTTTTCACTATCATATTTCTGCTTCCTGGAGCAATCAATATATTCCCCGGTTTTAACACATCTCCCCTTCGGGCCATGCTCATATTTAAAGGAACCAGGTCGTTTAACCTTGACGCAAATGAAGGAACAAAATTGGCAGGCATGTGCTGAGCAATCAAAACCGGAACAGCCATATTATCAGGCAATTTTTTTAGCAGGTTTTCTACTGCGCCCGGGCCGCCTGTGGATGAACCGATGACAACAACATCATAATTTAATTTTGAAAATGTGTGAGTGCTATTGTTTTTTATGATTTCTTCTACTGCTATTCTTGCTTCAATATTTGAACCTGCTGCAGCTTTTATTTTTTGAATTAATTCAATTTCTACCTCTTTTACCTTTGTATTGTTTTGAGCCGGTTTATTTACATAATCTAATGCTCCAAGCCTCAATCCTTTTTCAATAATTGGGAAGTCGGTATTACCAAGAGCGCTTAAAATAATTATCGGAGTAGGACAATTTTTCATAATGTTTTCTATTGCGTATAAACCGTCATACATACCCATATTCATATCCATAACAACAACATCCGGCCTGAGCAGCATTGTTTTTTCGGTTGCATCTTTTCCGTTTGATGCCGTTGCAATGACTTCAATATCCTTCTCAGATTTCAAAATGTCACTAACCAACAAACGCATAAAACCTGAATCATCAGCCAACACAACTTTTATTGGCAGTTTCATTATTCAAAAACTTTATTGATGGTGGCCACCAAACTATCAGCAGTAAATGGTTTTACGATATAGTTGGCCGCACCCAGGCTCATGCCTTCCTGAATAACTGATTCCTGTCCAACTGCACTTATCATTACAATTTTCGAGTCAATTTTTTCATCTTGCTTCAAAACCCTTAAAATATCTGTACCAATCATATCGGGCAAGATATTGTCAAGGGTAATTAAATCCGGCTTAAACTCTAAGGCCATGTCAATTGCGGTTTCTCCATTGGCTGCTTGTGCAACAATTTCATATCCTGCTTTTGTTAAAGCATCACTTATTAAAGTGCGCATATACATTGAATCATCTACTACCAGTACTTTTTTCATGGTTTTGTTTATTAATATGAATTATATTTTAGGTATTCGTTAAATGGAATTTACTTTTTTTACATGTTCATCAATCGCCAGTAATTCAAACATATCTATCATAATTATCATTCTTTCGCCTGACTTTACAATGCCTTTAATGCACCTTTCATCCAAAGCCGTATACCGGATAATTTCAGAAGAACTATCAATATCTGCTTTGTTAACACTTAATGTATTTGGAACTTCTTTTACCAAAATACCGACCTTAAATTCCTCGCTTTCCACAACTAAGGTGTAATTAGCAATAGTTTCAGAGGAAGTTTGATCTGCCGTGTCAATCAAATTAAAACGTTCTTCCAAATCCATTATGGCAATAATATTTCCGCGGATGTTGGCTACTCCCTTTATATAAGAGGCTGTTTGTGGTACTTTTGCAATGCGGGGAGTAATAACCACTTCTTTTATCTGGTCAATATTCATTGCGTATTCCTCTTTCCCGAGTTTGAAAATAATCAGTTGCACGCGTTCACCAACATTCTTTTTTTTTGTGTAAGCGGCAGCCTCTTTCCGAACTTCTTCCATTGTGGCAGTTTCGTTGTTTTCCATATTATTATAGTTTAAAAGAGGTTAATTATTTTTTATCAATTTTAAATTTAGCAACGCTTTCTAGTAACTGATTAGCCACATCAGCAAGATCTTTGCTTGTTGCGCCAACTTCGTTCATTCCTGAACTCAATTCTTTAGATGAAGTTGCGATTTGCTCTGTTCCTGCTGCTGTTTCTTCCGAAACCACAACAATTTTCTCGATGCTTTTTACAGTACTGGTCATTGCTTCTTTTTGCAGACCGGTTGACAACAATATTTCTTTTGATAGTACCAATGTTTCATTGGTAGAAATTGAAATGCTCTGGAATACAGATTCCGCTTCTTTTGATGCAGTGTTTCCGCTCTTTACACTGTGTTCCATACTATCAATTGCCTTGCTTGCAGACGTTACATCTTTCTGAACTTCACGAATTACTTTTGCAATATCAATTGCTGATTTGCGCGAGTCTTCTGCAAGTTTCCTGATTTCTTCGGCAACAACTGCGAAACCACGGCCTGCATCTCCTGCGCGTGCTGCTTCAATTGCAGCATTTAAAGCCAACAGGTTTGTTTGTGAAGCGATATCCGTTATTACATTTAAGGTATTTGCAATTTCCTCTGAACGCTGAGTAAGTACAACAATTGAATTTGAAGTTGATTTTGCAGACTCCTGAATTTCATTCATATTTTCAACCACTTTTTTAATGGTGATTAATCCGCTGTTGCTGCTTTCCTGGCCACGTTCGGCAGCCTTGTTAATTATTTCTGATTTTGAGGACATTTCACCGGCAGCTTTTAATACGCCATCTACCAATTTAGAAACCTCATCGGTTTGTTGTGCCTGTTGCTGTGCACCCTCAGCCATCTGCTGAATTGCAGAAGACATCTCTTGTGTATTGCGTTTCATTTGATCGCCTTTGGCCATCATCTCTTCGGCAGAGGAAGCCACCATATGCGCCAACTCTTGTACAACACCAATTGGTTTCGATAAAATATCCATTAAATTATTAACTCCTTCCACTAACTCAATCAGCTTGTTATCCACATTTTTAGTAGGTATCCGCTGATTAAGATTGCCTTCTTTACCCGCTATTTCAACAATTTTTTGTACATCAAACAATACATTCTTTTGACTGGAAATGTCAGTAGCAACCATGACCACTTTAATGATTCTTCCCATTTCATCTTTTACCGGAGAATAGACTGATTGCAGCCATATTTCCTTGCCGGATCTTGAGATTCGCTTGTATTGATCGATCTGCTCTTTTCCTGCCGATAAATCTTCCCAGAATCTAGCATACTCATTAGTGTTTGAATAAGCTTTATCCACAAACATTCTATGATGTCTTCCTTTCAGATCATCTATTGAATATTCCATAACTTTTAAAAAATTATCATTAGCAATTACAACGTTCCCTTTAGTATCAAATTCGATAAATGCATACGAAGTATCAATTGCATCCACGATACCCTTCATGCGCTGACTTTCCAAAATAGTTTCTGTGATATCAAAACGAATTCCGATATATTTAACTGGCTTTCCGTTTGCTCCTAATACGGGAGTAAAAATACCATCCACATAATATGGAGAACCATCTTTTTTTCTGTTCTTTACAAAACCACGAAATATTTTTCCACGCCCGATTGTAGCCCACATTTCCTTGAATACTTCTTTTTTCATATCAGGGTGACGCACAATATTCTGATTTGAACCGATTAACTCTTCACGGGAATACTGTGAAACTTCACAATGCTTGTCGTTAACATAGGTGATGAATCCTTTGGTATCAGTTTCAGAAACAATACAGGCAACATCTACTGAAGCCATGCGGGCTTCAATTTCACGTTGCATTTGTTCCACAGCTTGTGTGTTTTGCATCTGATCGGTAATGTCATATCGAACACCAACATATTTTACAGGCTTCCCGTTCTCGCCCATTACTGGCGAGATTAAAGCATCTACCCAATAAGGGGTGCCATCTTTAGCTTTGTTTTTTACTACTCCTCTGAACAATTTTCCGCTGCCAATTGTAGCCCACATTTCTTTGAATACTTCTTTTGGCATATCAGGATGTCGAACAATATTGTGAGGCTGCCCAATTAATTCTTCGCGTGTATATTTTGCCACTTCGCAAAATTTATCATTCACAAATGTTATAATGCCTTTCAAATCTGTTTCAGACACCAAACAGGATGCATTCATTATATTAACCCTGGCATCCATTTCTCTCTGGGAGCGCTCCATAGCCTCCATGACAGCTTTGGTATCATTTGTTATTTGTTCAGAATTTTTTTCTGATTGTTTTACGGTGGTGGTTGAACTCATTTGAGGAGCACCTCCAAGATTTTTTCCTAATGTCATAGTTTTTTTGTTACAATTGTTATTACTGCATTGGCATTATAGCCACACTGTTGTTTAATTTTGAAATAATTTATTTTTTTCCTGATTTGTAATTTTAAGTAATTCATTAGCCAAAGCAATATAATCTGTTGCAGCCCTCGAAGCTGGCGCATATTCCAACACCGAAATCCCATGCGAAGGAGCCTCTGCAGCTTTTACATTTGCCCTTATATAATTATTAAAAACGCTTATCGGATAATTGGTTTGAACATATTCTAAAATATCCCTTGTAAGTTGTCTGCGTTCATCTACTAAAACACCCAATACACCTAAAATTTCCAATATCGGATTTAAATTTTCTTTCACTTCCTGTATTGTATTTAATATTTGGTTAAGGCCCTGAAGGCTCAAAACATCCATTAGCATTGGAACTAATACTTTATCAGAAGCACAAAGGGCATTTATATTAAGGTGAGATTGTGACGGAGGACAATCTATCAAAACAAAATCGTATTCAGCGTTTTGTAAAGCCTCTTTTAGCAAATTATAACCGTGATTGTTTTTTATGATGGCTTCTTCATATTGAAATAAATTATTGTTGCCAGGGATTATGTCCATACCTTCTCTTTTTACTATAGCATCTTTTACAGTGCAATTTTTAAAAAGAATTTCTCCAATGTTATTTTTTTCATATTGCTTATCTGCTTTAGACATGTAAAAAAATAGTATCTTAGCTCCTTATGAA
>JAVHPR010000225.1:0-3022 GCA_036170695.1 Bacteroidia bacterium
ATCCCCTTATTATTTAGCTCCAGAGGAGCGTAATATTTCGCCCCGATGGGGCTTAGATTTATTTTGGTGTTTGTTTTCTACCAATATTGTGCCCCTCTGGGGCAATGCGTAACACGAGATTCTATTTATTTTTCAGCCCTGGCATGGTTTCAGCCCTTGTCAGGGGTATTGAGTGCATATTAAAAACAAACAAATTTAATGAAAATCAAGTGAAGGAATTAAAGATGATTTTTTATTTCACAATTATTCAACCGGGATATGCAATTTTTTATATACCGCATCGCGTTTAAGTTCACGCACATCGCCGGGTTGCATGCTTTCTAAACGAATGTCCTCAATTGCAATCCGGATTAACCGAATACAAGGGAAGCCCGCTCCTGCTGTCATTTTGCGTATCTGATGATATTTCCCTTCGGTTAAAGTAAGTTCAATCCATGAAGTTGGAAGTAATTCACTCACGGGATGATCGCGTGGCGGAAGATTTTCAGGTTTCTTTACCAGTTTTACTTTGCACGGCTTTGTAAAATATGGACCAGCGTCAAGAGCAATAGAAATGCCTGTTTCAATCTGTTTTAATGCCTCGGGAGTAATGATTCCCTGCAGCTGAACGAGGTAAATCCGTTTATGTTCAAATTCAGGTGTTAGAAGTTTAAAATTCAGGCTTTTATCATTGGTCAGAATTAACAGCCCTTCACTGTTTTCATCCAACCTTCCCACGGGATAAACATCTTTTTGAAAAGTAAAGTTTAACAAATCCAAACACTTCTTTTTATGTGTAGAAGTGAACTGGGAAATCATTTTGTATGGTTTGTAGATGATGTAATAATTCATTTTTATTGGTTTGAAAGCACAAAGTTTAAAAGCTGAAACTAGCGTTGTTTAATTACAAAAGGAAGCAGTGTCATGTCGAGCTTTGTCGAGACATCTTTTTAATAATAAAAAGATTCCTCCACTACGGTCGGAATGACCCAAATTCGTTAAAGACAAATATAATTTATACTAGTAAAATCCACATTCAAACAACGCTGCAAAATGTTTTTTTAATTTTTGTTTTACCTCTTCTTCATCACTTTTTCTTCCTAATTCCTTGTCCAATGAAGTAACTGATTTATCAACGATGCCACAGGGTATAATGTTCCCGAAGTAAGTCAAATCCGTATTTATATTAAAAGCAAAGCCATGCATGGTAACCCATCGGCTGGCACGTACCCCCATAGCACATATTTTTCTTGCCTTTGCAGGATTTTCAGCATCTAACCAAACGCCGGTTTCGCCTTTGCTCCTGCCCGCTTCAACACCGTATTCAGCTAAGGTACGAATTACCATTTCTTCTAAAAAACGAAGATATTTATGTATGTCAGTAAAAAAATTATCGAGGTCTAAAATCGGGTAGCCAACAATTTGTCCGGGACCATGGTAGGTGATATCTCCTCCCCGGTTTATTTTATAGTACGTTGCATTTTTTTGAATTAACTGTTGCTCGCTAATCAGCAAATGCTCCTTATTCCCGCTATTGCCGAGGGTATATACATGAGGGTGTTCACAAAAAATTAAATAGTTGGGAGTAGGTTGTAGAGAGTTAAGAGTTGAGAGTTGAGAGTTAAGAGTAGAAATTTGTGGCTCAGTTGAAATTTTGCGATTATTGATTTTTATTTGTACAACCTCACTAAACAATTTTTCCTGATAATCCCAGGCTTTTTTGAAGTCAATTAATCCTAAATCAATAAATTTTACTTGTTGCATTTGTTGTATAGAACGCTGATGACGTCGATTTCTATGATTTAAAATGATTTTTAAAAATCTCTTTTTACCTCTTTTTTATCCGTGATAATCATAAAAATCAGCGTCATCAGCGTTCCATTAACCACCATCCAAATCTTCAATTAAATTTTAGAAAGCGCTGATTTTAAGTGATTTATAACATTAATTTCCATTAGATCAGCACCCCTCATTTCGCCCAAAATAATAGAAACCCAATCTCCTAAATGGATAAGGTAAAATGCTTTTTCAATCCCGGAATTTCCTTTTGAGAAAACTTCTGTGATATGAGGAGTATATTTTTTTATTACTTCTTTATTTATTTCAACCCTTGCAAGATTACGGGAATATTCATCTTTATCAAGAAAAATTAAAACCGACAGTGCATCATTTTTTTCAGTCCAACCCACTAATTCATTATGATTCATTTCAGGAATTACCTGGTGCCAGCAAAGCATTTTTGAGTTTTCATTTAACTGCTGACGGAAACGAATTGCAATACCTTCATTATAAGTTGTAGCGTAAATCACAGGGATTTTACCGATTAATTTTTCAGCAATAATGGTTGCTTCGGCAATAATATTAATTTCTTCGGTCTCAATTAATTTTGTTGCTGCTTCAAGCTGTGCTTTAAATTTTATGCTGGTTACTCCATAGAAATCTAAAATATAAAACAACTGAGTTAGGGAATATCCAATACATGCGCGTGGAGGCATTCCTCCAGGAACAACGATACAATCCAGACTTTTTGATTTGGAAATTTCCAATACTTTTCCACCTGAAGTAACGCTAACAATCTTTGCATTTTTTTTAATCGCCAGTTCCATACAATTCAAGGTTTCTTCAGTATTTCCCGAATAAGAAGAAATAATGACCAATGAATTCTCATTTATATACGCCGGAATAAAATACCCCTTCGTTACATTAATCGGAACATTTGCATTACCGGCAACAAGTTCGCTGATGATACTTCCACCAATTCCTGAGCCACCCAGCCCACAAATTAATACGTTTGATATTTTATTTTTTGATTCCGTCAATTTAGCATTATTGCCAATTTCAATTGCTTCGGCTAATTGTTTCGAAAAGTTTGCTACTAATGTTTTCATTGTTGTTTTATTAAAATTGATTTAAGGTGTAAAAATAGTCTTTTTGAGTCAATAAATTATCCTAAATTGGAGTTTAATTAGAGTCTGTGTCTATAATTACATTAATTGCTTATCTGCTTTAGACATGCTGTCTTTTATTGTTTTGTAATTCCTGC
>JAVHPR010000226.1:0-2973 GCA_036170695.1 Bacteroidia bacterium
CAGGAATTACAAAACAATAAAAGACAGCATGTCTAAAGCAGATAAGCAATTTTAGCAATTTAACAATAGGCAATAAGCAATAAGCAACACGCAGAAGTCCCCCTTGTGTGATGGGCTTTGCGAAAGAGAAGGGGGGAGCGATGGATAGTGTGTTGCGGGGGGATGTAAAAGGGAATGTTTTTTTGATTCATAAATTCATAAAATAGTAATGTCACCCTGAGCTTGTCGAAGGGCGTTGTCGTAATCAGTAAATTAAAAATATCATGAATAAAACAGTAGCAAATGCCGAAGAGGCTGTTAAGGATATTGAAGATAATATGACCTTGATGCTTGGAGGTTTCGGTTTGTGTGGTATCCCGGAAAACTGCATAACAGCATTAGTAAACAAAGATGTGAAGGGGTTAACCTGTATTTCAAACAATGCCGGAGTGGATGATTTTGGTATTGGTTTATTATTGAAAAAACACCAGGTAAAAAAAATGATTTCCTCTTATGTTGGCGAAAATGCTGAGTTTGAGCGTCAGTTATTGAGTGGCGAATTAGATGTAGAATTAATTCCTCAGGGAACCTTGGCAACACGTTGTATGGCGGCTGGATATGGAATGCCGGCTATTTTTACACCTGCGGGTTTTGGCACTGAAATTGCCGATGGGAAAGAGGTACGAAAATTTATTGTTGAAGGAGTTGAAAAGGAGTTTTTGATGGAATATGCATTTGATGCTGATTTTGCCATTGTAAAGGCCTGGAAGGGGGATACACAAGGCAATTTAATTTTTAAAGGAACCGCGCGCAACTTTAATCCTTTGATGGCAATGGCCGGAAAAATTACCATTGCAGAGGTAGAAGAGTTGGTTCCTGTCGGAGAATTAGATCCTGATCTTATTCATACTCCGGGTATTTACGTTCACCGCATTTTCCAAGGTGTTAATTACGAAAAACGCATCGAACAAAAAACAGTTAGAAAAAAATAATTTTTGATGTGCTGATTTCCAATGTGCTGATTAAATTGGCACATCAGCACATCCTCACATCAGCACATCAAATTATGTTAGACAAAACAGGTATTGCAAAACGTATTGCAAAAGAAATTAAGAATGGTTATTATGTTAATTTAGGAATAGGAATTCCAACATTGGTAGCCAATTACATCCCACAGGGAATGAGCGTTGTATTACAATCAGAAAACGGACTTTTAGGAATGGGGCCATTTCCATTTGAAGGTGAAGAAGATCCCGATTTAATTAATGCTGGTAAACAAACAATAACAACTGTTTCAGGTTCGGCTTTTTTTGATTCGGCAATGAGTTTCGGGATGATTCGCTCGCGGAAAGTCGATCTTACTATTCTTGGTGCAATGGAGGTGTCGGACAGTGGAGATATTGCTAACTGGAAAATTCCCGGCAAAATGGTGAAGGGAATGGGAGGGGCAATGGATTTAGTTGCATCAGCGAAAAATATTATTGTTGCGATGCAACATGTCAACAAAGCTGGAGAATCAAAACTATTAAAAAAATGTGAATTGCCCTTGACAGGAGTCGGTTGCGTGAAAAAAATTGTTACTGAACTGGCAGTATTGGATGTTACACCACAAGGTTTTCGATTATTGGAACGTGCCCCGGGAATAAGTGTGGAGCAAATTATAAATGCCACAATAGGTCGTTTAATTATTGAAGGTGAAATACCTGAAATGGTAATTGAGTAATGACCAGTTCAAAAAATGTATGAAAACCACAACCACAAGGGACACCAAGCAAGCACCAAGCTCACAATTGCATATTTTATTTAGTTTTTCGTGTTCTTTGTGAATAATCTTTGTGCCCCTTGTGGTAAAAAATGAATTTTTTGGACAGCCCTAAACATCATTATAAATTTTTTTATAAATAATTGTGAAACGTAATTTATATCGTCTGTTAAATTTAAATAGGATCAAAAAAAATGAATTCAATTAAAAAAAGCATATTTACAGGAGTAGTAGCAATTCTTATACTATTTGCTGTATCTGCAAAGGCTCAGGATGCAACAATTGCGGAATTAAAAGTTAAAACATCGTCCGTTTGTAAAATATGCAAGGGTAACATTGAAGAAGCATTATCCTATGAAAAGGGAATAAAAAAATCTGTTCTTGATGTTAAAACCAAAATTGTAACCGTAACATACAATCCAAAGAAAACTACCCCCGAGAAAATACGTATCGCTATTTCCAATGCCGGTTATGATGCAGATGATGTTCCGGCAAATCCAAAAGCATACAAAGATCTTGAAAAATGCTGTAAAAAGGAAAATGCAGCACATGAGTAAATTCAAGTTTTATTTCAATATTGACTGATTTATGGCATTAATATTACCAGTAAAAGGTGTACATCCGAAATTCGGAGCCGGTTGTTATTTAGCTGAAAACTCTACAATTGTAGGTGATGTAATTATGGGAGATCAATGCAGCATTTGGTTTAATGCTGTTGTGCGCGGTGATGTAAATTCAATCCGTATGGGCAATAAGGTGAATGTGCAGGACGGCGCTGTGATTCACTGTACTTACGAAAAAACAAAAGTGGTAATTGGTAATAATGTTTCCATTGGACACAATGCACTGGTGCATGGATGTACTATTCATGATAATGTGTTGATCGGAATGGGCGCCATCATTATGGACAATTGTGAAATAGGCAGTAATACAATTATTGCCGCCGGAGCTGTTGTGCTTGAAAATACAAAGGTGCCATCGGGTGTGATTTATGCGGGAGTCCCGGCAAAAAAAGTGAAAGATATTAATCAGGAATTAATCAAAGGTGAAATAAACCGCATCGCAGATAATTATATAATGTACAGCGATTGGTTTAAATAAAAAAAAGCCTCTCCCCTTTTATCCGCTCTCCAAAAGAGAGGGGGCTGTTTTTAGGTAACACGTGTCACCCCTCTCCCAATGCCGTTTAGTTAAGATGCCATCGCACATATTTCGACAGGCTCAATATGACC
>JAVHPR010000227.1:0-2952 GCA_036170695.1 Bacteroidia bacterium
CAAACCACCTGAGTAGCCAAAAATCTAATCTAAAAAACTGCAATGTGGGTTAAAGTCAACATTCATTTCCATTTGTCTTGTATATGAATTGATAATACTATCCAAAGCATCCTCCGCAAGTTCAACTGATTTTCCAAAAGCGCCTTTCAATGTGTCGGTAACAGAATCCTCCATTTCTTTCTGATTAAATTTTTCTTTGATCGTATCTACAATTTTTTTATTGGAGTCCAACGCTGAATCGATGGATTTTGTGTTTGAAGCAATAATTTCCCTAATTGTTTCTTTTGATTTTTCTGCAGTATCCTTAATACTGTTTTTAATTTTTTCTGACTTTTCGTTTAATGTGGTAATCATTGGTTTTTGTTATTAAAAGTGAAGTTTTATTTTTTTCTTGGATGCAAAAGTACCTGAAGTCTGCCCCAAAAATGTTACATTGTTCTTAAAGTAAGTTACATGATTCACACATTTACAAAATGTAAATTCAATTTTATAGCATTTGTTTTATTTGATTTAAAATAAAATAGATTAATTTTGAAATTGAATTTTTTTTAATTGAAATAAAATATGGTTTTTCCAGATTTTGTAAGTGAAGATATTATTAAGATTGTAGCTTCAATGCTTGCCGGTTCTATAATTGGGGCTGAAAGAGAGTATAAAAGTAAAAATGCAGGTTTTAGAACCATCACCCTGATCACAATTGGCGCTACGTTATTTACGATGTTGTCAAAACAAATAGCCAACGGAACAGACTATCACGTTGTGGGCAATATTGTAGTAGGAGTTGGTTTTTTAGGTGCCGGTGCTATTTTTAAGGATGGTTCAAACATTTCGGGGTTAACAACCGCCGCAACAATCTGGATTAGTGCAGCCATTGGTATGGCTATTGGTGCCGGTGCATACCCATTTGCCTTTATTACGCTTGTTGCTATTCTAATAATTTTGCTTGGGTTTTCCGGAATACAATCAATTATTGATAATAGAAATACAGAAAGGTATTATAAAATAAGTATTAAAAATCAAGCGGAGTCGTTTTTACTTATAAAAATATTTATAAAGGAATGTCATCTGCAATCACGACAGGTTAATTTAAGTAAAATTGATGACAAACTTCGTTATACGTATAAAATTTCAGGAAGTATCCATAAGCATGAACAGTTTGAGACTTTACTTTCTTCCTCCAGTGAAATATTAGCTTTTGATGTTTAATTTCCAAAACCTTAAACTCCTTACTCATTAACCTTAATTACCTTTCCCGGTAACAAATTATAATTAATCCCTAAATTATTTAGCCGTTTTATTTCATCAACGGTGGTATTATGATCCCGTGATATTTTATATAATGAATCTCCTTTTTTTATGGTGTAAAACTTAACACCACTATACGCGTTTTTAATTACTTTGTTTTCAACTAAAGGCGGAACATGCACGGAATCAATATGGTAAATCGAAACTAATATTTTCTTTTCCGGTTTTTTCTCACGGACATAAATAGTTAATTTTTTGCCCGGTTTTAATTTGGTGGAAGACATGCCATTCCAGGTTTTTATATCTGCAACAGAACACCCGTATTTATTGGCTATTCCCGTTAATCCTTCTCCTTTTTTTACAAGATGTGTTTTAGCTATTTCCTGAGATGCTAAAATATCCTCGCTAAGGAGTTTCGGCTTCTGATGATTGTAAATGTTCGATTCGTTATTAATAAATGTTCCAATCTTGTCGGAAGGAAGTGTTAGAAAGCTTGGCTCTTCCAAGTCCACAGGTATTACGCGTTTTCGGTAGCATGGATTCAAATACTGAAGTTCTTCATCAGAAATGTTCAGCATGGAAGAAATCTGATCAAACGAAAGTTGCATTTTTACAGTTACTGTATCCACATCTAAAAATGTTTTTTTCGGAATAGATGATCTGATATTGTGTTCGGAAGTATAATTCATCACATAATTTACTGCGATAAATGCAGGTACGTATCCTTGCGTTTCTGTTGGCAGATATGGGCGTATTTCCCAATAAGTTTTTTTTCCGCCACTTCTGCGGATGGCTTTATTTACAGTACCCGGTCCACCATTGTAAGCGGCAAGTACCATCTGCCAGTCACCAAAAAGTCCGTACAGGTATTGAAAATACTGGCAAGCTGCTGTGGTGGATTTATACGGATCACAACGTTCATCAACATAGGACGTTACTTTTAACCCAAACATTTTTCCGGTAGGATACATAAATTGCCATAAACCCATTGCGGCAGAACGACTTCTTGCCAAAGGATTTAATGCCGATTCACAAATTGCCAGATATTTTAATTCTAATGGCAAATTATACTTGTCCAGCATTTGTTCAAACATCGGAAAATAAAATTGTGAAAGAGCCATCATTCTTGATACCTGTTCGCGCTTACGTCCCGTGTACATATTGATATAACCCTGAACAAAGGAGTTGTATTGCAGATCAAAAGGAGAAACAGCGTCTAATTTGGCAAGCCTTGCTTCATAAACCATATCATCGTAGTGTGGAATAGAGTCGACAGAAAAATTATATTTTGGATTTTTAGGGTAACTAATTTTTGCATAACCTCTTTCAAACAAATCCAATTTATACAAGCTATCCAGTGCAGCAACAATAGGGTCGTCCTGAATCAGGTCAGGGGCATAGGGAACTTGTGAAAAAGAAGCCCCTCCTCCAACCCAAAAGAAAGGGAAGCAGAAAAATAGGATAACAAAGATTAAGGCATTTTTTTTCATAGTGCTATTAACGAAATCATTCACAAAATGTTATGACTTTATACAAATATCGCAATGATAAACTGAAATACAAAGAGAGTTTAGACGATTGTACTCTTTTTATCCACAAAATTTATTTTGCACCTAAAGTTTGTGATTTTTTAACTAAAAATTTTGGGATATAAAAATAAAATTGCTTATCTGCTTTAGACATGCTGTCTTTTATTGTTTTGTAATT
>JAVHPR010000228.1:0-2948 GCA_036170695.1 Bacteroidia bacterium
CAGGAATTACAAAACAATAAAAGACAGCATGTCTAAAGCAGATAAGCAATTTTACGAATTTGCATGTTAAAAACATAAAACATAATTTATATGTTTTTGAAATACTGCTTCTCGATAAAAATAAAATCCCGACCTCTCTTTCAATACCTATTTCTTTCGCATGAAGATTTGAACAGGCACACCCGAAAAATTAAATTGTTCACGCATCCTGTTTTCAAGAAAACGAATATACGCTTCGGTTACATATTGAGGCAGATTACAATAAAACGCAAATGTAGGAGCATGAGTGGGCAACTGATTAATAAATTTAATTTTCACATGTTTCCCTTTAATTGCTGCCGGAGGGTGCTGCTCAACAATTGGTAACATCACATCATTCAGGTGACGGGTTTTAATTGTTTGGGTACGGTTTAAACAAACCTGTTCGGCAACTTCAATCGCTTTTAGCACCCTTTGTTTGGTTAATGCGGATGTAAATACGATAGGCACATCACTGAAAGGGGCCAGTTTTTCGCGGATTTTCTCTTCGTACTCTTTTGTGGAATTGGTGTTTTTTTCTACCAAATCCCACTTATTTACAAGTATTACCACCCCTTTACGATTAGTTTCAGCTAAACGAAAAATGTTGATATCCTGTGCTTCCAATCCTAAAGTTGCATCAATTAAAAGCAAAATTACATCACAATCTTCTATAGCACGGATAGAGCGCATTACCGAATAAAACTCCAGGTCTTCTTCTACTTTCGATTTTTTGCGGATACCCGCTGTATCGATTAGTAAAAAATCATGACCATAAGCTGTGTATCTTGTGTTGATTGAATCACGTGTGGTTCCGGCAATTGAGGTAACAATATTTCGTTCTTTACCCAGTAAAGCATTAATAAATGATGATTTACCAACGTTAGGACGACCAACAATAGCAAATTTAGGAATGTTTAACTCCTCCTCCTTAAAATCCGCATCCATCACTTTTACTATATCATCCAACAGTTCCCCTGTTCCGCTTCCGCTGATGGCAGAAATGTTATACGGTTCGCCCAGGCCCAAAGCATAAAATTCGCCGGACATACCTTGACGCACGAAATTGTCAACTTTATTTGATACAACAAATACTTTCTTTTTGCCACGTCTTAATATATCTGCAACCACTTTATCGTCTTCTGTTATTCCTTCCGAAACATCAAGGACAAATAAAATCACATTAGCCTCATCAATAGCCAGTTTCACTTGTTTACGGATTTCTCCTTCAAAAACATCATCCGATCCCTTCACATATCCACCGGTATCAATCACAGAAAACTTCAAGCCGTTCCACTCCGATTTTCCGTAATGCCTGTCGCGTGTAACGCCTGATTCAGCGTCAACTATCGCTTTTCTGCTCTCGGTTAAACGATTAAAAATTGTCGATTTCCCTACATTCGGACGCCCTACTATTGCTACTATATTTGCCATTTTAATTTAATGTTTTTTGTTATTGTTAAGGTAATTTGGGCGTGTCCCTTTCTTAAAAAAGAAAGGGTCGGGCTTTCCGCTGCAATCTTTTCTAAAAAGAAAAGGATTTCCACTGCAATCCCTCACGCAAACACAACACAACCTAAAGGTCTTTATCGGGACATCGAAACGTTTAAATCTAATAATTTGAAAATCAGCATATCAGCATATCAGCGTATCAAAACATCAGCACATCAGCACATCAAAACATCAGCACATCAACTAGTATATCCAAACCTCTTCAGTTGATTATCACTATCACGCCAGTCTTTATTTACTTTAACGAAGAGTTCGAGAAAAACCTGTTTTTGCAAAAAGATTTCCATATCCTTACGAGCCTCTGTCCCAACTTTTTTTAGTGCCTTTCCCTGATGCCCAATGATAATACCTTTTTGCGAATCGCGGATTACCAGTATTTCTGCCCGTATTTTTATTATTTTTTCTTCTTCTTTAAATGATTCTACAACAACCTCTACCGAATAAGGAATTTCTTTTTTGTAGTTCGTTAATATTTTTTCACGAATAATTTCCGAAATAAAAAATTTTTCGGGCTTATCTGTCAATTCATCTTTCCCATAAAATCCGGGGCCTTCAGGCAAAAGTGCCAGGATACGATCGAATATATAATTGACATTAAATTTCTCCAGGGCCGAAACAGGGATTACCTCTGCATTTGGGACTTCTGTTTTCCAATATTGCACCTTTGTTTCCAATTGATCCTGAACAGCCAAATCAATCTTGTTTACCAGCAACAGCACAGGAACTTTAGCATTTTTTATTTTATTTAAAACCTGCTCTTCTATTTTAACATCTTCGAAAATATCGGTAACAAAAAGCATGATATCAGCATCAGTTATTGCAGTATATACAAATTCCATCATGGATTCCTGCAACTTATAATTAGGCTTTAACACACCGGGAGTATCAGAATAAACGATTTGAAAATCTTCTCCATTCACAATTCCCATGATCCGATGTCGTGTGGTTTGCGCTTTTGAGGTGATAATGGATAAGCGTTCCCCCACTAAAACATTCATAAGTGTAGACTTTCCCACATTTGGGCTACCTATAATATTCACAAAACCAGCCTTATGCGCCATTTATTAATTAATTAATCATATTTATTTGGAGTACAAAGAAACAAAATATATCTTTGCACTCCGAAATAAAACAACAGACGGTTGTTTTACATTGATTGAAAGTACATACCAAAGATATATTGCGGGGTGGAGCAGTTGGTAGCTCGTTGGGCTCATAACCCAAAGGTCATCGGTTCGAGTCCGGTCCCCGCTACTTTACAGGACAAGCCCTGATAAACGATTGTTTATCAGGGCTTGTTTGTTTTATATGATTTTTGCTTCGCATTTTTAAAATCAAAAACGCTTTATTTTCAAGCACTTAATGGGGTCAATCGGAAAAGTTGGGGGATAAATATTTTCAGGCATATATATTAGCGA
>JAVHPR010000229.1:0-2940 GCA_036170695.1 Bacteroidia bacterium
TACGTGTTGGAACATTGCCTCTCAAATCTGAAATTTGAATATCATTACGGAAAGCCAGTAATTGTGACTTCCTGCGAGGGGAAGAAGTACCCACAACCCCATTCTTTTTGATAGAAAATTTAAGTGTATTGTCAACACATTCTTTACGCACAACAATAAGGTCAGCAGCATCTTCCCGTTCGGAAACTGCTGCAATTTTGAGTCCTGCAGGAGATGTGGTAGGTAAATCTTTTTGTGAATGAACCGCTAAATCAATTTCTTTATTTAACAGAGCTTCTTCAATTTCTTTAGTGAAAAAGCCTTTGCCTTCCAGTTTTTCAAAACTTAAATTCTGAATCTGGTCTCCTTGTGTACTTATGATTTTCAGTTCGGCAGTAAGTCCTAATTTTTGAACTTTACGCAAAATATGATTTGCCTGCCACAATGCTAAATCACTGCCTCTGCTGCCAATTATTATTTTTCTATCCATTATTTATAAAATGTGAAATTAAAGGAGGCTTTCTCAAAAGCACATCTATGAGTCATTTCGAGCGGAGTCGAGAAATCTTTTTATTGATTTACAAGATGCTTCGGCTTCGCTCAGCATGACATTGATGGGGAAAATTGAATTTGAAACTTGCCTCTAAGAAGGTAAAATTACTGATTTTTTGTATCTTCAATCAATATTTCTTTTGCCATTTTCATTGGGACACTGATGTATTTTTTTTCCATATAGGATAAGATCTTATCCAATACCTCTTTTGATTCAGAATCTAAATTCAGGAGTTCTTTTGCAAACACTTCATTTGCGGTTACTCTAATCTCTTTCATTTTTTTGGGCACTTCACTCATTGCCATCTCTATTTTGCGGGTTTTAAGAACTTGCTTAAACTCCTCAATATTTTTTTCGATGATGATATTACAAGCCTGCAATTCCTGCTCACGTGCTTGTAAATTTTCTTTCGCAATTTCCTGCAAATTATTTATTGCAATTAAATTCACATCATAATTATTTAATATCTCAGCATCCAAATCATTAGGTATAGCAAGGTCAATCACTACCTTTTTTGATTTATCATCACCTATTATGCTCTTGTATATTTCAGGTGTGATAATGCTTTCAGAAGACCCTGTGCAGGTAACAATAATATCAAAACCTTCTTTATAATTTTTCAATTCCGAAAGTAAATAAGCTTTTCCGTTTAACTCCTGTGCTAATTTTTGGGCATTTTCAAGAGTACGGTTAAATACAGCAAAGTTCGAAAATTGGTGTTTTTTCAAATATTTCGCCATGGTGGTATTAGTAACACCGGAGCCAATAATCAAAAAACGAGCATCTTGTTTTACATTTAATTCACGTAATTTCCGGTAGGCTAATGATACCACAGACACTGGATTACGAGCTATATTAGTATTTGTGTAAACATCTTTTGCGGTTTCAATTGTTCTCTTAATTGCCAATCTGATTATATCTCCTGTTAAATTTAATTCGCTGCATTTATCATACGCATTGCGAACCTGAGTGATAATTTCCCTTTCTCCAACTACCAATGAATCTATTGAAGAAGCAACGTTAAACAGGTGACGTAATGCTTCATCGCCTTCAAAAACCTGTGCATTTTTAACAGCCCAATTGATTTCAATTGCTGACCATTCGGAATTAAAAGCGGTAAAAAAGTTGATAAGAAAAGAATTATTTATCTTATTGTTATTGGATAGCATAAATTCAACGCGATTGCAGGTAGAAAGATATAATAATTCATCAAGCTTAAGTGCTTGCTTTAGCGTCTGCAAACGACTTTGTAAAGCACTTTCTTCGATATGCAATTTACCGATATCATTAATGTCGGTATTTTTGTGCGTAAATGCTATAATTTTTATCTTATTCACGGGAATCATTTTTTATCTATACAAAGATCTTTTCTATTCAGGAGCTTATTGTCATGGAATTGTCAATCGAGTAATTTAGAATGATTCTTAATAGCTGACGATTAGTTTTTTACCACTATGGCGCTAAGCACACTAAGAACCAAAAGAACCAAAAGAATATTCCCCCCAAAAACGATGCTTATTCACTTTGCTGACACATCAAACAATTTTGAAGGCAATTTTTTTATAATTTTTCTCAGTGGTTCTTAGTGGGCTCAGCGACTTAGTGGTAAATTCCTGAAACTATACTTTTGATAAATAAGCCTGATTGCAGTGTAAAGCCCGCCAAAGGCAGGTTAAAAGTATGGCGCGGCCTTGCAACGAAAAGCAGGGCAAAAGCAGATTCGGAGGGAAATGTATGACTTCCAAATCTTTCCGGACAGTATTTTCAAATTTCACCTATTTAATGCGAAATAAACAGGTCAAAAAGCCCCTTAAAGTTTAGTTTTCAACAATTTATTTGAAATAAGTTTGTTAGGAATAAAAAATCTACCTATCTTCGCGTCCCGATTTATAAAAAATTGGATCTCAAGAATATAAATTAATACTAAAATACAGTGGAAGCATTAAGTTACAAAACAGTTTCGGCCAGTAAAGAAACTGTAAACAAAGGATGGGTGTTAGTAGATGCCGAAGACCAGATACTAGGTCGTTTAAGCTCTAAAGTAGCCTATATTTTAAGAGGTAAGGATAAAACAAATTTTACCCCACATGCAGATGCAGGTGATAACGTAATCATTATTAATGCTGAGAAAATTAAACTGACCGGCAAAAAATTAACTGATAAAGAATATGTTCGCCATACCGGTCATCCGGGTGGACAACGTTACGCCACACCTCAGGAGTTATTAGCTAAAAAGCCTACAGAGGTTGTAAGATCAGCCGTTAGCGGTATGTTACCAAAAAACAAATTAGGCGATGCACTAAGACGCAATGTTTATATTTATGCAGGGGCAGAACATCCTCATGCAGCACAGCAACCCAAAGAAATTAAATTAAATACAATTAAATAAATAATGGAAGTAGCAAATA
>JAVHPR010000230.1:0-7005 GCA_036170695.1 Bacteroidia bacterium
ATTTACTGGGATCAAACTTCATTTTTCTTGCGATTGCAATTGGTTGTTTTTTTATAATTCCAAATACATATAGCTATTTTACGGTTTTAATTCTTACGCCAATATTGGTGCTAGTATTGTTGTCGATTGGTAAAATGTTGGCGGTTTTTCAACTAAAAGCCTATACCTTTTCATTCAGCGTTGTTTGTACCGCTTTCCTTTTTTCAATAAATCAACGATGGTTACAAAAATATTTACAGGTGGTAACAATTCAATATTTTTCTGCTGAAAAAACAATTTATAAATACCTTAATTCCATACAGCGGTTCAAAAATGAACATCTTTATAAAATTATTCTTCCTTTTTCAGGTGAATGGAGTGTAAGTCAGGGTTATGACGGGAAAGTAACCCATATGGGCAATTGGAGCAAGGCATTAGATTTTGTAATTGTTGATTCAAAATCGAATAGTTATCATGAACCTGCAAACTGGAGAGATGGGTTTTCCAGGGAAAATTTTTATTCATATAACAAAGAAATTTTAGCACCCTTCGATGGTTATGTTTATGATATTATTAATACTGTGGAGGATAATGATGTTGGTGACGTTAATACGGAGCAAAACTGGGGCAATACTGTTATACTTAATCACCTTAATGGATTGTTTTCTCAAATCAGCCATATAAAAAAAGATTCTTTTAACGTTTTTATCGGGCAATATATTTATAAAGGAGCTTTTATTGCAACCTGTGGAAATTCGGGTCGTTCACCTGAGCCGCATATTCATTTTCAATTACAAACTTCGCCTACAATAGGCGAAAAAACATTAAGCTACCCCATTTCCTATTTTATTGAACGTAATGGGAAAGAAAAATCATTGAAAATTTCGGAAGTTCCGAAACAAGGAGCTTTTATAAGTAATGTGCAGGTTAATGAATTATTGATTTTAAGTTTTTCATTTTATCCGGGGCAAAAAATTACTTTTCAAAAAGAAAATACTTCTATAAATATTAACTGGGAAGTCTATACTGATGCGTGGAATAGAACTTATATTTATTGTGAAGAAAGCAAGTCCCATGCTTACTTTATTAATGATGGCGTAATGATTTATTTTACTGATTTTGAGGGAGACAAAAAATCGTTACTATTTAATTTTTATCTCGCTGCATACCGGCAGCTACTGGGATATTATGAAAACATTAAGGTAAAAGATAATGTACCCTTAATTCATTTCAATAATAAATTAATTCAGTTTTTTCAGGATTTTGTAGCACCTTTTTATTTGTTCACAAAAGCAAATCACACTTCAACATTTACCTATGCAGATAATATGTATGCTCCGCAAAAATTAATTATTAATACCGAAATTGAAACAAAACTCATAAATTATACTTTTAAAAAAGTTAATTTTGAAATGGAATTAAAAGATAATAAAATTAATCGTTTCACTATTCATACAAAGAATAAAACAGAATCTTATATTTATGTATCCTGATGCAATGTCATTTTCAAAGAAATTAAAAGGCCCTCGCACTTTCTCGACTCCGCTCGAAATGACTATTAATACAGTCAGTTCGAGCGGACAATGTCGTTTAGTTAATGAAAAAACATCCGCCCACAGTCTTCGACAAGCTCTGACTGACAGCGCGCTGGTCATATTGAGCCTGTCGAAAAATATGTGCGATGCTTCTTAACGAAACGACATTGTTCGAGCGGAGTCGAGAACCGTGAGTGAGGATATTTCATTAGAAAATATTCTTAGCAAAATTGCATTGTTTCTTCATGTATTTATAAAGAAATACCCCAATAACAAATAAAAATAAAAAAATGAAACTCTTAAAAATTACATTCTCATCAATTCTGGTATTACTTGCATTAAATATTCATGGGCAGGACAAAGCATTAATGACTGCATTTAGTCAATCTTATGATTATGAAGCAAGTCAAAAGTATGATGCTGCGATAGCGGCTCTGAACGCTGTTTACAGTTCTTCATCCTATGAAACCAATATACGATTAGGTTGGCTGAATTATTTAGCTGGAAAACAAGCTGAATCAATAGGGTTTTACCAAAAAGCAATCGCATTGATGCCCGCTGCAACAGAACCTTTATGGGCTATTATTTATCCTTTTACAAAATTGGAGAAATGGAGTGAAATCGAAAAAACCTATCTTTCTATATTAAAATTAGACTCCAAAAATACAAGTGGAAATTACAATTTAGGTGTGATTTATTATTATCGTAAAGATTATATTAATGCAAAAAAATATTTTGATGTTTCCTTAAATCTCTATCCTTTTGGCTATAATAATATGCTAATGAGTGCCTGGACGAATTATTTTTTAGGCAATAAGAATGAAGCAAAAACTTTATTCAATAAAACATTATTATATAGTCCGAATGACAAATCTGCGTTGGAAGGTTTGAGTTTAATTAAATAAACGGATGTTTTAATGCTCTGATAAACCGATTAGTAATTTTCAATCATTCAAATGAATAAAATATTTATTTTCATTATTTCTTTTTTCATTATTGTTTCCAGTGTTGCTCAGGACCTATCAAATTCAGCAATGGTGGAGCAAAATAGTGCTGAACTCTATTATGACAATAACTGGTCTGGTCTTATTAGCTATGGCAATAAGGCAATTGCTCAGGGATACGATTATTTTCATTTAAGGTTGAGAGTTGGCATTGCCTATTATGAACTAAAAAAATATATGCTGGCAGTTAAACATTTTGAAAAAGCTGTAAAATTTAATTCCTCCGATAATACTGCGCTTGAATACCTTTATTACAGCTATATTTTTTCCGGCAGAAATAGCGAAGCACGGGCTTTAACATCCATATTCCAAAGTACATTATGGAACAAAATAAAACCTCCTAAAAATAAATATATCGAAAGTGTTTATTGCGAAGGCGGGCCGGCATTCAGTAATCAAACTGATATTAAAAATGCTGATATAAACGGTACAGCGAATATATATGGTGAAGCCACTATCACCAATACCATGAGATACATGCATATCGGATTAAACCATCAGTTTGGAAATAAAATTTCTATTTATCAGGGTTATTGCAATATCAATATCAATATGGCAAGAAAGATTAACACAAATAATAATGATACAATTGATAATTACAGCCTGACTCAACACGATTATTATTTCAGTCCAAATTACCAGTTTAAGCATTTTTCAGTATCTCCCGCCTTCCATCTTATTAATGTAAAATTCGGGAAATTAAATGCCAGCTATGACAATATTAATTATAAATATATTTTCAGCAAAAAAGACACATCCTTTTTAAATTACGCTACTTCTATTTCCCTGGCCAAAAATATTGATATTTACACCTATAATTTCTCTGCCGGATTTTCGCAATTGAATGGATTAACTCAGCTACAGGCGGGTCTTTCTCTTACTTATTATCCATTTAAAACAACAAATTATTATGGCACGTCATCTCTTTTTTATCTGAATGAAAATAGCACGAACCGTATCATACTTGTGCAAAAATTAGGAATGATGATAGTTCCTAAGCTATGGGTAGAAGCTGGAATAACTTATGGGAACCTGCAAAACTTTTGCGAAAACAATGCTTTTGTTGTTTTTAATACCGGAGATAAAATTTTGTTTAAATATGGATTTTCAATAACTTCAGCCTTGTTAAAACATTTTGAATTTTCATTGCGATATGTTTCTTTTAATAGAGAAAATATTTATTACACCGTTAATGACAAATTAGTAACAGAATCAATAAAAAATAATTATAAAACCCAAACAATAATAGGAGGAATAAAATGGAAACTTTAAAAAAGATAATGATTGCGGCATCTGTTACAATAGGTTCGTTGAATAATATTAATGCTCAGGATGCTGCCCAACAAGCGGCTTTTAGCACTAGTTATACTCTTGAATATAAAGGAGAATATGCGAAAGCAGCGGAAGCAATAAAAAAAGTGTATGACGAAAAATCGTATGAATTAAATTTACGTGCCGGCTGGTTAAATTATGAGGCAGGACTTTATACCGAATCTCAAAATTATTATAAAAAAGCTGTTGTTTTAAAACCAAATTCCCTCGAAGCGAGATTTGGATATATTTATCCAACTGCAGTTTTAGGTAATATGGATCAGGTAATTATTCAATACAATAAAATTCTGGAAATTGATCCTCAAAATACAACAGCAAACTATCGGATGGGATTGTATTATTATGATAAAAAAGTTTATCAATCAGCATATAAACATTTTGAAAAAGTTGTTAATCTTTATCCTTTTGGATATGATGCATTACTAATGTATGCATGGGCAAATTATCAATTGGGAAAAACCAAAGAAGCAAAAGTATTATTTAATAAAGCGTTGTTAATTTCTCCTACCAGTAAATCCGCTTTAGAAGGGTTAAGTTTAATTAAATAGGTATAAGATTTTAGATATGAGATGTGAGATGTGAGAAAGGTTTTCGTTTTCCAAGCGTTCGTTTTATCTCAATACTCATATCTCAATACCCATATCTCAATACCCATATCTCAATACTCAAATCTTAATTGCAATTTTATATTCTAAATTAATTATTTATATGAGCAAACCTACATTTGATGAAATATACATGGAGCTGGCAGAAAATCTGGCAAAGCGCTCACACTGCGTGAAAGCTAAAGTAGGCGCTGTACTTACTAAAGATACCCGCATCGTCTCATTGGGTTATAATGGCCCGCCGGCAGGTACTCATAATTGTGATGAAGTATGGCCTGACGATGGGTGTGCCCGTGATAGCAAAGGTAGTTGCTCTTTAGCGCTGCATGCCGAACAAAACGCAATATTATATGCTGCCAAGAGTAATATCTCTATTGAAGGTTCTACGCTGTATGTAACACTTTCACCATGTATTTCCTGTGCCAGGGTTATTTTTACCCTCGGAATAAAAAAAGTGTATTATTTGAACTCCTATGCCGATTTCAAAGGACTGGCAACTGATGAAGGTGTTGATTTTCTTACAAAATTCGGTGTTGAAGTATTACGATATAACAAAAAACAGTAGGTAATTATACAATAGGCAATTAAGCAATATGCAATTTATTTGATTGTTCAATTCTAAGATATTTATCAATTAACATTTTATGGCTTATTTAAACTTTATATTAGCATTTTTATTGTTGTAAAAGAAATACCTTTGTTCGTATATAACGTAATTATCCATTGATTAAATTGCAAAATTGCCTACTGATTAATTGTAAAATTGCCCCATTGAAATTATGAACCGCCCTAAATTTTACGTTTACCTACCCATAGTATTTGCCCTGATTTTAATACTCGGAATTTTTATTGGAACAACATTTCATCTGGATAATTCTCTTGGAAGTATTTCAGTTGATGCCAATAACAAGTACAATAAAATTGAAGAAGTATTACATTATGTCCAACAGGAATACGTTGATATAATTGATGACAAACAATTAGTTGAAAAAACTATTGTAGCAATGCTCCAAAATCTTGATCCTCATTCCGCCTATATTACTGCAGATGAATTACAGGCTAATAATGAACCTCTTAAAGGAAACTTCGAAGGGATTGGAATAGAATTTAATATTGTTGAGGATACGATATGCGTAATTGCAGCAATCCCTGGTGGACCAGCTGAAGGTGTTGGAATACATGCCGGTGATAAAATAGTTTCTGTGGAAGGCAAAAAAATAGCCGGCATAAAAATCACCAATAAGGATGTTATGGAGAAACTTAAAGGGAAAGGCCATACAAAAGTAAGAGTACGTATTAAGCGTAGAGGGAGTCCTCAATTGCTTGATTTTACTATAACACGAGGCACCATTCCCATTTATAGTATCGATGTGGCATATATGGTCAGCCCAAAAACAGGATATATCAAAATTAGTCGTTTTGCAGCAAATACTTATGTTGAATATAGGAAGGTATTTGATAAGTTGAAAAAACAAGGGATGCAAAAATTGATTATTGATTTACGTGGAAACGGTGGTGGATATTTAAATACTGCGGTTGATATTGCAGATGAATTTTTGAGCACCGGCAAGGAGATAGTTTATACACAAGGGAAAGCTCGGCCACGCAAAGCGTATGAAGCTAGCGGCAAAGGGGATTTTGAAACTGGTAAATTAATTGTATTAATTGATGATGGATCAGCGTCAGCCAGTGAAATTATAGCAGGTGCTATTCAGGATAACGACCGGGGAACCATTATTGGCAGACGTTCTTTTGGAAAGGGACTTGTTCAGGAGCAAAGTGAATTTAGCGATGGCTCTGCCTTACGTTTAACAATTGCCCGATATTATACTCCTACAGGGCGTTGCATTCAAAAACCATATACCGATGGACTGGAAGCATATTATAATGAAGAATACAGACGTTACACAAGCGGAGAGCTTGAAAATGCAGATAGTGTGAAGATTTTAGATTCATTAAAATATAGTACTCCGGCAGGAAAAATTGTTTATGGTGGTGGTGGTATTACTCCTGATGTATTCGTACCATTGGATACAGTTGGACGATCACGATATTTAACAGAAGTTATGTATGGTGGTTTGGTAAATGATTTTGCCTTTAGTTATGCAGACAAAGAAAGAAAAAAACTGAATGCCTATAAAACGTTTAATAATTTCAATTCAACGTTTAATATTAATGAGGAGGTATTTAATGAGTTTGTAGCATACACAGGAAAAAACAAAATTGTTACCAACCCGCAACAAATTAACCTTTCGAAGCAAATAATTAAAACACAATTGAAAGCCTTAATCGCGAGGAATATATGGAGCAGCGAAGGATATTATCCTGTTATTCAAAGTAGAGATAATGTTTTGAAGAAAGCAATCGAATTGATGAAATAGAAAATGCCTCCTGAACTTCCGGAAGGATAGAGCAGGAGGCAGTTTAAAATTATTTCTTCTCTTCTACTGCAGGAGCAGCAGGTTCAGCAGCAGGAGCAACAGCAGCTGAATCCATAGCAGTAGTCATACTTTGACTGGCAGCATTAAATAAAGAATCCATTTTTGCTTT
>JAVHPR010000230.1:7015-14363 GCA_036170695.1 Bacteroidia bacterium
GCGAATAATTTTTTCATTTTTGTTTGTTTTGTTTAAATTAATATTAGTATCTGGCCGCAAAGGTAATAATAAATCAGTATGCTTGTTAACTGATTCTGAATTTTGCTGATTTATTTGGCTTGGAAATACTTGAAATATTTTAAGAATACTGTATTCGCAGGCTTTTTTGAGTGTTAGCATTTAACAGTCCAGCAGCCATTCTCTTTCATTAATATTTAGGATTGTTTAAAATCAGAGAATAGTTTAGGTATTTTCTCTCTGAAAATTTCTACTTCCATAGTAAAGTATTCTCCAATATATTCCGCTATACCAGTTGTTTTCCAAAATGTAAAATCGCAGCTTCTTAAAAGTGCATTTAGATATTCATTAAATTCCGTTTTTATTTTGTAAATTCGTAACCACAATTAATTCATAGAATTAATGAAGTACCGAATTTCACACCCGACAAAAAAACTGTTTGGGAGTATTGAACTTACAGCTTCAAAAAGCGAAAGTAATCGTGCTTTAATTATTCAGGCACTTTGCGGCGACAGATTTGAAATAAAAAATCTTGCAACTGCTGAGGACACTGTTATTTTACAACAGATTCTTAATTCTCAATCCGAAATATTTCCCTACAAACCACTTTCTCTTGATGCTCCTCCAGCATTAACACATGTAAACACACAAGGAGATCGTAATTCGCAAGGCGAATTCCTTTATGATGTGGGTGCTTCCGGAACTGCCATGCGTTTTTTAACAGCCTTTTTTTCTACGAAACCTGGAACACACATTTTAACAGGGACAGAGCGCATGAAAAAACGTCCTATAGGAATTTTGGTAGAGGCCTTGCGGGATTTGGGAGCCACTATTGAATACATGGAAAAGGACGGTTTCCCGCCTTTAAAAATTGTTGGTAATACACTAAAGGGTACTGAAATTCAAATGGATGGCAATGTAAGCAGTCAGTATGTTTCAGCATTGCTGCTTATTTCCCCGAAACTGCAAAACGGATTGGTTATTAATTTTAATGGCGAAATTACTTCCCGACCATACGTTAATATGACACTGAAAATGATGGAAGAGTTTCGTGTATATGGACAATGGCACGACAATTTTATTTCAGTAAGTAATCAGAAATATCACAGAAAAAGTGAACCAAATTACCTATTTGAAGTTGAAGGCGATTGGAGTTCGGCTTCATATTGGTACGCAATGGCCGCCTTGTCAACGGAAGTTGATTTCACAATTTACGGGTTAAAAAATAAAAGTTTACAGGGTGATTCAATTGTAGCTGCTATTTTTTCGTTTTTTGGTGTAAAAACTGAATACATTCCCAATGGGATTCATCTGACAAAAATGAGAGGGTTTAAAGAACATTTTAGTTTTGATTTTTCTGATTGTCCTGATTTAGCACAAACATTCGCAGTAGTTGTAAGTGCCTTAAATATACCATCCTTGTTTAATGGGACTCATACCTTACTCATAAAAGAAACCAACCGGGTAGTTGCATTAAAAAACGAATTAAAAAAATTAGGAGTGGAGGTAGAAATCCTAAATGATAATTCAATAGAAATAAATCCTAAAAACAAGCTCTCACCTGCTTTCTCAAAAGAAGTATCGATTGTTACATACGAAGACCATCGGATGGCAATGGCTTTTACGGCTTATGCAATGAAACTTGATTCAATTATTATTGAGCAGCCTGAAGTAGTAAAAAAATCGTATCCTGATTTCTGGAAAGATTTAAAAAGCGTTGGTTTTGTGGTTGAAGAGGTTGATTAACCCGGAAATTTGAAAAATAAATAAGTCTTTTTTTAATAGCGGCAATTGATTTATTGCGGCTTAAGTTCAATCTCCGCTAAAACTGCATAATGGTCGGAAAGATCATTGTGATCCTTGCTCCAGCGTTCCTGGAAAATTTTCACACAACGTTGAGTAAAGCTTACAAAACCTCCGTTTCTTCTGCATAAAATGTAATCAATGAGATGTGGCTTATCATTAGGACTGATATCAAGATCATTCTTTCCACCAACGGCAGAGAATTGATTTCCGCCTGTAATATCTCCATCTTCAACTTCCATTGTAGCAAGCAGTTGATCGTAGCTCTTTTTATCATCTTTTGAAGTATTCAAATCACCGACAAAAAACTGTGGAACCCCAGGCTCTGAGTGAGGGATCATCAATTTTTCTTTGATTTCTTCATATTGAATTTTTCTGATTTGCTGCCCTGTCATTTTTTTCCCATCGGCAGATTGCAAATGTGTTCCAATGATTTGAACCGTATGATTATTTTTAGTCACTTTAACTAAAACGGCACCTTTAACAGCATAACAATCCGTTCCACCGCAAACAGAGAAATAAATATCATCAATTACTTCTAAAGGAAGTTTGCTGATAATAAAAATACCCGTGCTGACTTTATAAAAATGTTTGTGTTTGGGATCTCCTGATTGGTATGGGAATTTTTCCTTTAATCCATTCCAGATAATTTTCCTTGATTTATTATCAAATGTTTCCTGAAATACAACGATATCATAATTTTGATCTTTTAATTGATCGACAATGGCACGTGCCCTCTCAAGTTGCCCCGTATGAAATACCAGACGTGGAAGCATATAAACATTCCAGGTAAGGATACTTAATTTATCATTATCTGCAGGTGGCTCTGTTACTTGAGCTAATGCATTGTTCAATGAAAATAAGCAAAGGAAAGCGGAGAAAAACAAAGAAAAAAAGTATTTTTTTAGCATCTGAATAATAGTTTGTTGACTAAGATACAAAATTAATATACAATTTACAAAATAAAAAATGAATTTACCGCTTATTTAAAGCTGTATTAATAACTCACCCCAATAACGCAAACATCGTCAACCTGTTCTTTATTTCCCTTCCATTCATCGAATGTGCTATTGATAATTGAAAGCTGTTCGTTCATATTTTTGTCCTGAATACTTAACAGTAATTTTCTCATTTTTAGAGCTTTGAATTTTTTCCCTTTCACTCCACCAAACTGGTCTAAATATCCATCTGTAAAAATATAAATGCAATCTCCTTTATGCAGGGTGATTAAATGATTAGTAAAAGGTTTATTTTCAGGATATTTACCTATAGGTTGTTTGTTGGGTTTGTATTCTGTTAACTCTCCATTGCGAATTATCCATAATGGACTGTTAGCCCCGGCCCATTGTAACTGGTTGGTATTATTATTTAACACGCAAAGTGAAATATCCATACCATCTTTAACTTCATCGCTACTTTTTTCAAATTGCTGAATAACCAATTCACGTGTTTTGTTTAATATTTTATCAGGCTCTTTTAATTCAAATTCCCTTAAGGATCTGTTAAGCGCATTATTGCATACAACACTAACCATCGCTCCCGGAACGCCATGCCCGGTGCAATCTGCTGCTGCAAATACGATTAAATCATCAACCTTTTCAATCCAATAGAAATCTCCGGCAACAATATCTTTTGGTTTATAGATAATAAATGATTCAGGCAGCATATTTTTTACTGATCGGTCAGATGGTAATATGGCTTCCTGTATGCGTTTAGCATAGGTAATGCTGTCAGTTATTTCTTTATTTTTTTGCGACAGCAAAAGCTCTGCAATTTTTCTTTCAGTAATGTCCGAATCAATAATAATAATGTTACGCAACTCATTGTTTTCATTAAAAACAGGTGATAGTGTAGATTGAAACCAGCGTTCCTCGTTATTGCGCATCCGGTTTTTGGATTCAAAAGAAACTCCTGTTCTTTTTTCTATACATTCGTTAAGCACATTTTTTATATTAGGATTAGTGCTTACCTCCATAATAGTTTTCCCTTTTTCCGCTTTAAATTCATCCAGCGTATAGCCAAAAATATGAGTGAATGCATCATTTGCCCATATCAGTTCAGCATCAGGGTTGCAGATAATAATAGTGTTTTCAGCGTTGCTGGCAACAATGGAGAGTTTTTCGACCTCCAGCATCGCTACATTTAATTTTTTATATGCCGCTGCATTATTTAATGCTACTGCAGTATAAGTAGCAAACGATCTGAACATTTCAAGTTGAATAGGCGTGTATGCATTTTTATTGGGACTCTGAACATAAATTATTCCGCATAACTTGTCCTCAATTAACAATGGTAAACATAACAGTGATTGAAGGATAAAAACCCCGGACTGATTAGTTTTGTAGGCATCCAGAGAAGGAACATATTTCACATATTCAGTCTCCATATCATTTATAAAAATTTCTTTTTTGTTTTTTCCACACCAAACCGCCAAACGGTTTTCATCCTGCATCGAAACTTTGTTGTTAATAATAACCTTTTTAGATTGATAGAACGAAAACTGCATATCAATAACTTGTTCTTCTGCACTATATATTCCGATCCCGAATTCTTCGGCGTCCATCAATGATTTTACGTTTTCATAAACGGTATTCAGAATTTTTTCAAGGTCAAGTGTAGATGTTATTTTCTGTCCAATTTGACTTAATAAGCTAATATTATGGTAAGATTGCTGTAAAGCTTTTGATTTTTCTTCCAATTGGTCTTTTTGAAGCACAATTTCAAATGTTCTATCCTTTACTGTTTTCTCCAATTTTCTCTTGCCTTCACGCAGCGATGCTGTTCTCCAGCGATAAATACTATAAAGAGAAACAAGGATGAAAAAAGCGGCTAAAGTTCTGAACCACCATGTTTTCTGCCAAGGCGGACGAATGGTAAATGCATAACTAAAGTCCTTGCTCCAATAGCCTTCGCTATTCATCGCTTTTACTTTAAAAATATATGATCCATTTGGTATGTTTCCAAAAGGCGCTTCTGTTCGGCTTGATATTACACTCCAATTATCGTCAAAGCCTTCTAACTTATATTTATATTTTACCTTTTTAGATTGTTTTTGTGTGATTCCGATAAAGTTAAAAGTGAGGTAATTGTTGTTATAAGCCAAGCTAAGGTTTTGTGGTAATCCATACCAATTGCTAACCTTATCAAAATCAAAATCTTCGAAATGAACACCATTACTAAGTGTTAATGAAGAGTCTTTTTTGTTTTCAAAATTTGCCCACGCTATGTTTTCGTTAAAAAGTTCGAGACTTGTTAACTGGATATTTGGTGGAATTGTATCATCGGCCTCTCCTTCAGGATGGAATGCTGTAAGCCTGTCGTTTGCACCTATCCATATAGTACCATTAATATCCTGATGAATTGCATTAGCATTACTACCGATTCCTAAAAAACCATCCTGATAATAAAAATTCTTAAATAAAGAGGGTTGATCACTATTTAGGTTGGCATAAATTTTAGTTAAACGAGCCATATAATTATTTGCCAGTTTACTAAGTCCGAAACGGGTGCCAAACCATAAATTCCCTTTTTTGTCTTCCAGAATAGATAAGACGGCATTATTGCTCAGTCCTTCTTTTTCGGTAAAATTCGTAAAATACTTCCCGTCGTATTTTACCACTCCTCCACCACAGGTACCGAACCAGAGGTTCCCATTTTTGTCTTCAAGGATGGAAAATACAAAATTATTGGAAAGCCCTTCTTTTTCACTAAATTGGGTAAAAGTTGCTGTTTGTTGAGAACCTTCGGCAGAGCCTGTCCTGAGTGCAGCCGAAGGGCTCAGGACAGGCTCTGCCGAAGGGCTTAGGACAAGTTTATACACTCCGCCACCATAAGTGCCCAACCACAGATTTTCATTTTTATCTTCAATGATTGAAAAAATAAGATTGTTGCATAATCCCTCTTTGGTAGAATAATTTGTAAAAGTTTTAACCAGTTTACCGTTTATTTTTTTGAGATCACCCGGTGCATCTGACATTTTCTTCTCTCCTCTTTCAAATGCTTCGACCCTATTACCATCATATTTACATACCCCACTGTCAGTCCCAAGCCAGATATTCCCAATTTTATCCTCATACATACACCTAACATTGTTACTCTTCAGACCCTGTTTTTTAGTAAAATTATAAAAGTATTTCCCATCGAATTTACTTACACCACTTCCACTAGTACCAAACCAATAATTACCTTTTTTATCTTTTAGCATTGACAAAATAGCATTAGCTCCAAGACCTTCTCTCGAAGAAAAATTAGTGAAGGACTTCCCATCGTATTTACTAAGTTCACCGCTATTAGTGCCAAACCAAAGATTTCCGTTTTTTTCTTCCAGAATTGAAAAAACAGTGCCATTTACCAATCCCTCATTGGTGGTAAAATGCGTAAATGTTTTCCCATCGTATTTGCTTAAACCTCCGCCATAAGATCCAATCCACAAGTTTTCGCTTTTGTCTTCCAACAATGAGAAAACAATATTATTGAAAAGACCATCTTTTTCAGAATAATGTGAAAAGGTAGCAGAAGACCTTTTTTCACTTGCATTTGACGAGTGAGGTTCATTATACTTATTAAGTCCGTCATTAAAAGTTCCAAACCATAAATTCCCTTTTTTGTCTTCTAAACTGGAAGAGATAAAATTACTGCTAAGACCGTCTTCATTCGAATAATTGGAAAAAGAATTCCCATTGAATTTACTTAGGCCTCCATCTGTTCCAAACCAAATGCTCCCACTTTTTTCTACTAAAATGGTTCTGACATTATTATCGCATAATCCTTCTTTATGAGAAAAGTGGTAAAAAGATTTTCCGTCGTATTTTATAACGCCTTCACCATCTGTTCCGAACCAGAGCATTCCGTTAGCATCTTTTGAAGAACAAGAAACTGTCTTATTTGTTGCTCCTTGTTTTTCAGTATAAAAGGCGAAGGATTTTCCATCAAATTTATATAGCCCACCATTGTTAAGTCCTAACCAGATATTTCCGTTATTGTCTTCTATTATACACACTATCATACTCCCCAATCCTTCTTTTTCAGCAAAATGTGTGAAATATTTTCCATCATATTTAGTAATACCTCCACCAAAAGTTGCAAACCAAATATTTCCCTTTCTGTCTTCATGCATTGATAAAATATTATCATTAGAAAGTCCTTCTTTTTCAGTAAAATGAGTAAATGATTTCCCGTCGTATTTACAAAGTCCGCCACCACCTGTGCCTAACCAAAGATTTCCGAATTTATCTTGCAACTTACAACTGATAATACCATGTTTTAAACCTTGTAGTTTACCTAATGAGCTGAAACTTTGTGGGTTTTGATCTCTGGTATAAGCATCTTTGGTAATTATAACTTCGGGAATGCCAGCAATAAATGGGCTATCAATTACTGGTATAATTTCGGGAAGTGAAAAAGTACCTGTGCCGGGAGTTGTTATTTTAGGGATACCACCTGAAAAATATTTAGGTTTTGATGCAATGTTAATATCTAAAGTTTCGGTGCAAATTAATAATCCACTATAACGCTGTCCCTATCTGCC
>JAVHPR010000231.1:0-2910 GCA_036170695.1 Bacteroidia bacterium
CCCGACCTCCCCGAAGGGGAGGAGAACCAACGCACCAACCACACAATGGTGAATATTGAGGTTACTTCTCCTCCCCTTCGGGGAGGTCGGGAGGGGCTTCGAACTTCTTTAAGCATCTAACAAATCAAGAATACGTTTTAAATCATTATCCGATTTAAAAGGAATAACAATTTTCCCTTTTCCATTTGTTTCCCTGCTAATATTTACTTTAGTATTAAATACTGCACGTAAATCATCTACCACTTTTAATTGTTCGAAAGTTAAATTTCCTTTTGTTGAATTTGTTTTTGTGGTGCTGATTTGCGTTGAAGTAACATTTATTTCTGTTTTTGCTCCACGTGCCAGATCTTCTACTTCGCGTACTGATAAATTGTTCAACACTATTTGCTGATAAATATCTAACTGTCGATCCGGATTTTCTATGTTAATTAAAGCGCGGGCGTGGCCCATAGAAATATCATTATTACGGATTGCCAATTGAATTTCAACCGGCAACTTCAGCAAACGTAAATAGTTGGTGATAGTAGAACGCTGTTTGCTGACTTTTTGTGAAAGTTGTTCTTGGGTCAAAGAACACTCTTCAATTAAACGCTTATAGCTGATAGCAACCTCTATAGAATCAAGATTTTCACGTTGAATATTTTCCACCAAAGCCATTTCTAGCATCGCCTGATCATTGGCAATACGAATGTAAGCTGGCACGCTTGTTAATCCGGCAATTTGTGACGCGCGAAAACGTCTTTCCCCTGAAATTAACTGGTATTTGTCGTATCCTAACTTGCGGACTGTAATAGGCTGAATAATACCATGTTCCTTTATGGATGAAGCTAATTCGTTGAGTGCAACCTCCTCAAAATTGGTACGTGGCTGAAAAGGATTTGTTTCGATACATGAAATTTCAATATTGGCTATTGCACCAACTACTTTTCCTTCACCTTCCAATTTATTACTACTGGTGATATCCGTTTTTGCATTTTCAAGTAATGCGCTTAATCCTCTTCCTAATGCGTTTCGTTTTACTGACATTCTTTGAATTGTTGAATTATTAAACTGTTATATTGTTAAATTATTAAATTGTTTGTTTTGAATCAGCATATTATCACATCAGCAAATTAGCAAATCGATTAATTTTCTTCTTCTAAATTGATAATTTTTTCGGCACTATTTAGTCGTGTAAGTCCATTTTTTTGAAGGACTTCACGTGCTAAGTTCAAATAATTAGCCGAAGCTTTTCCGCTTGCATCATGCATAATAATGCTTTGTCCGAAACTTGGAGCTTCCCCTAATTTAGTATTTCGCTGAATAATGGTATCGAAAACCATTTGTTGAAAATGAGTTTTTATTTCTTCCACTACCTGGTTACTCAAACGTAAACGCATATCGTACATCGTTAACAAAATGCCTTCAATTGCAAGTTCAGGGTTAAGGCGCGATTGAACTATTTTAATAGTGCTCAATAATTTACCTAAGCCTTCCAAAGCAAAATATTCGCATTGTACCGGAATTAATACTGAATCGGCAGCAGTGAGTGCATTAATTGTAATTAAACCTAATGATGGCGAACAATCTATGATGATAAAATCATAATCATTTTTAATTTTCTCCAACGATTTCTTCATCATTTTCTCACGTTGAGGAAGATTAATCATTTCAATTTCAGCACCAACTAAATCAATATGTGCCGGTAAAAGAAAAAGGTTAGGCGTTTCCGTTTGAAGGATAGAATCTTTAGGATCAACCCCATCAATTATACATTCATAAGTTCCGGTTTTTATATTACGAGGATCAAACCCCACACCGGATGTTGAGTTTGCCTGAGGATCGGCATCAATCAAAAGTGTTTTGAATTCTAATACACCTAAACTCGCAGCAAGATTAATAGCTGTTGTTGTTTTTCCAACTCCACCTTTCTGATTTGCAATTGCAATTATTTTTCCCATTTATTTCTTTTTTGTTAGTCCCAGTTCATCATCTATTGCAAAGCCTATTGCTTATGGCTAATTGCTAATTACTTATTGCCTTATTTAAACAGCAAATTTAAAATCACTATCCGCTTTATCCCCTTTTGCAACGGATTTACTTTCGCCAATATTAAATAAAATCAACTCATTTCCGGCAAGCTCAAACTTTTTAACCGCTTCGTTTTTATCAATTTTTATTATATCGTAAGTGTCGTAATGCATCCCAATAATTTGACGACATTTAATAAATTCGGCAGCAATAATGGCATTATCGATACCCAGGGTAAAATTATCACCAATTGGCAAAAAAGCAAAATTGATAGTGCGATACTCACCTATCAATTTCATATCATAGGTAAGAGCAGTATCTCCTGCAAAGTAAAAGTTAGCTTCGGTTAATTCAACAATAAAACCCATTGGACTTCCTCCGTATGTACCATCAGGTAAGCTACTGGAATGGAGAGCGGAAACACATTTTACATTTCCAAAATCAAATTTCCATTTACCTCCAATATTCATTGGGTGAGTATTATTTATTCCATTTTTAACGAGCCAGGTATGAATTTCAAAGGCACAAATCACTTTAGCTCCTGTACGACCCGCAATACTGAGTGCATCGGCTATGTGATCTTCATGACCGTGCGAAATAAGTATATAATCGGCTTTTATTTTTGTTGCATCAATACCTTTAGCTAATTCATTGGGAGTTATAAATGGGTCAAAAAGCAGGAACTTACCACTCACCTCAATTCCAAAACAAGAATGACCATAATATGTTATATTCATAATAAAAAAACACTATATTTTATAATAAACTTAATTTTCAATAAAAATACGATTTTTGCGCCTTTGAAGGGCTTAAAACTTATTAAGAGTTTTTAAACAGCATTTTGTTAATAACTAAAGTTTCGGTGTTATTAACAATTTGATTGTCAACAACTTAACTCTG
>JAVHPR010000232.1:0-14324 GCA_036170695.1 Bacteroidia bacterium
GAATTACAAAACAATAAAAGACAGCATGTCTAAAGCAGATAAGCAATTTAATTTATATAAAGTCTAATAAGAGGGAAATATCTTTTGGATTCACATTTTCCGGATTTCTTCTTTTACAAATTGTTTTAACTCAGGAAAAAACAATAAAAATTCTTTTTCAAACAAAGGGAAATGTTCTTTCAAATCATGAATGGAGTTTTCCATATTTGATTGAAATGTTGCTCTGCGCGACATTCCCCACAGGGCTTTTTCAATACCCTCCATTTTTGAGTACGCGAAAAGTATATCGTGTTGTAACATATATTTAGTGAAATGGGCAGTCTTTTCAGGCAAAACAGAATAATTGTTTTGTATGATGGTATATATATGTTGCGTGAATTTATCTAATTCCACTTCGGAATAAAGACTCCAATTTATCGCCAAATAGTGATCATAATAAATGTCTATAATTACACTCGCATATTTTTTATATTTTCCGCGAAGTCGTTGTTTGCTTTGTTCCACAATGGGGTGTGAATCGGTAAAAGAATCTATTTTACGATGTAACAAAATTCCTTTCTGTATTTCGGGTGAAAACAGATTGAAAGTGCTGGTTCTAACAGAATCTGCAATATAATTCCCAATAATGAGTCCTTCGGAATCTCCGGACAAATATAGATGAGCTAAAAAATTCATTGTTGTTGTAACAATTCTGCGTTACCTGCGTTGATATAATTTCACAATCCTTTTGCTTTATTCCAATATACATCCATTTCTGCTAAAGTCATATCTTTTAATTGCTTGCCGGATTTACCGGCTTCACTCTCAAGGTATTGAAAGCGTTTGATGAATTTTTTATTTGTTTTTTCTAATGCATCTTCGGGATTAATTTCCATGAAACGTGCGTAATTAATCAATGAGAATAATACATCACCGAATTCCGCCTCCATTTTTTCTTTGGATATATTAGAATCGATTTCATGCTTAAATTCAGCAATTTCCTCTTGTACTTTTTCCCACACTTGTTCCGGTTTATCCCAGTCGAAACCCACTGCACGAGCCTTTTCCTGTATTCGTGAGGCTTTAATTAATGCTGGCAGAGAGGTGGGAACACCACCCAATACCGATTTATTACCTTCCTTCAGTTTTAACTTTTCCCAATTTTCTTTTACCTGTTGATCATTTTCCACATTTGCATCTCCATAAACATGAGGATGGCGAAAAATCAATTTTTCACACAAAGAGTTGATTACATCAGTAATATCAAATCCTTTAATGGGGGTACCAGGAACATTTTTGGTTTCAGAAGCAATGCGCGAATAAAAAACAATGTGTAAAAGAATATCCCCCAATTCCTTTTTTATATTCAACATATCTTTTTCAATAATGGCATCCGAAAGTTCATAGGTTTCTTCAATGGTTAAATGACGAATACTTTCGATCGTTTGCTTTTTGTCCCAGGGACACTTTTCACGCAATTCGTCCATTATATTCAATAAACGTTCAAATGCTTTTAATTTTTCTTGCATAGTTTTATTACATATTTACTTTTAAGGAACAAGCTGAAAAACAATTTATGCCGAATTTACTGATTATCTTCTTTGAATGCGTAAATTCGTGTAAATTCGTTTTTGTTCAAATACAATTCAAGGCAATAATTTTAATAATTTTGCCATTAATTAATTATTTAATTTCAAATGTTTATACTGAACAGGCCGATTAGTATAGTTGCAATAATGCTTTTACTGCTGTTCGCTTTCTCATCGAAGGCACAGAATTCTCCAGGTCATGATTTCTTATTATCAGGACAAGGACATTTTGGATATATCATCAGTCACCGTAATAACATGGCTAATCTTATTAAAGGCCATATTTATGGTGCAGAATTAAATTATATTTTCCGGACTGATGGCTGTGAACCATGGCAGCAAATTCATAAATATCCCGAAATAGGTGTTTGTTTTTTACATCTGTACCTGGCTAACCCTCAACAATTAGGTAATCTGGAGGCCTTATATCCATACTTGAATATCCGTTTAAACAAACTCTCACGGAAAAACAGTTTGAATTTGCGAATAGGTGCAGGATTGGCTTATCTCACAAAAGCTTTTGACAGAATTGAGAATCACCAGAACGGTGCAATTGGTTCCCATTTTAACGGTTTTGTAAATTTACGCTTAAGTTCAGCAATCATGTTGTCAAAGGCATGGAGGCTGGATGCAGGTCTTGGATTAACCCACGCATCTAATGCAGCCATGAGCACGCCAAACTTAGGACTTAATATGGCTACAATTAATTTAGGTGTTGCGTATAAATTTGGGAATAAAATTTGTACGCTTCATAAGGATTCTATTTCTCCTGCCGAAAAAAAATGGCAATCTTCTATTATTGGAGTTTTTGGAATAAAAGAACTGGAGAACCCTGGCGGCCCTGAATATCTTGTTTATGGCATTCAGGCAAACGTTTATCGTACGTTAAATTATAAAAACAAATTGGGTGGTGGAATTGAAATGTCCTATAATAATGCGACTAAACAAGTATGGGCAAATGATGCTGTTGTCACTGATAAATTTGGTGATATTGCCCAGGTAGGGGCAAAAATCAGTTATTCTTTTAATATTAACAAACTTTCATTACCCGTAGATTTTGGAGTTTATATTTATAAAAAACAAGCATTTAACGGACTGTTTTTTCATCGTATTGGTTTTAGATATTTAGCAACTAAACATATTATTATTAATGCGACTTTACTCACGCATTGGGCTAAGGCAGATTATTTTGAATGGGGTGTCGGGTATCAGTTTTAGATTTAGAAGATATGAGATGTGAGATATGAGATGTGAGATATGAGATATGAGATTGTTTGTTTATGATTTACTGAATAAAATTAGTTGAAATGAAAACTTTTAAATATTGTAATATAAGTCTTTTGTTATTGTTGATGACTCTTGTTTCTTCTTGCAAAAAAGAAAACAGATGTGATTGTATTAAACGAACCGGAGCTATTATTACAGAAACACGTGAGATAAACGGTTTCGAAAAAGTATATGTCGAAGATAACCTGGATGTTTTTATTACTCAAGATACCGTTTTTGACGTGAAAGTAGAAGCGGGCGAAAATATAGTTCCGCTGATTGAAACTGTGGTAACGGATGGAACTTTATTTATAAGAAACAATAATAGGTGCAACTGGACCCGCAGTTACAAAAAACCTTTAAATGTATTTATTAAAATGCCGGTAATAAAATATATTACTTTGGATGGAACAGGAAATATAAAAGGCTTAAATACTATTACTACCGCTATGTTTGATGTACAAACAAAAAATTCTGGTAATATTGAATTAACTGTAAATAACTTAAAAGTAACTTCACACATGCGTGGCTCAGGTGATCTAACTTTATTCGGGTTTACTAATGAGCACGATTGCGATATTGGAGGAACGGCATTTTTAAATTGTAAAGATTTACACACAAATAATACCTGGATTCACACATTCACTACAGGTTTATGCTTTGTTAATACTTCTAATTTGACCTGCCTGATAGATTATATTGGCGATGTATATTGCTACGGAAGCCCCATTACAGTTCAAGAAACTATTAAAGGAACAGGACAACTGTATTTGAAATGAAAGTGAAATTTAATTCAATTAAAATACATTATTTAGTCCGATTGATGATTTATTGGATGTTGCTCTTTGCTCTTTTCAGGGTGTTGTTTATTATTTACCACCACACAAAAATCCCTGATGGCCAGGATTCCGAAACTGTACAAAGTTTTTTTTATGCATTACGATTGGATTTTTCTACTTCCTGTGCAGCTATTACAATCCCTTTTTTACTTTGGGCATTACAGCAGTTTTTTAAACATCGGTTTATCCATCGTATAAATCTTATTTTTAATATCACATGCGTAATTGTTGTATCTCTTTTAAGCATTGCTAATTTAAAAATGTACGGCGAGTGGGGCACCCTCCTGAGCGATAGGGCGTTTAAATATTTATTATACCCCAAAGAAGTGCTTACATTTATTTCAATATGGTCAGTTTTGCTTTCAGTAGTTTTTTGTGCTGTAATTGTATCTATAGAATTAAAATTCTATCGCAAAATCATCACAAATTTTTCCTATCCTATTGAAAATAAAATAAAAAAGATAATTCAGGTTATTTTAATACCCGGCTTGTTAATAATCGGTTACAGAGGAGGTTTTCAACTAGCACCGATAAATGAGAGCAGTGCTTATTATTCTACCTTGCAAATAAATAACCACATTGCAACAAATAATATCTGGTTTTTGGTGCACAGCTTTGTTGAAGCAAACGACAAAAAAAACCCGTATTTTTTTATGGATGCAAAAAAGGCAAAAACTATAACAGCTGATTTATTTAGGACATCACCTGATAAAAAACAAATTATTTCAAAAAATAAAAAACCTAACATTGTGTTTATTATTCTTGAAAGTTGGACCGCTGATATAATAAAAGAATTGGGTGGAGAAAATGATGTTACGCCTCACTTTGATGAATTATGCAAAGAAGGTTTATTGTTTTCACAAATGTATTCAAGCGGTTTCAGGACAGAGCAGGGATTAGTGAGTTTATTAAGTGGTTTCCCATCCCAGCCCAACAATTCAATTATTACTACACCAAGTAAAGCAGAACAATTACCCTCATTAAATATTGAATTAGGAAAACAAGGCTATCAATCCTCCTTTTATTATGGCGGAGAAGTAGAATTTGCAAATATGAAATCCTACTTGTTAAATACACATTTCGAAAAGATAATCGATAAAAACAATTTCGATAAAGACCAATTGAACAGCAAATGGGGCGCACATGACGAATATGTTTTTATGAAACAACTCAATGGAATGAAAGACGAAAAGCAACCTTTCTTTTCTATTGTTTTAACCCTGAGTACGCATGAACCTTTTGAAGTAACCATGCAAACGCCATTTAATGGTGGAGAAGAGCAGGAGCGTTTTAAAAAAGCGGCCTATTATACTGATTATTGCTTATATAATTATTTTAATGAAGCAAAAAAACAAGCCTGGTACAAAAACACGTTATTTGTTTTGATTGCCGATCACGGCCATCGTTTACCAAAGAATAGAAACATGGATTTTCCTGAAGGGCGTAGGATTGCAGCAATGATTACAGGTGGGGCACTTGTGGATAACTTACGTGGGAAAAGTTTTGATAAAATTGTTTCTCAAAATGATTTACCGGCAATTATTTTAGATGCCTTAAAATTACCACATAATAATTTCTTATGGAGTAGAAATGTTTTTAATGAAAGCACAAAGGAATTTGCCTATTATTCAAATGAAAATGCTTTAGGATGGATTGCTCCTCAGCAAAATATTGTTTATTCTTTTAAATCAAAAAAAGTAGATGCTCTACAACCAAAAAGTCAGACTGTGCTTAACGACACTGTTTTAATTCAGGCAAAAGCGTATTTACAAACCTTATATCAACAATATTTAGAATATTAATAATATGGTTGCGAATATGCTGGTTACTAATATCGAATCATTACGAATTTACAAAACAGTACGTATTAAAAATAGCATACTCCGTTTTGTAAATTCGTTTTATTATTCGTTATTCATAACAGTTGTTTTGCTGTTTTTTTTATCGTTTAACACAGTTTGTTTCGCACAAAAAAAAGACAGAGGCGGCTTATGGAAAGCTCTCAATACACCTTCCGATGCTGACACTACAGTGGATGATTATTATGGAGGAAATACCATCCGGTATGAGGATTATATTTATAAACCCTTTATTAAAACTGTTCTGTTGCACGATGAAAGTTTTGAATTATCACAACCTATTCTTAACCTTGATTCGGATGAAAAATTGAAACTAAGTTTTGATGATCTGGATGCCGATTTAAAGAATTATTCTTACACCATTATGCTGTGTAATTTCAATTGGGAGCCCTCCGATTTGGTTGCTGCCGAATATATTGAAGGTTTTGCTGATAACACAATTAACGATTACAGATATTCATTTAATACGCTTCAAAAGTTCACACATTATTATGCTGTTTTCCCGAATAGTACAACACACATTACCAAATCCGGAAATTATATTTTAAAAGTATATCTCGATGGGAATCCTGATAATATTGCTATTACAAGGCGGTTTATGGTCTATCAAAGCAAAATTATGATTGATTCAAAAGTTACTCCGGCGAGTATTATTTCCGACCGGAATTTTAAACAGGAAATTGATTTTACAATTAACCATACCGGATATACGATTACAAATCCTTTTGCTGATTTAAATGTTATAATTACTCAAAATAGTCGTTGGGATAATGCTAAAACTAATTTAAAGCCACTGTTTGTAAAGGATAAAGAACTAGTTTATGATTTTGATGTTGATAATGTATTTACCGGAGGTAATGAATTCAGATATTTTGACATTAAAAGTATCCGCTATCAATCGGAACGAATTGCTAGTGTTAAAATTGACACATCAGGTAATCAGGTGTCCCTGATATCAGATGAAAAGCGCACTTTTAAACGCTACTCAACCTATTCGGATATTAACGGTAAGTTTTTAATTAAGGTGCAGGAAGGTAATAATAGCGACGTAGAGGCAGATTATTGTTATGTGCATTTTTTCCTTCAGTACGATGCATTATTAACTGATGGTAACTTATATGTTTTTGGTGCATTTAATGCCTGGAAATGTAATCAGGAAAATTTATTGCGGTACAACGAAAAACGTTTTGGTTACGAATGTACATTATATCTGAAACAGGGATATTATAATTATGAATATGCGTTTTTAAAAGATGGTACTACCGCAGCCGACAATACATTAATTGAAGGAATGCACTACGAAACCGAAAACGACTATACAATTTATGTTTACCACCGTCAACAAGGAACTTTTTACGATCAATTAATTGGCGTAAAACGTTTGAATTCTATTAAATAGGCTTGTTTCACCTTTCCAGATTGCATCTTACACCTTTCACCACTCACATTGCACCTTTCACCATTCACATTGCAAACACAGTCTATTCTGGGAATGGTTTATAGTTTGTAAGTATAAACGGTTGAAATGCTTGCTATTATTAACTTTCAAATTGTTAAGCGTTATAAAAAAGTGCGTGCTATATTGAAACTTTCTTATCCAACTTCTTTTCAGCTATGCAACCTTTTTTTTTCTCTTTACGTCTAACAGGTAGTTGAATAAATAAATTACATTCTTTTAATCGCCCATAAACGTTATCATTTAATACTGTTAATACTTTTTGGCTTAATACTTGATTAATTGAAAAAAGAATATATACTATTGCAGAAAGATATAGTTTCATAAACTAAAATTAAACGTCATGGGAACTCAGGCCACACAAGTAACGCACGGGATTGAAATAAGTGTTGAAACTAAGTTTCATGCTGATAATTCAATTGCAGAAAATCAACATTTTCAATTTGTATACATTATTTCAATTGAAAACAAAAACGATTACGCTGTCCGCTTGATTTCTCGTCATTGGGATATCTTTGATTCGAGCAGTGTACTCAGCACGGTAGAAGGCGAAGGTGTAATTGGAGAGCAGCCCACATTGGAACCGGGAGAAATTTTTGAATATGAATCGGATTGTGTCATTACAACCGATATTGGCAAAATGAATGGAAGGTATTTAATGGAACGTAAAATTGATAAAGCCCGCTTTTATGTTACTATTCCTGAGTTTGAATTGATTGTTCCCCAGCGGTTGAATTAATTCAAATAAACAGCTTCTTTACCCTTAATATTTATTTCTACTGTAATATGCTCCTGCAATGTAGTGGAAAGTGATAATCCAACAAAATCAGCCTTAATCGGGTAACGGTTATGTCCTCTGTCGACTAAAATAACCGTTGTAAGTCGTTTTACAGGGATTGTTAAAAATGGTTTGGCACCAAATATTAATGTTCTGCCTGAATTCAAAACATCATCCACGAGAATAATAACTTTATTTTGTAATTCTTTTTCGGTTAGCGCTATCTTTATTTCCGTTGAAAGAGGACTTTTTTTATCCATTTTTATTTCAATCAATTTTGTTTTGATGGGCGAAATATTTTGCAAAACTTCCGAAATTTTTTTAGCAAGTATAAAACCATTATTGGCAATACCCGCAACAATAATTTCTTTTTCATCGTAATTGTTCTCATATATCTGATACGCAATACGATTTATTTTCTGTTGGATTTGTTTGCTGTTTAATATTAAGGTCTTATTCATAATTTTAATTTATTAAAGATACTTTTTTTGCCTTTATAATGTATGAGGTGCTTTGAAGTAGGTTTTAACTGCCCCTAAAAACTCATCAAAACAAGCGTTGTTCCCTGCAACAATTTCTTTTCCAAAAACATAATCATCACTCCCCTTAAAGTCGGTTACTTTGCCGCCGGCCTGTTGCACAATAAAAGCGCCTGCCGCTACATCCCAGGCTTGAAGACTATATTCAAAAAAACCATCGAATCTGCCACAAGCCACATAAGCCAAATCGGTGGCTGCAGAACCTAATCTGCGTATTCCATGGGTATGATTCATAAAATGTTTTATTAATTCTAAAAATTCATCCTGCCTTTTATAATCATAATATGGAAAACCAGTAGCAAGCAAAGTATTGGATAATGTTTGGGTTGCTGAAACATTTATTTCTTTCCCGTTCAAATAGGCTTTACTTCCTTCCCAGGCGTAAAAACACTCATCCAGATTAATTTCGTAAACCACGCCCAGCACTATTTGGCTGTCGCGCATCAAAGCGATGCTGATTGCAAAACAAGGGATTCCGTGAATAAAATTAGTTGTTCCATCCAGCGGATCGATAATCCAATTATAGATTTCACCATTTTTTGAGGAAGTACCTTCCTCTGCAATGAAGCCTGATTCAGGTAATAGCAAGGAAAGTTTTTCGATTAATTTTTGTTCGGATGTTTTATCCACATAAGAAACAAAGTCATTTTTACCTTTTACCTCGACCCGATCGGTAGAAAATTTCACTCTCTCCTCTTTTATAAAAGCCCCAACCTCTCTGGTTAGTTCACATACTCGTTGGCAAAGATTTTGCATAAATTAATGATAAATAACAGCTGTAAAATTACAATTTACTAAACAGAAAGCTAAACAACAGACCTCAATATTTTGATCCTCAAATCCTTACTTTTACTACTACTTTTTTTACTCTTGAGATTTGATTTAATTTTATGCCTGGCATATGAAGGTCATCGGGGAAAAATATTGTGAACATTCCTGCATCAACCCTTATAAAGGTCGAATCACAATCATATAATGCATAATCACTTTCATCGTTTTTAGTAGAGGGTTGCTGATTTTTCAATGATGTAATTCCCATAAGCTCAACACCGGAAATAATATACTGAACATCTATATACTTACTGTGTCCTTCCAGTTTGCAATCACTTATTTCTTTGGTATCATATTCTTGAACAAGCGCAAAAATACTATCATTTACGATTTCATATTTACCTGCTGAAATTTTGGAAAAATCAGTTTCCTCAATGTATGCAAATGCCAAAGCTATCCTATCATTAAGGCATGCATAAAGTTTAGAATTTTCAATTTTATCTAATATCACACTGTTTTATTTAATGTTGTTCATGAAAAAAAATCATTGTAAAAGAAAAATTGACCCGCCTTTTGAGTATTGATAAAATATTAGCGTAAATAAAAAAACAGGGAAAGCCCAATTATCGAAAAAATAATTGAAATGAATTTTGATAATATAGTATAAAACAAAAGGTACAATGTATTCATTTTGGATTTCTAAAAAATCCGCTTGGTCTCTGGTTCCTGTTTTTTTATTCAACAACAATTACCAGGTATTTTGATGTACTCCAAAAGTTTTCTGCATCAATGATAGTCAGCTTTTCAGCTTTACCATCAGCTCCTTCAATTTTGTATGAACCGGAAGGATGAACTGTAATCATCTTTGCTTTTTTAGCAGCAAGAACAATAGAATTGGTGGTAGAAATATCAACCTGAGTAAAATACGATTTATTAAAATCGTCTTTCATTTTTTGAATTTTACCAATTCCAATAAAACCTCCTTCTTTAGTTAATACTCCGTTTTTTATCAATTCTTTTGAAGTGCCAAAAGCATAAAAAGCAGTGTTTAATTTTTTAGTTTTTACTTCCGATTCCTGAGTAACTTCCTGGTAATTTACATTCAAATTAGTCATTGCAACATTTAACTGTTCCAATTGAGTTTTTAAATCCCCTATTTGTGCATCTTTTGACTCGATTTCGGCAGTAAGGCGGGTAATAAATTTTTCAAGTTCAGCATTTTTCTTATTGGAGTCCTTCAACTTTGTTTTCATCGAAGCAAGACGTTGTTTGTTTCTATTCATGATATCGTATATCGACTGAATATCTGCAACTATTTGTTCCTCCTTAGTTTTACGAGTTTCCGAATCTTTGCTTGAGGCGGTAACAATTTTTTCTTTCTCCTTAATTATATCCAGGTTATCCTGGATTTCGTTGAATCCACGAATAAATGCCTGCAAACTTGAATCCTGAGCCTGAATCCGAACATGTTGCCCGCCACTCACCGCTCTTAAACTATCTTCAGCGGATAAAACACCTTCTTGTTTATTGCCACCGCAACCAAATGCTAATGGTAAAAATGCAATTAAATAAAATAATTTTTTCATTTGATTTTGTTTTATAAAATTTTAGCAAAGATAGGTTAATTACAAAATATTATTGATGTTTTTTTCATTAAATATAGATTACAAATCCTTTTTAGGAGAAAACAATTTTCATCAGAAGCTTGAAACTCTTCATTTAAAAAAATAATTCCCTTATTTGAGCGCACTCCGAAAACCCCATTAAACTCTATCTGACACTAATTTCACTAATTTAATACGATGATTATCAATTATATTTAAAAAAAATAATTCGTGCAATTCGTGTCAAAAACTATTTTTGGAGAGAACTCTTATTTGAAATTATAAAAAGCCCGATAAATGTAATAAATCCATTAACAATCAATAGCTCGAAACCAAATTTATATCCACCAAACCAAAGTTGTGAATATTCATTCAATACATAACATAGCGCTGGTGAAATCACACATACGATTGGAACCAATTTATCATTCAGCATTTTTTTTGTAAATAATCCGAAAGCATACAAACCAAGCAATGGTCCGTATGTATATCCGGCTATTGTAAACAAATTGTTAATCACTGCGTCATTATTCACCAATTTAAAAATTACAATAACTAACAATAATAAAAATGCAAAAGCAATATGTACTGTATGTCGTATTTTTATTTTATTCTCTTCCGATTTTATTTTGTTTTCTTTCAACCCTAAAAAGTCGATGCAAAATACGCTTGTAAGTGCAGTTAAAGCACCGTCGGCACTTGGGTACGCAGCGGATATTAACCCTATGATAAAAAATATAGCTGAAAATGATCCCAAATAATTCAGCGCAATAGTTGGAAATACATTATCCGAAATTATTTTTCCATTCGCATCAAGTATCAGAGGAATGTTCGATTCATGTACATAGATATAAAGCAATGCGCCTAGTACCAGGAATAATATATTTACAAGCAACAAAATAAAAGTAAAAGTGAGCACATTTTTTTGAGCATCTCCCAATGTTTTACAACTAATGTTTTTTTGCATCATCTCTTGATCCAGACCTGTCATAGCAATAGCAATGAACATACCACCAAAAAATTGCTTCGGTAAAAATGATTTTAATTTCCAATCGCTGAAAATTACCTGTGAATATTCGCTATCTGCAACTTTATGATATAAATCGCCAATATTAAAATTCAATTGCTTGCTAATAAATAAAACAGATAATAGTACTGAAAGTAACATGAACGTGGTTTGTAAGGTATCTGTGTAAACAATTGTTTTTACCCCTCCCTGGTAGGTGTATAATAAAATCAAGGCAATGAACACTGCTACCGTTACAAAAAACGGCACACCTAAGGCATCAAAAACAAATACCTGCAATACGTTAACTACGATATACAAACGAAAAGCGGCACCTATTGTACGTGATAAAATAAAAAAGAATGCCCCGGTTTTATAGGAGTAATTTCCAAAACGTTGAAGTAAATAGGAGTAAATTGAAGTAAGATTTAACCTGTAATACACAGGTAGCAATACAAAAGCGATAACAATATATCCAATCGAATAGCCCAACACTACCTGCAAATAACTGAACTGAGCAAGTCCGACAGCTCCCGGAACGGAAATAAATGTAACACCTGAAAGAGATGCCCCGATCATACCATAAGCAACCAAATACCATTTTGATGAACGGTTACCTACAAAAAAACTTTCATTATTTGCACCGCGTGATGAATACCACGTTACGCCAAATAATAATATTGAATAAATGACAACACAAGAAAGTATAAGTACTGAAGACATAATTTTGAGAGTTTTCTCTCCTCTTGAAACTGTGAGAAGCAAAGAAAAACAATAAATAATTAGTATTCACAACATTCATTTTTTGTATATTAACAAAGTTCTTGACAATATTTTTTACATTTGTAGAGAAGCAAAAATAAAAAAACGCTCTATACATACGGAATAAGACATATCATTATTATGAAAATTACAACTACACCAATTGCCGATTTATTAATAGTTCAGCCAAAAGTATTTGAAGATGACCGTGGTTACTTCTTTGAATCGTATAGCAAAAACATTTTTCTTCGGCATGGAATTGATTCAGATTTTGTTCAGGATAATCAGTCTTTGTCACAAGCTGGAGTCTTGCGTGGATTGCATTTCCAAAATCCTCCTTTTGCCCAGGGTAAATTAGTGCGTGTAATTAAAGGTGCTATTTTAGATGTAGCTGTGGATTTACGAAAACAATCTCCTTCTTACGGGAAACATTTTGATATAGAACTAAATGAAAATAATAAAACCATGCTCTGGATCCCTCATGGATTTGCACATGGTTTTTTGACATTAAAAAACGACACTATTTTTTCATACAAATGCAGCAATTATTATAATAAGGCCTCAGAAGGATGTATTTTGTGGAATGATAAGGATATTGCAATTAATTGGGGTATCGATGCTCCAAATTTATCTGAAAAAGATAAATTTGGTACGCCTTTTAAGGATTTTATAAGTTATTTTTAAATTCGAGAACAATATTTTTCATTTTATTCAACGCTAATAATCTTATTTACCATTTAGAATGTTAAAAAATTATTTGAATAAAATAATACAATTCCTCAGTTCATCTAAAAAATATTTTATTGTTTTTGGGTGTACTCTTGCGCTATTAAGCATTATAAAACTCTTTAACTATTCATTATCAGATAATCTTTCAGATACAAAATATGAAGATTATTTTAACTCCAATTACAAAACGTTCAGCATCCGGATTCCGAAAAATTTAAATTTTGCGGGTGAAAAAGTTCCTATTACCGATTTCAGTGTACACGAAGCTATGGAGCGTGAATTGGTGATTAACACCTATTGGCAATCACAATCATTATTACTTCATAAGCGTGCCAATCGATGGTTTCCAATTATGGAGCCTATCCTCAAAAAAAATAACATCCCCGATGATTTTAAATACATTGCCCCGATCGAAAGTCAATTAACAAATGTTGTATCGCCACACGGAGCAACAGGTTTTTGGCAAATCATTGAATCTACCGGAATCGGCTATGGTCTAGAAATTAATGATGAAGTGGATGAACGCTATCATGTGGTGAAATCAACTGAGGTGGCTTGTAAATATTTTAACGAAGCTTATAAAATATTTAATAACTGGACATTGGTTGCTGCTTCCTATAATCTTGGTATGGGCGGACTTAAAGCTCAATTGGACAAGCAAAAAGTTGGTAATTATTACGATTTATTATTAACAGAGGAAACAGCGCGTTATGTTTACCGGATATTAGCTATGAAGGAAATTATTGCCAGACCTAAAGTATATGGGTACATGCTGCGCAAAAAAGATTTGTATCCTGTCATCCCTACAAAAAAAATTACTGTTGATTCTGCCATTCAGAATCTTGCTGATTTTGCCATCTCGCAAAAAATAAATTATAAAATTTTAAAACTATTTAATCCCTGGCTAAGGGCAAACACATTAACAAATATCGAAAAGAAAAAATATAGTATTGAAGTTCCGAAAAATGGTGTTAAAATTTACGATATGGACGGGAACTATGATGGTAGTGATATTTTAACAGCAAGTGATTCTTCAAAATTTATTACAAATTCTACAATAAAGAATGATACTGCAATACAAAATACAGGATTAATAAAATAAATTGCTTATCTGCTTTAGACATGTAAAAAAATAGTATCTTAGCTC
>JAVHPR010000233.1:0-14311 GCA_036170695.1 Bacteroidia bacterium
ATTACAAAACAATAAAAGACAGCATGTCTAAAGCAGATAAGCAATTTTACTAATTGATCAATTTAACAGTAGGCAAATTTTCCAATTCAGCAATTCATCAGTAGGCAATTTTACCTATTGATCAATTTAACAGTAGGCAATTAAACCAATTGATCAATTATACAGTAGGCAATTTAATAATAAAGAATTGTAAAATTTCTGAATTGTAAAATTGTTGAATTGTTTATTCAAACCTCAGTGCATCAATAGGATCGAGCTGTGAGGCTTTAATAGCGGGATACAGGCCGGCAAACAAGCCTACGAACATGCAAAGGGCTATTCCACTGATAATCCATACCCATGGAATAATAAAACCTACACCAAGCTGAAAAGAAATAAGATTGCCGATCCCCATTCCCAGAATAATACCGAGTATTCCTCCAATCTGACAAATTACAATTGCTTCCACAAGGAACTGAGACCTAATCGCTTTTTTTGTAGCTCCAATCGCTTTCCTGATGCCAATTTCGCGGGTGCGTTCGGTTACCGAAACGAGCATTATATTCATTAAACCAATTGCTGCGCCCAATAGCGTGATAATCCCAATAATTGTTGCACCGGTAGTAGCTTTTCCAATTAAACCAATCAGCATATTTGCCAAATTATCACTCTTTGTTATTTCAAAATTACTGTCATCACCGATTCGTACTTTCCGGATCACCCTGAAAGTTCCAATTGCCTCATTAATAGCGGCTTCCATGAGCTGTGAATTAGAAGTAAGGACATTAATAGTGAACGTCATGTCAGGTCTTGAAAAATACTGGCGGACATTGTTAAGTGTCAAGAGGCCAATTTTATCACCACCAAACCCTGAACTATTGCCTTTTGACTTCAACACTCCAATAACTTTATATTTACCACTGCCAATGGTTATCACTTTATCAATAGGGTCATCTTTTTCAGCGAATAAAGCATTAACCACCTCTTTCCCAATTATTGCAACATGACTGCCGTACATAACTTCCTGAACAGAGAAATTTCTTCCACTTTCGAGCTCATAACCTGACGTTGCCAAAAAATTTTCATCCGCACCCGTTACGCGGATATTCGGATTTGTTTTTTTTGACTCATATTTCATTGTTCCCGCACCGGATGCCTTGGTTGAAACTGAAGGTATTGCCGGGAAAGAATAATCTTTTTTGAAACGCACCGCTTCATCATACGTTATGTTTTTGAAGTGTTTTGGTGATTTCCCATTTTGACCAATACGAAGGTTCATTTCACGATTACGGATGGTAAATGTATTGGCTCCCATATTGGTAAAATTGCTATTGATGGATGATTTAATAGCATCAATAGCTGTTAATATTCCAACCAAAGCCATAATTCCTATGGCAATAATTAAAACAGTAAGGGTGGTACGCAATAACTGGGTACGGATAGACCCCAGCGAGATCCTAATATTTTCCTTAATAAATGTAGCCATATATCAATTTGACAATTCAACAATTTGGCAATTCAACAAATACAGACTCGAAATTCATCAAATCTTCATGAAGAACAAAGGCTGAATAAGTACAAAAATACTAAACTAATTGGTATTGGCTACGAACAACGGCAAGCTACATAAAAGATGATATTTTTTTTCATAAAGGCATTCCTTACATCGTAACAATAGCCTATCTTTGATGCTCTCAAAAAAAATATAAGATGAAAAGTAAAACTACGCTTACAAAGCATGTGCTTGCATGCATTATCTTTTTGTTTATTACAATGCACCCTTTGCTGAGCCAGGATGCAAAAAAGTCATCTACAAAGACTCCTGCACCAAAATCATCTGTAAAGCCTGCTACTAAAACGGCTACAAAGGTTAGTGCGAAAGAGAGTAAGGTGCCTGTAAAAGCAACTATCACTTCAGATATGGATTGTACAGTAAAAATTAATGGTGCTGCTAAGGAGATTAAAGTCAAGGCAAATACTCCTGTACCTGCATTATTGAAGATTGGAGAAAATACGATAGAAGCATTAGGTTCAGATTTGAAATCGACATTCAAAAATACTGTTTTAGCACAGGCTGGAGAAACAAAAAAAGTGAACGTTTCTTTTTTGGGAGAAAATAAATTTTTAGAATATATTAAACAAGGAAATGTGAATATGGTGGAAACTGCAATTAAAAAAAATCCAATACTGGCAACAAATGAGGGCGATATTCTGGCTTCTTCTCCAATTGTAGTTGCAATTGAAAACTCACAATTTGATATCATAAAATTATTAATTAGCAATGGAGCAAGTTTCACTGCGCCATTTCCTATTTACCCATTACATACCTCCATTTTATTTGCCTCTTCCGAAAAAGCAGATAAAGATAAGCCAGCGTCAGATCGAGAGTTGGTGGATTTTTTTTTAAGTAAAGGCTGTAGAATAACCGATAAAGATTCAAGTGGTAATACACCATTACACTGTGCAGCTCTGGCAAAGAAATTAGATCTGGTGATGTATCTGATGGCATTAGGAGCTGATATTAACGCAAAAAATAATTTGGGTGACACTCCTTTAAAAATAGCAGAAGATAAAGGGGAAATTTCGATTATCAGCCTTATCATGGCTAAAGATGCCCAAGAGAAATCACGGGCAGCTGAGCACTCAGAAATTGAACACAAGGAAGGAATTTTGGTTAAGCCGCAGTAGGGTATAGTTAAGAGTGAAGAGTTAAGAGTGAAGAGTGAAGAGTGAAGAGTTAAGAGTTAAGAGTTAAGAGTTAAGAGTTAAGAGCTAATAGTTAAGAGGGAAGAGGAAAGAGGGAATTTGATGAATGATTTTAACAATTTAATGTTTACCACTTAAAACAAATAGAGTAACGGGGTTTAACTTTTGTAGTTTTCGATGGTTTTAGTATAAAAAATTTCAAATATTTATTCACCCGGTTGGTTAATCTTTTTCGTTTCTTATTTTTAGAATATTCTGAATGTCCTGAATCTGAAAGTTGTTTCATATCTTTTACCTGTATTTTTTGAACATTAAAATTTTGTCTTTGTTCAATATCTGTTTTCTTTTCCTCTTGATTTAACTTATTTTCTTTTTGTGTTTTTCTGAATTCTTCATCTGCCATTTTTTGATATTTATGACAAGGACAATCCGGATTACGAGGATCGTTCAAATCAAATTCCTGTTTACTATTATTCGGCTGAGCAAAGGAGATTTGAATTAAAAAGAATAGAAAAAGCCCTGCCAGCCTCCACTTCCCCAAAAAGGGAAGAGAGGTTTTCAGGGCATTATTTAATTTAATTGTTGTCATTTTTTATTTATGCTTTCTTAATTGTTACTTTTTCCAGTCCACTCCAGGTTTTGAATTCATTTGTATAATACAAGTAGGCTGAAGAGGCAGGTGCATCATATACTCCCGGCATTTCTGCTTTCAAATCCAAATTTATTTCTTTTACCTCTTTAGGACCCATTCCACGATAGTAAACTGCAATATTATTCCCTACTATTTCATAATAATCGAACACTTTCTTTTCCTGCAACTCTTTTAATTGCCAAGGCTGAAAAGTAAATCCGGCAGGAATCCCTATGATAGCCATTGTACTTGGTACCTCTTCATTTTTTTTATTTGTTATTGTTGCAGTCATCCGAACTGTTTCACCAACATTAGTGTTTTTCGTTGCTAATGTTGTTTTCAGATCAATGGCACATGCTACATCGCTCACTGGAAGTGTTGTACTCCAGTTTAATGAAACTGAATAAGGCAGCGGAGTTTTTACACCAACATATTTTACTTTCACATCATGCTTCCCTTCCCCTTTAATAAACTGATCCAGTCCATCAATAACAACCTCTCCTTTTTCTCCTGCTTTGTACGATTTTTCAGCCACTTTTTTACCATCAACATAAATTTCAACTGCCCCGTCTTCATTTGTTTTTTTGCTGGCTTTGGCATATTCGGTGAGTGCTTTCAAAGCAAGTATTGTCCCTTGCGTACTGCTGAATACCCCTGAACCACTACGAGAACCTACAAGAAACTTTACTGCACCTGAAAGTGCATTTGCATTTTTCCCTGCTGTTTTTAAGATGGCTAAAATTCCAAGTGAAGTGGTTTCAATTGTTAATGACTGCCCCTGAGAATAGGTGATGGAATGTGTCAGGCCAGTCCAACTACCATTCTTATCCTGTTTCGATAGTAACAAATCCAGTGCTTCTTCTCCTTTTTTAGTATCATTTAATTTGTATGCAGCATTTGCCATCATCGCAAGCATATAAGGATCTTTTGTTTCCACAGCTTTTTTGTATGATGTTTCAAATTCTTTTTTTATGTCCGTGTATCCCGCTTCAGCAAGAGCATAGACAGTATATGCATTTAAAATATCGTCACTGATTCTTCCAAAATCATGGTAAGCATGCCCTTCACGTTGAAATCCACCTTTCCCGTTTTTATGGCTCATCAGCCATTCTGAAGTGCGGTCAATCATTTTTTGATCCACATCAGCGCCGGCTTTTTTCATATCAACAAATTCCATAATTCCATAAGCAGTTAATCCTTCATGTGCAGGAGAAGCGCCAAACCATTCATATCCTTTGTCTTTTGTTTCAAAAGTGGTAAGACGTTTGTAACCACGGTTCAATAAATCATTTGCACGTGTCAGTGTTTTAGTATCCTTACTATCAGTGGATTTCAAATAATCCAATACCATAGCATTCGGATAAGCGGTGCAGGATGTCTGCTCAAAGCAACCATAAGGCTCGGACAGAATGCCTTCCACACCTTTCATCAAATCACTTACAACATTCGGATAGGCTGTAAAACTGCCTTTCAACGAGCCATTAACCACTTTATTCATTTCAAAAGAAAATTCTTTTTCAATCTCCTGCCCTGAGAAAGAAGCTTTCACTGGAAATCCTTTAGGTGCAATTTTTATTTTTTGTGTAAATGCATCGCCCAAACCGCACGATTTGAAGGAAATTGTAAATTCTCCAAAACCAATTTTATCCAGCACTTTATAATCCAGATAAATTGTTTTTGCTTTACCGGGCATAATGGTTTGCGCAGATGGAATTTCGATTAATGACTTTAAACCATCTGGTGACACAATACTTAGCACCCCCCCTAATGGCTTATCAGTATTGTTTTTTAACGTGAGCGGAATAGATACATTGTCTTCGGTAGCTACCTCAACCGGAATTTTTGTTGTCATTGCAAAAGGCAATTGAGTAAAAATATTTTTTTCTGTTCTTCCGATTGTTCCATCAGTAGCGATGCCTTCCACGGTGGTGCGAAATGAAGTAATATCATCTGAGGCAAAGAACTCGATGTTTTTTATTCCTGTCCTGTCCACTTCAACATTAGGATTCCAATAAATCGTGTTACGAAAATCTGTTCTTGTTTCAACATTTTCTTGTTTATCATAAACAGGAGCGGCAAACTGCCTTGCACGGTAATATACCATTGCATTTATAGGTAGAGCGACTTGCTCCTCGTCATTTGCCTCCCTTCTAAATCGATCCGCTCTTATATCTCTGGCACCTGATGCAACACCAGCCGCACCATGCCCTAAATTGCTTTTTTCCTGAGCAACTTTACCCTCTTCAATATTATTTTGATTATCCTTTTTAGCCGGTGCCGCTTTACTTCCAGCGTTTCCTTTTTTATTTTCAAGTGCTTTGACATTTGCTATCCTAATAGGTCTTTTTTCTTCCCTTCCTTCAGGTGCCGCAGCCATTTCCATGACCCCGCCTCTTGCCTCTTCCTGTGGTGCATCCATCAAATCATCTATATTTTGGCTTCTGGAAGCAGTTGGCATGTTAAATCGATTATAGTAGTTTTGATCGTACATGTACATTACCAATCCCTGATCATAATTTTGGACATATTGAGCTTGTGGCGAATATCCATTCGCTGAATATGATAATGTTACGGGGTTTGATAAATCCAATTTGTTAAAAATAAATTTCCCGTTTTCATCTGTTTGATATTCCGTTCCGTTATTTATTTTAACTTTTGCACTTACCACTGGTTTTCCGGTTGTTGCATCTAAAATTGTTCCTGCAACAATTGCTCTTTCGCCTTGATAAGCCACTTGCGGTAAATTGTCATTCATCATTTTTTCCCAGCTGAACCTTCTCCACCCAGCAGTCAGCAATAAATAATCCAAAGCCTGATCTGCTTTTGGTTCCTTCGCACTAAAATAAAATGCAGGCTCTTCCACTTTTTCATTAATATCCTGTTGCAATAAAAGTTGTGACAAAATATTTCCTGATTTATCATCTGCAAAAGAAAGTAACTGGTCATTCGCGACAGACAAGGAAAGGTTTGCCGGCATGGGTATTCCGCGTTCATCTTTCACACTCAGGGTCATTTTCACTTTTTCGCGCGGGAGATATTTTTCTTTATCTGTTTCAACTGTGATGTTTAATTGTTTGTCTTTATTAACAAATGCTAAGCGCTCTGAACGTGGAATACCTTTAGAATCAAACAATGTTATTTGTGAAACACCTGTTGGGAAATTTGAGGTAGGAAATATAATTTTATTATTCCCTTGCTTTACATTCACGGATGTGGAATAATAAATCTTTCCGCGAACCTGTGCTACTAACGATAACTCTTCAGTTTCTGTGGTATAAATATTTACTGAAATATCACCGCTTTTTGAATTATCAACATTCATAACATAGCCGCGATGCAATGCTTTTGGCAAACTATATGTTTCTTGTATGCCTTCCGGTTTAGTTATTTTAACAAGATATTTTTCATCAGGCTGTGGGTTAAATTTAAAAGCGCCCATTCCCTGGTGAAAGCTACTAAAACTGCATATTTGTGTGCCTTTTTCTGTCACAACAACTCCTTCAATATCAGCAGGTTTATTAAATTCATTCAACGCGCGAAAAGCAACATTGCTTTCTATACCATCAACCAAATCGCCACCTTCGGGGAATAGGGTAAACTTTATTTTATTCAAAACAATTGGTATGGAGCGTGAAATACTTTCAGTGCTTCCATTATAATCAATCATGATATTGAGTAAACCATCATTGGTTTTTAAATCTTTCGGAAGATTAAATTTTAAATATTTAATTCCTTCTTCGTCTGTAACTTCCGATTTAGCAAGTATTTGCTGGCCATCCAGGTTTGCTACAAATCTAATGTCGTAATTACCAAGTGGTTTATTTTCGTTCGTATTCAATTCTAATTTTGCAATTACTTCGTCTCCTGCACCGAACGCTTTTTTCTCAAAGTCCAGTTTCATTTTTAAATTCGGCAAAACAATATCCTGTACCTGAAGATCTTTTTCAAATACATTATTCACCCCTTCGTTCTTCATCCAATTGGTGTATGCACGAACCTTATACATTCCTCCAAGTGCTTCTGCATCCAGCGCAAAATCACCTGCAGCAATTCCATTTTTTGCAATCAGATTAACACTTTTTTCTATTGTTCCTTTCGGATTTAAAAACTCCACATGTACGATATCGCTTTTTTGTGAAGCTTTCATTGTTTCCCCTTCTCTCACATAAGTGGTAAACCATACATTATCTCCGGGTTCATAAAAAGGTTTATCAAATTGAACATAAAGCCTGTCTTCCGGAGTCTGCTCGTGATAAGCAGTTAATTTATTTTTTATTGAACGGATAAGTTCGTTATCCATAACTGATTGATAATAATTGCCCGGAGTTATCCAGGCTACCAAAGCCAACATTGTGATGCTTATGCATGCAACCGGCACTATTCTATTTAATTTTTTATTTCTCATGGCAATAATTTTAGTTGTTTTTGCCTAAGAGATGCAGCACTTTTCCAGATTCCATAAAAAAATGAAAAAAAATATCGTCTTCAACTCATTTTGTTTTTTGCATGGATACCTTTAATTTTTGATTAAAATTTTTTACCTTGCAATATATTTTAGGTCATGGAAAAAGAAAAACTACTTATAGGACGCAGAGAGGAAGTTGATTTTCCGGATCTTGGATTGTTTGGGATTACAGCCAAAATTGATACAGGGGCATATACCACTGCATTACATTGCCATAACATACATGAAAAAGATGGGGTATTACATTTCAAACTTCTGGACCCTTCACATCCGGAATACAATGAACAAGATCAAAAATTTGCGGCATATTCTCAAAAAGAAATTAAAAACTCTTTTGGCGAAATCGAAAACCGATATATCATTAAAACATTTATAAGAATAGGGTGTAAAAGAATAAAAGCAATAATTTCGCTAAGCGACAGAGGAAAGATGCGTTATCCTGTTTTGATTGGAAGAAAATTATTGAAAAACCGTTTTATTATTGATGTTTCGTTATTAAATAATCTTAGCACAAATCCGTAAATTAATAAGTTTACACAAATCATCTTGTAATAATTTTATATGAAAATAGCAATTTTATCCCGCAACTTAAAACTGTATTCAACCCGTCGACTAGTTGAGGCTACGGAGCAAAGAGGGCACGAAGTAATTGTACTTGATCACTTAAAATGTGTTTTGGTTATTGAAAAAGGAAATCCTCAGATTTTTTACGGTGGGAAAGAAGTTGTTGGAATAGATGCAGTAATCCCACGGATTGGCACTTCTGTAACATTTTTCGGAGCGGCTGTAGTTCGGCAGTTTGAACAAATGAAAGTATTTTCTTGTGTTGAATCACAGGCATTGGTGCGTTCCCGCGATAAATTGCGGAGTTTACAATTATTGGCCAAAGCCGGCTTAGGTATGCCAAAAACTGCATTTGCATCTATCCCTAGCAATATAGAGAATGTGTTAAAACAAGTGGGAGGAGCTCCTGTTGTAATAAAATTGTTGGAAGGAACTCAAGGCATTGGAGTGATCCTGGCAGAAACGCATAAATCGGCGAAATCAGTTATTGAATCGTTTCTTGCTTTAAAAGCAAATATTTTAGTTCAGGAATTCATAAAAGAAGCCTGTGGAGCAGATATCAGAGCATTTATTGTGGATGGTAAAATAGTGGGCGCTATGAAACGCCAGGGAGTACCGGGCGAATTCAGAAGTAATTTGCATCGTGGAGGAAGTGCCACTATCATTGAATTAACAAAGGAGGAGCGTGAAACAGCGATAAAGGCGGCAAAAAAATTAGGATTAGCAATTGCCGGAGTAGATATGCTGCAATCTGCGCGCGGACCATTAGTGATGGAAGTAAATTCTTCCCCCGGCCTGGAAGGCATAGAAACAGCTACAGGGGTTGATATTGCAGGAAAAATAATTGAATACATTGAGCGGAATGAATTTAATCATGAACCATAAAATCGCAAAAAAATTGTTGATTTTGAGAATTAGAGATTTGGTGAATTGTAATGGCACTTAATATATTCTGATTCTCCATTTCTCCATTTCAATAATTCTCCAAAAATAAAAAATGCCTTACTCCAATAAAAATATCCGTATTAACGGTGTTGATATAAAACCAGGGGAAAATGCTCAGGTAAGTCTAAATTGGTATCAACTGCCAACAAAGACAGTTATTGAAATTCCTGTTTATGTTTTTCGTTCCATCCACCCCGGTCCAACATTATTGATTCTGGCAGGAATGCATGGTGATGAAATTAACGGAATAGAAATCGTGCGCAGATTGATTACCCGTGATGATGTAAAAAAACCACTGTGTGGAAGCATTATAGCAATTCCTGTAATTAACATTATTTCGTTTCTGTCCGGTTCACGCGACTTACCTGATGGCAGGGATTTAAATCGTTGTTTCCCTGGCTCCAAGACCGGTTCGCTTGGAAGCAGGATAGCGCATGACCTGATGAATGAGATCATTCCTCAAATTGATTTTGGTGTCGACTTTCATACCGGTGGAGCTAAGATCAGTAACTATCCGCAGTTGCGATGTGTGTTCAGCAATAAAATAAATTTAGATTTAGGTAAAAAGTTTTCACCGACTCTTATTTTAAATGCTCCTTTCCGGGATAATACCTTACGTAAAGAAGCTGCAAAAAAAGGAAAATCAATCCTGGTTTTTGAAGGTGGGGAGTCTTCACGCTTCGATTATTTATCTATAAACGAAGGAATGAACGGATGTTTACGATTAATGAAACATTTGAAAATGCTAAGCATCGATCTTCCGAAAAATCCAACTGTTTTCCTTGAGAAATCAACCTGGGTAAGAGCAAAGTCTTCCGGATTATTCCATACTTCCAAAACAAATGGCGCTCATATTTTAAAAGGCGATATTATAGGAATGATCTGTGATCCTTATGGTGAACATCAGGAAAAATTAATTGCTCACCACGACGGATATATTTTAGGAATTAACAATCAGCCCGTGGTTAACCAAGGTGATGCCTTGGTGCATATTGGGATTGAGGAGTAGATGTGTTTTTCAAAAAAAACGAGTTAGTGCAAATATAGAATAAGCATTGAAAACACAAAAAGGGGCGCTCAAATAAAATAGTTGAACGCCCCTTTGGGTTATGGAAAATTATTATTTTGAAACTGCAAATTTCCCTTTCCCAATTAGCTCACCGTTTAAAGCAATAATCTGGTAAAAATAAATTCCATTTTCATAGATGGAAGTATTGATAGTTGTGCTGCTTTTCTTTAACCGGCTACTTTCGATTAACCTTCCGTTTACATCAAAAATAAAAAGTTGGGAAGGTGTTGAAATTCCTGAAATATTGATTTTATCAGATGCCGGATTCGGGAAAATGTTCACTTCATTATGCGAAACTGCTGTTTCATTAATACCCGCAACAACTGCCATTTGATAAGACGCATTGGTAACCACATTGCTTCCATCGGCAGTTATTTCTGCGACAGGGAATTTCTTAGTAGTTGACCACCATCTGTATGTATTTGTTGAGTCGATAGCTGGATTAGAAGTACCCGGTGAAGGGGGGCTCAAAACCCAGGGAAGACCGGCTGGCTTTACATAAGTTGTTTGAGTGGTAACCTCCTTTAACTTTTGGCGTAGTGAATTTACGTTAGTATAGGCCGGAGTAGTAATTGTTCCCCACCCGTCAATGATACTGGAATAAGCAATGGAAGAAACAATTTTCATTGAGTCAAATCCCGACTGATTGATATAAATTTGTATTTTAAAAACGGAAGTGCCACTGTAAGCAGTCAGATAATTTGATGGGAAAGTTATAAACTTTTCAGCAGGGCTGAATTGAACTGCTGTTGGGCCATATCCGAAATCAGCATAAAATCCAAGAATGTCTAATGAACTTGCTGAATTCTTCATAAAACTAGTCCCATTGGTTGCATTTATCGCTATAGTTGAAGTAGGATAAAAAGATGAGCCGGCCGAAGTGGTTGGATTAACAAAAGAATTAGTGTCTGTGGTATGATTTTGCCATGAAGCAAAATTCCAAACTTGGTTAGTGCCTGCGTTTCCGAAGGATGATGCAATTGTATCGTTTGCCATAATATAGGTTTGCCCAATAGTTGGCATATCACCTGTATTTACCGTAATTGCAGTTTGAGCATTCGTTGCAAATGCCGAAATTAAAAGGGAAGCAAAAAGTAAGTTTTTTTTCATGTGCGATTTTTTTGTGAGTATTGATTTGTAATAACAAATTTATAATTATTTAATAAAAACGTCTAATAAAATTGTCTTTTCTTTTCACAACTATAGATGCGCTTTTCTACACCTGTTTTTTGTTGGAAGCAAGTCAACAAGAAAAAACTATTGGAATCTTAATTGTTTATGTTCTTCAATCATCTTATGAATAGATTTCTGTACTCCAACAGAAAGAGAATCCATGTATTGATTCTGAGTAAGAAATACTGCTTCATTGAATAAATCAGGATGTTTTTTAGCAATCTTAACAATCAATTTAAATGCATTAAACCGGACAGATGGCTTTTTACTAATTTTTTTCCAAACTTCAACACAAACATTAAACAATATCCCTTCCTCCCTATCATTTAATTCCATTTTCTGAAGAATTATAAATAATTCTCGAAGCTGGTTATCATTATGTGTCGTTATCGTATTGATTATTTTTTTGATGTATCCCTTTATTCGCCGGTCATTATTTTCCATACAACTCCATAACAACCATGCTGCACGCCACGAATATGGTTGTTTGTCAGAAATAGCCAATCTGATTGCTTCCTCAAAATACTCGGTATGAGATTTCAAATAGCAAATCATTTCCGATTTATGTGAGTTTGTTAATATATGTTCTAATGGCGTTTCCATTTACTTACCTCAAAATTATTGCCAAATTACAGAAGTTTATTTTTCAATAAATACTCTGCAATCTGCACGGCATTGGTAGCCGCACCTTTGCGAAGATTGTCGGCAACAATCCACATATTCAACGTTTTCTCCTGTGTTTCGTCCCTGCGTAAACGACCTACAAATACCTCATCTTTATCATGTGCATCCATGGGCATAGGATATTGCAGGGTTTTTACATCATCTACCAAAACGACCCCCGGTGCAGTTTGCAATAATTCACGAACTTCATTCAACTCAAATTCGTTTTCAAATTCCACATTAACACTTTCGCTATGCCCCCCTATTACAGGGATACGAACCGTAGTTGCTGTTACTCGGATTGTGTCATCCATAATTTTTTTTGTTTCGTTCACCATTTTCATTTCTTCTTTGGTATAACCGTTTTCGGTAAACGAATCAATATGTGGAATTACATTCAAATCAATTGGGTAAGGATACGCCATTGCTCCTTTAATACCTTTGCGCTCGTTCATTAATTGGTCAACAGCCTTAACGCCGGTGCCGGTAACAGATTGGTAAGTTGAAACAACTATCCGTTTAATTTTATATTTTTTGTGTAGAGGATTTAAAGCCACCACCATTTGTATGGTAGAACAGTTAGGATTGGCAATAATTTTATCATTTGCACTTAATTCACTTGCATTAATCTCAGGGACTATCAGCTTTTTTGTAGGATCCATCCTCCAGGCAGATGAATTATCAATGACAGTAATTCCAGCATTTGCAAATTGCGGAGCCCATTCCAAAGAGGTGTTTCCACCTGCCGAAAATATAGCCACAGACGGCTTCATATTAATGGCTGTTTGCATTCCAACCACTTTGTAAATATTTCCCTTAAAGAAAATTTCTTTCCCGATTGATTTTTCGGATGCTACCGGAATTAATTCTGTTACCGGGAAATTTCGTTCCTCCAGTACCTGAATCATCTTTGTGCCAACTAAACCAGTTGCACCAACAACAGCTATTTTCATTTTTTTATTTTTTTATTCTTAGTTACAAACGTAATTCATTTTTTGAAATAGAGCAATGATTAATACAACTAATGCAAGGTTGCTAAGCTAAAATGTATTCAATGGAATTTCAATTTGGGTAATGGGGCCACTAAGACACAAAGCCGCAAAGAATCACATAGTAATATCATTGTGTTCCTTGGGGTCTTTGTGTCTTTGTGCATATTAAAAAAAATGACTGAAGAAACCTAGCAACTAATGCGGAACTGTTCAGTCAAAAATAAAAGAATGTTAAATAATAAACAAAGAATTGTATCCTCTTTTGTATCTTTTTTGTAGTTTTCCAGTTATTCTTTCAAAAGGTGAAAAATTCATTTTAAATAAATTTAGTATGAAACATTCCTTACTTATTCTTTGGATCCTTTTTATTTTTAAGAACTTAAGTTTTAGTCAGACCGATTCAATTATTGAATCCACCTCCCCTGTAAACATAAATTACGCTAACAACAAAGCAAAAGAAATTTCAATTGACCTCAGTAATCCAGACGATGTAGAACTGACATTAAAAAAAATCCACACATTTAAATATCTTGAATCAATTATCCTTGAAGGAGAAGCTGAGGAGAGTAAACTAAATAAAATAATTTACCGATTATCCGTTTTAAGAAATCTGACTAGCATAACGTTTAAGGATAATGAATTAAAAAATACGCCTGAAAACATTGCAGGAATTAAAACTTTACGGACAATCACAGTTGAAGGGAATAGCTCACTGGACTATAATGATTTTTGTTCAAAACTGACCGAGGTTCCAATAACCGAACTTAATTTGATAGATAATGACTTGAAAGTGAATCCTGATAATCTTGGTAAAATTGTTTCTCTCCAAAAAATTAAAATTACCGGAAACAACCAGGTTAATTACCATGATTTAGTTGAAACTTTAACTAAACTGCCTCGCCTAACTGAGCTGGCGCTTCCGGTCAACTACCTTACTGAACTTCCCAAAAACATTACCAAACTCACATCTTTAAAGGTACTTGACGTAAGTAATAACATCTTATCGGAGCTGCCGGATGGCGTATCTTCTTTAAAAGCAATTAATAACCTTGCGATACAAGGCAACCTGATGTTATTAATCGTTTAGTTATTTAGTATGTAAACATTTTCTAAGCTGCATATCT
>JAVHPR010000234.1:0-14299 GCA_036170695.1 Bacteroidia bacterium
TTACAAAACAATAAAAGACAGCATGTCTAAAGCAGATAAGCAATTTAATTTAATTGAGTATCCCTAAGTGATTCCTGTTTATCTATTCCATTTTTTTCTTTTTCCAGTATCCTACAAAGAAAATAATCAAACCAATCAAGCCCATTGCGAAAGTGAAAAATGTTTGCCCGCCATGAATAAGTGTTGCTAATGCTTTTCCAACTATCCCGCTAACCCCGTAAAGAAGTACAACTTGCCCCACTAAGAAATGGTAAGCTCCCATTCCTCCTCCTTGTATGGGAACTGACCGACCAATTGTTCCTATGCTCATTATAGTCAGGCAGGCACCCCAGGTCAATACGGATGTTTCTTCAAAAATAAAAAACCAAAAATAGGTCATTAAAAAATAACACACCCAAATTAATATGGTATATAAAACAAAAACATTTTTTTGTTTAAGTTTGGAAACACTTGCCAATCCCTCTTTTAAGCCCTGGATGAATTGTAAAATAATTCCAGGAGTTTTTTTTCGAATTGTTTTTTGAAAATAGAAAAACAAAAATGAACAAATTAGGGTAATAACAATAACAACAATTATTATGTTTCTGTTACCTGCCATAATTTTGACAATAATGCCATCATAAAAAGGTTGGAAAACATTTACCTGAAAGAAATCAATAATTTGATTAAACTGCAAAATGAGTGTAAGAAGCAATACGATAAGTAAACTAATAATATCAATTACGCGCTCAATGATTACCGTTCCAAGTAATTGCATAAATGGAATATCGTTTTGTTTTTTAATGGATAAGCAACGCGTAATTTCACCCAAACGTGGGACTGCAAAATTCACAAAATATCCAATGGATAAAGCGGAAAAAGTATTTAAAAAACCAACTTCATAACCGACTGCTTTGATGAGCATTTTCCAGCGCAACACCCTTAAAACATAAACAATCAGTGATACAAGCATCACCCAATAGAACCATGTAAAATTTCCGGTTATTAATACTTTTTTGAGTTCTTCAAAATTCAAATCCTTAAAAAATAACCATGATAATCCCAAGCCAATGGAAAGTAAAATAAAGTATTGCAGATACTGAAATAATCTCTTTTTCACAGGGTTTTTATTTGACGAGACAAAATTAGGAGAATAGTGTTAGTGAATAAAAAATCATTAAAATTGCTATACAATAAGTTCAAATTGTTTTTTATAAACAGATTTTCCGTTTATTAAAATTTCAATATGATGTTTTCCCGGATAATGTTTGCGTGTTGTAAAGTCCTGAAAACGGTGCTTTTTGGAAATTTGTGTCAATCCTTTATTTCCCAAATCAATTTCTTTTAACTTAAATACTTTTGGCGAAAGCTCTCCCGATTTTTTTACGTAATGGATTGCAAAATCAATCACTAATTTTTGCGATTTTGATTTTTCTGAAATAATATCAAACCAAAAATGTAAAGACTCTCCGAGTTTCAATTTTGATTTATTCAATTTAAAATTTTCAATCATTACTTTACAGTTTTTTTCAAAATCAAAAAGCATTAGCGATTTAGCGTTACCTTTTTTTATAAGCGTTCTGCTTGCATGTTTGATTATCCAGAAAGTATTTACATTAGTTTTATCCCAGGTATTTAAAGTTTGAAGCATCCATTCCGAATTATCTTTTGAAATATCATTCAAATGATTGGCTACTGATTTTCTTACATACAATTCATTATCAGCGTTTAATTTTTCCAGAATTGACAAGGTAAGCTGCGGTTTTTTTATTACTTCATCCAGTTTGAAAGACCATGGCAAACGGGCTCTGCTACCCTCTGATGCTAAGCGCCTGACATGATAATTTTTGTCATCAGCCCATTCATTCATCACTTTAATAGTTTTATTAAAATCACGTTTTAAAAATTCACGAATGGCAAATTCTGATGAACCGAACTGAGTAAAATATTTTAGTGCTTCCATTGAAAGATCAAAATCGTCATGCCCGTATAAGCCAATGAAATCAGGAAACACAAGCGAAGTGTAATCTCTTTTTACAATCGGAATTATTTTAAATATTAATTCAAGCGATTTTTTGTAATCAGGAGGCAGGTAGTTTTTTAATACGATGGATGTATTACGCAAACGCTCATTCAGAGAGCGTTGTGAATTATTTTTTGTAACTTCTTTTACAAATTTATCCGGATGGAAATTTTTATCGACCTTGTTAAACTCTAAAGCAAAGTGCTCATAGAATTTATTATTAAACATTTCTTTTAGTGCATCAGCCATATTATTCTACATAAGTTGGCGTATTACATGTTTCACTTCTTCCCTGAAATTGATATTTCAAGCCGATACGAAGTTCGAAATTTTTATTTTTTACATTCAGCTCCGGAAGTTTGTATGCCGGCATTGCATCGGGATTATAAAAGGCTTCTGTAAAAAATTTAAAATTACCGTAACTAATAAATTCAAGTCCTCCACCAAAAGCGGCACTAATGTGAAGCGGAAGAAATTTTCCGGTTATAGCCGGAGAAGAGGTTCCCTGAGATAAATTATATTCTAGGCGCGGACCAATTAAAATATATGGAATGATGCTAAACATTTCATAACGCAATTTCAAATAATTATTCCAGCAAATGTATTGCAGTTTGTTAGGGTAACTTTTATCTGGTTGTTTATCTATTGAGCCTTTTTGATTATATTGAATTTCGCTAACCCATCGTGCATAATCACCGCTGAAAAACTCTGCGAAAATACCCCCGTTATACCCGAACACATATTTTTTTCTGGAAATTGAAATCGGATCCGGAAAATAAAATTTCTGATTCCCTGCCGATACACCCACTGTAATTGCAATGCTGTTAAGGAATTGCGCTTTGCTTTGTATTGTGATTGAAAAAATAAATGCAATTAGAAGTATTTTTTTCATGATAAAAGACATTGGATATCATTTCTGAAAATGTGATTCTTATGCACTCATAGCTACCATTGCAGGATTTATTTTCTTTACCAGTCCTTGCAATACTTTTCCGGGACCTAGTTCAGTAAAAGAGGTAGCGCCATCTGCAATCATTTGCTGAACAGTTTGAGTCCACCTGACAGGGGCAGTAAGTTGAGCGATCAGATTTTTCTGAATTTCAACTGGACTTGAAACAGCATTCGCCGTGACATTTTGATATATCGGACAAATAGGCTGATTGAACAGGGTTGCTTTAATTGCAGCTTCTAATTCAATGCTTGCCGGTTCCATTAATGGCGAATGAAATGCACCACCGACAGGTAGAACTAATGCACGTTTAGCCCCTGCAGCTTTTAATTTTTCACATGCAATATTTATTCCGTTAATAGTTCCTGAAATTACTAATTGTCCATTGCTGTTATAATTTGCAGGAACAACAATTTCACCACTCTGAGTTATTTCTTCACAAATAGTTTCAATTATTTTATCATCTAAATTTAAAATGGCGGCCATTGTTGAAGGATTCATTTCGCAGGCTTTTTGCATGGCCATTGCCCGTTTTGATACTAATACCAAAGCATCTTCATAAGACAATGTTTTATTTACTACCAATGCCGAAAGCTCTCCAAGGCTGTGACCTGCAACCATATCAGGTTTTAAGTTTTCTCCTAATGTTTTCGCTAAAATTACTGAATGCAAAAATATTGCAGGCTGGGTAACTTTAGTTTGTTTTAACTCATCATCACTTCCGCTAAACATAATGTCTGTGATTCGGAAACCAAGTATATCATTGGCATTCTCAAATAAATCTTTTGCTATTGGAGAGGTTTCGTATAATTCTTTTCCCATTCCAACAAATTGGGAACCTTGCCCCGGAAAAATATATGCTTTCATATAAAATCGTTTTAAAATTAACAGGAGGCAATATTAGTAAAAATAAAAAGAGTGCTGATGCTTATCAGAACTCTTTTATTCACAAAAAATTATATGATTATTTTATATGAGCGGATATTCACATGAACAGTCGATATCAGATATGCAAATTTGGAATCGCGTTTTTCAAAAAATCACACTTTTTTATCTTTCTTTTTACCTGCAACAAAATCTTTTAAATAGAAGGGTTCAAAATATGCCACATCTTCGAATTGTTTATTTATAAAGGCTTGTTCAGAAAGCGAAACCATGTTTTTTGCAGATGGGAAAATGCCATCAATGAATCTTGCATTTTCATTATCAGATAAAATATTTTTACATTTTGCAGCGCCATCACCGAAAAAATAAATCACATTTTTTTTTAACAAATCAGAAAATGAAAGTTCATCAATTATTTCGGCGGAAGTTGGCTTTATTTCATTGTTGGCAGAATCGTAAATGGCACAATAAACCTCCATTCGCCGGGCATCAAGCATTGGACAAAAAAATACCTCTCCCCGACCCTCTCCGAAGGAGAGGGAGGTGATTGGTGAGCTAAGTTCATTTTGTATTGAAACAATCACTCCATCAATATTTGCAATAACATCGTTATTAGAAAACCTAATCACTCTAAACCCGATTTTGTTTAATTCACAAGTTCTTTCTTCGTCCTCTTGTTTCTGAAAATCGTGTACTTTACCATCAATTTCTACAATTAAACGTTTTTCAATACATACAAAATCAACAATATATTTATCGATCGGATGTTGTCTTCTGAATTTAATACCAAGTTTATTTGCCCGGATATGATGCCAAATAATTTTTTCAGTTTCAGTTTGTTCCGCTCTGTTTTGTTTCGCATTACTAATTAATGTTGTCCAGTCTAATTTCCCCGTAGTGAAAAAACGTGGGGTTCTGTGCGATGGCAGAGTCCCCTCTCCTTCGGAGAGGGCTAGGGAGAGGTGTTTTAACGTATTAATGCCAATCAATGGCTTATTTAATGCATAACACAATCCTTTTGCAGTACTTACTCCAATTCGCAATCCGGTGTATGATCCGGGACCTTTACTTACAGCTATGGCATCAATATCCGAAAGTTTAAATCCGGATTTCTGAAAAACATCTTCAATAAAAAGTGTAAGATTTTCTGAATGAGAGTACTCTCCATTTTTTTCTGTAAGAGCCAGTAATTGTCCATCTTTAGCGAGTGATACGCTGCAAACGGTTGTTGCGGTTTCTAGATTTAAAATCAGAGCCATTATTTTTTACTTCCGCTATACAATTCAGATTTATCCACCTTCTTCACTTCAGTTGCATCTTTCAATTGCTTTGCTATGGCACTGTATGGCCCTGAAATGACTTCATCGCCATCTTTTATCCCTTCTGTAATTTCTATATAGTTACTATCCTGAATACCGGTTTTTACTTTTACCATTTTTGCTTTGCCATCACTAAATACGAAAACACAAACCTCCACTTTTAAAACATCTTTCAAATCTTTTTTATCATCATCGTTGGTATTATTAACAACAATTCCCTGCTCGCCTTCCTCCTGGTTTTTAACATTTTTTTCGAGGAATGCACTGCTATCAGTGCGCGTAGTGACTGATTGGATAGGCACAGAAATAATATTCTTCGCTTCTTTGGTTTGTATATCAACTGTTGCACTCATTCCCGGACGGAATGGAGCACTGTACTTATTTGCATTCACCAAATCCTGATACGATTCCTGTAATATTCTGATTTTTACAGTGAAGTTCGTGACCTGCTCTGCTGTTACTCCTGTAGTATTTGCAGAGTTTGCAATCTCCGTAACTACCCCTTTAAATTTCCGGTCAATATAGGCATCCACCTCAATTAACGTGGTATCACCGCTATGTACGCGAACAATATCATTTTCATTCACATCCACACTTACCTCCATTTCGTTTAAATTGGCGAGGCGCATTATTTCGGTTCCTTCCATTTGGGCTGTACCCACAACGCGTTCACCTTTTTCCTTATTCAATTTTGAAACGGTTCCGGAAACAGGCGAAAAAATAATTGTTTTTGCAAGATTATCTTTTGCTTCTTTTAATGAAGCCTCTGTGCTTTTTACATTGTAGTCCGATGCGTTTACATTTTCTCCGGCACCTTTCACATCAGCAATAGCCCCATCGTAAGCGGCTTTTGCGATATCAAAGTCGGACTGTGAAATGGCGCCTTGTTCAAGTAATTTTTTATTGCGTAAATAGGAGGCTTCAATATTTACATACGATGCTTTCACTTGCTCCAGGCGAGCTTTTGAATTGGACAAATTTGCTTTTGCTCCATTCAATGTCGCCTCCATTCTACTTAAATTTGATTCATATATTAGTGGATTAATCTTGCATAAAATATCGCCCTTTTTTACCTGATTCCCTTCTTTTACAAACAATTCAACTATCTCACCTGATACATCGGAACTTATTTTTACCTCTACTTCAGGTTGAATTTTCCCATTCGCCGAAACAGTTTCAACAATATTCCTTTTTTTAGCGGTTTCAGTGATAACAGAAATTGCCTTTGTCCCGGAATATTTTTTAAAAATAAAAACTCCTGCTACTGTCAAAACTCCTATAATTATTATCCAAATTATTTTTTTCATTTATTGTTTTAGTTCGTTAGTTCAAAACTATTCATTTTCAGTGCAAGACTTTCAGTTTCAACAAAATTTCAATGTTACCGTCATTACGAGAGAGCTTTTCGCGAGCCCTTTGTCAGGCTCAGGATAAACTCCTCAATCTCATTTATCATGTGAGATTGCTTCACCCTTTCTGCGAAGAGGGTTCGCAATGACGTTGCAAACTATAATCGGTTAAAGTATTTCATTCTTTAATTTAAAGCTCATCACTTTCAGTGCAGAGTGCTTTATTTAAGTTTTACATTTCCTATCCACACTAAAATTTCAAAGGTTTCCCTTGATAAAAATCAAGTACTTTTGATTTGAAAACGTATTCGTATTTCGCTTGTAATAAATCACTTTCCGCTTTGGCTAATTTATTTTTTGAATCATTATAATCGTTTGTATTTACCAAACCAACATTAAATTTCTGCTCGGCATATTTGAATGATTCATTCATTGCTTCAACCGCTTTTAAGGTTGCATTATATTTTTTTAGACCTCCATTTGCATCAGCATAAGCTTGCTGAATATTTTTTCTTATTTGCAATTTAGTTGATTCAACATTTAAGTCACCATTTAGTTTTTGAATGCGAGCTTTGTCAATGGTCGTTTTGGTTTGAAAACGATTAAAAATTGGCACTGTCAGATAAAAACCAAATGATTTATTCACATTGTCTTTATATTGATCCAAAAAAGGTTTTTTTCCTGGACTTGTGAAAAAGGGAGAATAAACTGTGTCGTTTCCAGAAGTGACATCCCCATTAGGTCTGTATCCCTCAAATACCGGGGAAACATCTGTCCTGAGACTTAGGCCCGAGTACCCTGTACCATAAGCAGCGCTAAATGCTAATCGCGGGCTTAGTAATCCCCAGGCAACGTCGATAGCTTTTTCATAGCTTTTTACATATAATTCCGCACTTTTTATTTCCGGTAAATTTGAGACTGCGGTATTGTATATCTGATTTGCATCTGATGTCAGTAACGTTTCATTACCGACTGTCAAATCTGGTTTCACAATACTAAAACCTTCTGTTGTTCCGATGTTTAGTAATTGTGTAAGTGATAAATAAGAAATATCCAGTTGGTTTTGAGCATTTGTTAAATTTAATTCCTCTAAAGCTAACTGCGCCTGTATATCCAGCAAAGTTCCTTTAGCTGAAGCGCCAGCATCAACTAACTTTTTAGTGCGCTCAACCTGAGCATTTGTAATTCCCATTTGATTACGTGCATTTTCAACAGTTTCGATTGCATACAATATTTGCAAATATGCAAAAGCAATGTTCAACGATACATCATTTTTTATTTTATCCACATCGTATTTACTTGCCAGATAGCTGAATTTATTTTGCTGTATAGTATTTATATTTTGCAAACCATTGAATAAAATGACATCACTACTCAATGCAAGATTTTGTGAAAGCACCTGTTGGGTTGCAAACTCGTTGGTAAAACGATCGATCGTCCGCCCAAAATTATAGCTGTGAGAGAGATTACCATTTAGCGATGGCAATAGATTAGCCTTGCTCTGAAATAAACTTATTTTCGATAACTCAGTATTGAGTTCAGATTGTTTTATTTGAATATTATTTTGCAGCGCATAATCAATACATGCCTCCAAAGTCATAGGTTGCAATACTTTTGCAGCCTCCTGGCAATTTGCAGATAAAGCACCAAATAAAAATAAAATGCAGATGTTTTTTAGCTTTATTATTTTCATGGTTGCAAAGGTAATATAGAATTGTGCGAATAGGATCCAAAATCTTAAGAAACTCAAGCCCTAATCTTTTATCTATTTATTTGTAGTGCATTATTATCGTGAAATTCCGGTGAAGAGCTTTATTTGAAATCCTTAGCAATGAATTATTTTTACTATAAAAGTGTCCGGATTTGTTTGTTTGGGATTGCACTTTAAAAGAAAACGTTTTTTGTCAATTTTCCCACTAAAATAAGACTCAATTATTTTTTTCCCTTTCGGAGATATACTTAGTTGAATTTTTACACTTGGGTTTAATTTTAAAAACTCACTTATTCCAATTAAATCAGCATATAAATTGGTTTCCCATCTATTCATCTGTGGATTAGGGGGAGTGAAAAATTTGGTTATAATATCGCCTTTTTTTATTCCTTTTACTTTCAAAGGATAAGAAGTATCTGTATCGAGGCTGTCAACAATTTGGGTTTGCCAGATATATCCCGTGGCATTTGAAACAATAACAGTTTTTTTATTTACGTTAACAGGTACAGAAACAACTTTCCCGTTTTCAGTATTAATAGTGCTATCCCCAAAAGTATAATAATCAATCCTGACATTAACCGGAATATTAGTAAGCGCATCCATTGCCTGCATGGTCAAAATAATTTGAGGTTTGAAATCATCCTTATTAATGGCAACAGGGGCTGCATCAATCAAACCATACGGTTTGAATTTTTTTTTAACAGAATCAGTTTGAGCAAATAAAAACGATTGACTTGCTAAAAACAGGTAAAACAATAGATGTGAATAATTCATCATATTAGTATTTATGCAAAAATAGCTAAATGTGAATATAAATCTGTTTTTTTATTAAACTGTTATCCCTGGAACTTTGATACATAAATGCCTCCCCAAGGTCTTCGACAGGCTCTGAAGACGGCGCGCTAGTCATATTGAGCCTGTCGAAATATGTGCGATGGCTTCTTAAATTATGAATTTAGAGAAATTTGTAGGACACCCAATAATATTGTACAGACAAATTTAATTTTGATTTTCTTATCTTTGAGAAATGTTATTATTCAATCAGGCGTTCATTTTTATTACTTCCAATTTTTTTTGAACTAATATCCGTAGAAATACACTTATAAATTAATCTATAATACGATGAAAGAATTTTTTGTTGATATTCATTGCCACCCAACTATGAGAGCATTTCATACTTCTCCTATTGGACCTCAAAAGAATATTTGGATCCGCACAAAAAACGATGTAATTGATACGCTATTAGGAAGATGGATGTGGGAAAAATCAAAAGCTGTTTCAAAGTTTTCTCAATCCAACTTTTATAATTGTATTGATGGTAAAGCGAGAGTTGTTTTCGATTCGCTGTATCCTCTCGAAAGAGGCTTTATAAATTTCAGGAAGGTTCCTGAATTATTAATTGGAAAAAAAGCCAACGAGGTACTTGTTGTCACAGCTTCAGGAGTTTCAGTAGAGCAGTTCAGGAATTTAAAAGAAAATGTTAACTATTTTAAAGAATTGAATGAGCAGTACGATTTTTTAGTCAAAAACCAAGGGGCTTCACCTTGTGGAAAATTCAGTTACAAAATCCCAAATAATTATCGCGAACTCGAAGACTCTTTACAATCCGATGATTCCAGTATTAATGTTGTAATAACAATAGAAGGCGCTCACGTTTTTGGCTGTGGGACAGAGGCTTCTGAAAAATTACCTTTTGAAGAGTTAAAGCAAACCCTTAAAAAAAATATCAGGGAAGTAAAAAAATGGGAGCATCCGCCATTTTTTATAACGTTTGCTCATCACTTTTGGAATCAGTTATGCGGACATGCAAGTACTTTGCCTGCTGCAACCAAAGTTACCTGCAATCAAAATAAGGGCCTTAATACAGGATTTACTGAGCTTGGATTGTTTGTTTTAGAAGAGTTACTTTCTACAAAAAATGGGAAGAGGATATTGATTGATACCCGTCACATGAGTGTTAAGTCAAGGGTGCATTATTTTAACTATGTTTCCGATCACAACAAACTTAATCCAAATGATCTTATCCCATTAATTTCAAGTCATTCCGCTGTGAATGGGTTTGAAACAATAATTGCTTCTACTCACGCCAAAGACAATTCCTCGAAAAAAAAATCAACTCCTTTTTGTGCATGGAGTTTAAATATTTCTGCCGAAGAAGCTATTGCCACTCATGAATCAGGTGGAATTGCCGGAATTATTCTGGACAAAGGACGAAACAGCGGTAGCGGACTATTGAAATCAATTGAAAAAATAAAAGATCCTGTGGAGAAAAAGGCCATGTTTCTTAAATTGATTTGCGACAATGTTTTTTTCTTTATTACTTCAATAAATAAAAAATCAGGATGGGATGTTCCTGTGATTGGTAGTGATTTTGATGGGGTTATTACTCATTTTGATGATTATGAAGAAATGTCAAAACTTCCGGATCTGAAGAGAGACCTGATTGATTTTTTGAAGAAAAATAATTATAAATCAGAATTTTGGTTTGGATACACACCTGAAGAATTAATGCAAAAACTTTTCACACAAAACGCAATGGATTTTTTAAAGAGAAATTTTAAATAATCTGAGCTAAGGAGTTGTTTTATTAAAAGAATGGGAGTGCCCCGGACAGGGTTTCAAACCCTGTCAGGGGGCAGGAAATTAAATATAGCATCTCAGGAGATTTGTAATCGGTAGTAGTGCTATAACCCTAACAGGGTTTAAAACCCTGTCAGGGCGAAGAATTAAATAAATAATTTATACAACAAATATCTTTTGTTGAGGCAAATAATAAAATTACAAAATAAAATGAACAGACCCAAAATACAATTTCCCACAACCCCTTCCACCAGGGAAGAAATGCTTGACTATATTAGCAAAAAGAAACAAAAAGATGTTGATTGGAAAAAGGGAAAAGCCTTCTGTTTGGTATATCATCCGGGTGAGGAGCGCGCTAATCTGATAAAAGAAATTTATAATCTTTATTTTTCTGACAATGCATTAAACCCTACAGCTACACCAAGTCTGGCTGAACTTGAAGCTGAAACAGTGAGTATGTGTGCTGATTTGTTTCATGGAGATGAAAACGTAAGAGGGAACATTACGACAGGAGGAACCGAGAGTCTTTTATTGGCAGTTAAAACAGCAAGGGATTGGGCAAGAAAACACAAACCGCATATTATCAAACCCAATGTTGTATTGCCGGTTTCTGCGCACCCTGCATTTATGAAAGCTTTTCATTATTTTAATGTTGATTTTATTCCTGTTGAACTTGGAAGTGACTATCGTGCTAACCCGAGTGCCATGCGTGCCGCTGTTAACAAGGATACGATTATGATTGTTGGTTCCGCGCCATCCTACCCTCACGGACTGATTGACCCTATAGCTGACATTGCGGCAATCGCCAGAGATAAAAATATTTTTTGTCATGTTGATGCGTGTATTGGTGGTTTTATGTTACCCTTTGTTAAAAAACTTGGTTATCCGATTCCTGAATTTGATTTCGCTATAGATGGTGTTACATCTATCTCTGCGGATATTCATAAATACGGCTACTCATCAAAAGGTTCTTCTGTAATACTTTATAAAAATGCTGAAATTCGTAAGTTTCAGTTTTCGTTATACACCAAATGGAATGGTGGCGTTTACGGATCACCAACGATGACAGGTACCCGCCCCGGAGGAAGCATTGCAGGTGCCTGGGCAGCATTAAAAGCAATTGGATTGGATGGTTATCTGGAAATGGCAAAAACTACGATGGAGGTAACTGAAAAAATAAAAACAGCCATTGATGGTATAAAGGAGTTGGAAATAATTGGTCATCCGGATATGAGTATTTTGGCTTTTAAATCCGACAAAGTGGATGTTTTTAAACTTGCTGACGAGCTCAATAAAAAAGGATGGCATTTTGAAAGACAGCAGCTTCCTCCAACCTTACATTTCACAATCAACTATATCCACAGGCTTGTAGCAGATGAGTTTATTCACGATCTGATAGCATGTGTTGAAACTGCCAAAAAATTTAATTTGGAGTCATTTGCGGCCAGTATGCAGGTGAAAGCAGTAAAAGGCTTGAGTAAAATATTCCCTTCCGGCACCATTGCAAAATTTCAAAAAGGAGGATCCGGTTCGCAAATAAAAAAAGAAAACACAGCCGCAATGTATGGCATGATGGGAGTATTGAGCGGAACAGATGATTTAGAAGAAATAGTTCTTGATTTTCTGGACAAAATAAATTCTGTTCAATAAATTTCCAGCAAATGTTTGAAGCCGTTTTTCAAGGCATAATAATGGGATTAATTTTAAGCACTTTTTGTGGTCCTATTTTTTTTATGCTTATTAATCTGGGAATAACCAGCAGTTTAAGATCTGTTTTTTACCTGGCATTCGGTGTTTTTTTGAGTGACACCATAACAATTTTTTTGCTGCTTTTTGTTGCATTGGGATCCATTTCTGAATTTAAGCATTTAGAAATTTTATATTATTTTGGCGGCTCTATTTTAATTTATTTTGGATTGCGGAATTTAATTAAAGAGCCTGTAATTACCGATGAAGCTGAGGTCTCAAAAAAAACACTGAATAAGCTTTTTATTAAAGGGTTTATGATTAACAGCCTTAATCCTACTATTCTGTTTTTCTGGTTTGGAGCCATGATGCTGGCTTTTAATACTTACCATAATGATAAAAGTCTGGTTTTAGCCCAGTTTATTACCGGACTTATTGTTACCCTGTTGACTGACTGCTTGAAAGGTTATTCGGCATTTCATCTGAAAAAATATATAAAGCCATCCTATATAAAGGTTCTTAATAAAGTCTCGGGATTGATAATTATTGGCTTTGGTTTGAAGTTGATTTTTTTTCATTGAGTGGTTGTAATCTACGCCACAACTATTCTTTATAGATTCTCATTCGTTTGTCAGACGTTTCCCCCAGCCTCCTTCGGCTCCGTTCAGGACGGGCCCTCTCCTTGAAAAATGATAAGGGAGACTGTGTATAGAGAATTACTAATTTTGCGTTAAAGATTGCAGCGAAAATCCTTTTCTTTTTCAGAAAAGATTGTAGCGAAAAGCTTGTCCCTTTCTTTTTAGAAAGGGAACGCCCAAATGAATAATAATTTCTAAAACCTTCTTTACGGAACCTGAATTATTTAGTACAAGTTAACAGAGGGAATAACAATCGAAACGTCATTAATAAAAATTAGCAATCTTCACTAATGCTTTTGCGTTAAGTACACGAATTTTCCTGCCTTCCGTCTCAATTAACCCTTCGTCTTTGAAATCATGAAGGAGGCGAACAAGCGTTTCAACAGCTGTTCCTACAATATTTGAAAGGTCTTCGCGGCTTAAAATTATTTCCACTTTTTTGGTAGATTCTCCTTTCTCTTTATACTTGTCTTTAAGGATAAGTAAACTAAGTGCTAACCTTTCACGAACAGACTTATGCGCAAATGTTGCGATACTATTTTCCAGCACTCCAAATTCATGACTTAAATTTTTCAACAACCTGGTGGAAAGTATCTGGGATTGATTTAAAACAAATAAAAAATCCGCTTTTGGAATAAAAGCAATGATTGAATCTTCTAGGGTGGAAGCTGAATCAGAAAAAGTTTCCTCACTCAATAAGGCTGGATATCCAAGCAATTCACCACTATTACATACATAAATAATCTGTTCTCTTCCTTCTCTGTCGGCTTTGTACTTTTTTATTTTTCCTTTTAAGAGATAAAAAATTCCGGATGGGTAAGAGCCTTCGCTAAAAATAGTTTTTCCTTTACGAAACTTATTGATGATCATTTTGGATTCCAGAAATTCCAAATCAACTTTTGGCAATCCCTCAAAAACAGAATCACTGCGAAAACGAAATTTATCTAATGGAAATCCACTGTTAACAGACATAGTTAACAAAGGTAAAAAAATATGAATGTTTTCTTTATAAAACTTGACTTTAATCAACTTTTTAGTTGACATACCTCAAAATTACACATCGAAAAGCTCAATAGCTTTGCTTTATACTTCAGCAAGAGTCCTGCTCTTCTTTTTATAAATTTTGCAAATTGCTTATCTGCTTTAGACATGTAAAAAAATAGTATCTTAGCTCCTTATG
>JAVHPR010000235.1:0-2883 GCA_036170695.1 Bacteroidia bacterium
AGCAAAGATAATTTTATTTTTTCTATGTGCGCTCTAAACGTATATACCTATAAAGATAAAAACAATGAATACGAGGTTGGAAGACTATTTCTAAAATAATTTGACAATTTTCTTCCTTAAAATTTGTTTGTTTTTTCGACTTACTTCAATCATAAAAATTCCAGAATTGTTTTTTAGAATAGTTTCATCCAATACTATATCCTGAACAGATTCGGGTGAAGAAAAAATAATTTTATTGAAGATGTTTTGCCCCAATTGGTTGTACATTGCTATTGTAAAGTCATCTGTATCCCCTGTAGATATTGAAATTGTACATTTCCCTGAAAATGGATTTGGAAAAATATTAATTTGGATTTCATTATTATCCTCTTCAATTATTGCAGACTGCATTTGTTGAATGTTTAAATAGTATAGCTGTTGCCCTGTCCCAGACGCAGATTCATCAGTTACATAAAATTCATGATCTGATATAAAACAGATTGCCTCTTTTTGAGTCATTGTTGGTAAATTAAAAAGTTGATGAGTTCCGGAGAAAAAATCATTCCCAATAAAATTTGAAAACAACCAGCATTTATTATATCCAAGCAAAATTATTTTACTATTGTCGGAACTGATGTCCGCTGATGTAACAGAAGACACAATGGGAGATCCGGGACCTGTATAAAAACTATCAATCAGTTCAGCAACATACGTCCCGGCAATCAAAGGAAGTTTATATAATTTTGTATAACCGCTATATGGACTCGACCAGTCTTTTGAAAAAAGGTAAAGTGAATCACCATAAGCAAGCATTGCTTCCATGTCAAAATTCTTTATTGAATTTGGAGGAGGAAACGCATACTGGTCAGAATAGGAATAATTGATCACCTGAGGAATAATACTATCACCAATGATATTTTCAGGATTAGGAATGACATAAATTTTCAAATCCTGCCGTGTATTATTATTGTTACCGAAATCACCAATATAAAAATTTCCGGCAGCATCCTTTGCCAAATCTTCCCAATCAATATTAGTTGAATTTAATATTTTTAAAGTACGAAGCATAGTACCTGTCGAATCGAAATTATATAATTCACAATTCCCTCCGCCGTCATTATGCGACCAAATACTATTCCTATTGCTAATTTCAATTCCTGACGACTCAGTGAGTATTGAAGGCAGTGATGCTTTAACGGAAATGCTCAATGTTTGAGAATGACTCATCATCACAATAAATTGTGATACAATAAGCACAGCTTGTTTGGGTAATTTTATGGAATGGGAAATCATATTCTTCATTTATAATAAATTTAGGTATTGGCAGTATAAAAAAACGGAGAACTTTTTGAGTTCCCCGCTTTAAATATCCAAACTAAGGTGGAAGCCTTTAGTTCTTCAATTTTTCGTTCACTGCTTTCAACTTATCTAATAGCTGTAGACGCGCATAAATTTGTTTTAGAGCAATCAGTGTATTTCTTTCCTTAGGGTTTACTTCCGAGGCTTTTTCTAAAATAGGCATAGCAGCGCTAAATTTTTCAGTAGCTTTTGCATTTGCTACTGCATATTTTGCATTATCGGTTATTTTATCTGCCAACTTATTGAGAACAACTCCCTGATTGTTATATAAAACGCCTAAATTATAAAGAGCATCAAAATAATCAGCTTTTAATTCTATTGCCTTTTTATAGTCTGTTTCTGCCAATTTAATGTTATCCTCATAGTCTTTTGGTTTTTCCAGATCTTTACCGGCAGCATCTTTTGGATTTGCCAAATTATCATAAATATTACCCCTCACCAAATATAAATTAGGGTCAGTAGGTTTTGCTGAAATAGCAATATTCAGATTGTTAATTGCCTCTTTGCTATTATTCGTTTTTAAAAAATAATTGGTTTCACTTATCACTAAATTGATGTCGTTTGGATATGCGATTCTTCCTTTTTTCAATACATCCATTCCTCCTGAAGTATCTTTCATCATTAAATAAATATTTACCAGGGAGGAGTATGTAGCACCTTTACCTTGTTTGGAATCAATCATTTTTTGGTAATATCTTTTTGATTTATCATATTCTTTGGCCATATCCGCTGAAGCGGCACAAAAATAAAGAACAGTAGTGTCAGAACTGCCACTGATTTCATACGCACTTTCAAAAGCGGATAATGCTTCGGAATATTTTTTACCATTAAAATTTGCCCTGCCGGTATTGTCATAATAAATACCAATATTTCCAATTGCTTTTAACTCAGCAGTATAATTTCCTTTTTCATCCAATGCTTTTCCTTTGGTGAAAGCCTGAAATGCAATTCCAAGTTCAGCTGTAGGAGTATTTTGAAGCGCAGCAAAAGTACGTTTATTGGGATCTGCGATACTCATTAATTTCTCTTCCTGAATCCTTTTATTCGACTCATAAATAGTCATATAAACTTGTCCTTTAATAACCTGTGTTTTTGCTTTCTCCTTAGTATCAACATGTTCAGATGCTAAATCAATGTTTTCTTTTGCTTTTGCAAGTGAAACAGGATCTTTGGTTGAATTAAAATCTTTTAAATAATTAATGGCGTTAACCACTTTGGAGGACTGTGCTAATCCTGAAAATACAGGCATTGTGGCTAACAAAAGGATTGCAATTTTTTTCATAAAAAATAATTAATTTTGGTTTAATTTTATTTTAAAATAAAGATATTAAATGCGCTAAAAGGTTATTCCTGTTGGCGTCAGATTTATTTGGTATAGGATACACTACCTAAAGAAACTTCAGCTTCTGAAATAAAATTTATCGACACTGTCTGATATAATGCAATAACCAGATTTATTTGAAAGGCAGTCGGCAAATTTAATAAAATTCAAGGATTAATCCCTAATTGATTCGCTGGAAAAAAATCAGATATTTGTGTCATGGC
>JAVHPR010000236.1:0-14223 GCA_036170695.1 Bacteroidia bacterium
AATTACAAAACAATAAAAGACAGCATGTCTAAAGCAGATAAGCAATTCAATTTATATATCATGAATAAACGTATCGCCCTGTTTCCAGGCTCATTCGACCCTATCACCAAAGGACACGAAAATATTTTATTAAGAGCTTTACCATTGTTTGACGAAGTGATTATTTCTATTGGAATAAACAGCGACAAAAAAAATTATTTCACTTTAGAACAGAGGGAAAAATGGCTAAGGCAAGTATTTTCAAAAGAGCCCAAAGTTCGTGTAGCAACTTATTCCGGACTGACCATTGATTTCTGTAAAAAAATGAAAGCGAACTATATTTTGCGAGGCTTGAGGACTTCAGCTGATTTTGAATTTGAAAAAGCTATTGCGCAAAACAATAAGGTAATGGCTCCTGAAATTGAAACCATTTTTATTTTGCCCGTATCGGAACTTTCTGCAATAAATTCAACAATTGTACGTGATATTATACGATATGGCGGAAATGCAGGCCCCTTTGTTCCGGAAGGCATTGATTTGAAAGGTTAATTGCAAGAACGGGGACTGAGTCTTTGTTATTTCATTCCTTCAATTAGCATTAATTATCAATTATTCTTAATTTTGTTTAGATAATAAATTGATATGACAACTAAAGCAATAAAAGGCAATATATACAAAGCATTGGAAAGTATTGAGGATTCCAAATTTTTAATGGCGGTATTTGAAATTGTTTCTTCAAAAGCCGAAAACAATTATCTGCATGAGCTAACAGAAGAACAAAAAGCAATCCTCGATGATCGTGAAAAAGAATATTCACAAGGAAAAGGGAAAAATTATTCGTGGGAAGATGCAAAAAAAATAATTCGCAATAAAAAAAATGCGGCATAAAATTATTTTCAGAGACAAAGCGCTGAAAGAGATGTATAGCGCCTATTGGTGGTACGAAAACGAGAAAATAGGTTTAGGCGACTTGTTTTTAGAAAAGATAAATTCGTCCATTGTTACTCTAAAAGCAAATCCAAATGCATATCAACTGATTTATAAAAAATTCCATCATATTCCTTTAATTAAATTCCCATTCGTTCTGATATATAAAATTTATCCCAAGGAAATTGTAATATTTGCAGTATTCCACACAAAACGGAGTCCTAAAAACAAATATATCAAATAACAAAACCTCTCACAACTGTTACAGGAGTTTTTTTTATATGTCAAAACTTCAAATCATTACCTTTGCAGCAAATCAAAAAAACTCATTAAGTTTTATAGGAAATAATTTGAACCCCAACAAAAAAATATATTTTGCGTCTGATTTCCACCTAGGTGTCCCGAGCTATGAAAAAAGTTTAACCCGTGAAAAGCTTATTGTTAAATGGCTTGACGAGATTAAACATGATGCACAGGAAATTTATTTGATGGGCGACTTATTCGATTTCTGGTTTGAATACAAACATACTGTTCCAAAAGGCTTCGTTCGTTTACTTGGGAAAATCGCGGAAATATGTGATTCAGGCATTCCTGTAACTTTGTTTGCCGGCAATCACGACATGTGGATGTTTGATTATTTGCCCAAAGAAATAGGAATAAAAATATATCGTGAACCTGTTTCAAAAATATTTAATGGCAAAAAGTTTTATTTAGGACACGGCGACGGATTAGGTCCAGGTGATAAAGGATATAAGTTTATAAAAAAAATATTTGCTAACCCTTTTTGTCAATGGCTTTTTGCGCGTTTGCACCCTAATTTTGCTTTAACAATGGCTAATTATTGGTCGAATAAAAGCCGCTTATCAAATGGCACTAAGGATGAAAAATTTAATGGAGAAGAAAACGAATGGTTAATTGTATTTTCTAAAGAGAAATTAAAAACAGAACAGTTTGACTATTTCCTTTTCGGGCATCGCCATTTACCGCTCGACATAAAATTACCCAATAACAGCCGTTATGTTAATTTAGGTGAATGGGTAAATTACAATAGTTACGCCGTATTTGACGGCACTGATTTGGAGCTGAAATATTATAAATAAGATTAGTATTGAGAAATGAGATATGAGAAAGGAGATGCTTTTATCTCAATACTCACATCTCAAATCTCAGATCTTTTTTATCCCATTTTCTTAATCAAGTCAACAATGCGGTGGCAATACCCACCCTCATTATCATACCAACCCATTATTTTAACCATATTACCTACTACTGAAGTAAACTCCGGATCATAAATACATGAGTGTGAGTTACCAATAATATCAACTGATACAATAGGATCATCTGAATATTGAAGGATACCTTTTAAGGTAGTTTCACTGGCTTTTTTAAATGCTGCATTAATTTCTGCAACAGTTGTTGGTTTGTTAAGTAAACAGGTAATATCTGTTAAGGATCCATCAGGAACAGGAACACGCATACCACAGCCTCCAAGTTTCCCTTTTAAGTGCGGAAATATTTTTGTGATGGCTTTAGCAGCACCTGTTGAAGTAGGAATAATTGAAAGTGCAGCCGCCCTCGCTCTCCTTAAATCTTTATGTGGGGAATCGTGTAAACGCTGATCGCCTGTATAGGCATGAACGGTGGTGATAAACCCTTCCACCAGCCCAAAGCCCTCATCCAGCACCTTAATCATAGGTGCCGCACAGTTAGTGGTACAGGAGGCGTTTGAAACAATTAAATCATTGCTATTTAATAAATCCTCATTAACACCAAACACCACTGTTTTAATATCGTCAGTATTGGCAGGGGCAGAAATAATTACTTTTTTAGCTCCGGCAGTAATATGTTTCCCCGCGGATTCTTTGTCTAAAAAAAATCCGGTTGATTCAATTACCAAATCAATATCTAATGCCTTCCAGGGAAGATTAGAGGGATCTTTCTCAGCATAAACATTTATTTTTTTTCCATTGACGATAATTGCTTTTTCATCGGCTTTTACATCGGCATTAATAATGCCGTGAACTGAATCATATTTAAACAGGTGTGCAAGGGTTTTGCTATCCGTTAAATCATTAATTGCAACAACTTCAATATTTTCGTTTTCGAGCATTAACCGAAACGAAACTCGTCCTATTCTACCAAAACCATTAATGGCAACTTTTATTTTTTTCATTTTAAATATTTTTTGCAAATATAAATTGAAAAAACGTGAATTGAGTAAAAAATATAAACTCAAATTTTATACTATGGGGTAAAACGCATCTTCAATATGATTAATTTCCATTTGATTTCCGTTAAGGATAATGGAAATAATATCAAAACGCACTTCTAAATCAAGCTGTTTGCGCTGAATATATCCGTGAGCTGCTTTAATCAGATTCTTTTGTTTCTGTTTATTGACAAATGTTTCAGGTTCGCCAAAATAGCTGCTTTTTCTTGTCTTTACTTCTGCAATTACAAGTGTTTTATCAATTGTGGCAATAATATCCGCTTCCAGGTTTTTAAATCGCCAATTTTTTTCAAGAATAGCATAACCTTTGTTTTTCAAAAAAACAGCGGCTAATTCTTCTCCTTTTGCTCCTGTGTCATTATGTTCTGCCATTATATTGGTTTTTGAACCGAATAAGAATACTAAGCTGCCGAATAGCATGAAAACAGCTACCGTTTAATTTACCATACGAATAATAATTTTTTGTGTGATTGTATTATTATCACCGGATATTTTCATAAAATAAATTGCATTATCAAAATTCATGATGTTGATTTTTACAGATTTCTCTTGCGTAAGTTCAGAAAACAGGAGCTTTCCAAAAAGATCATAAATTTCAAGAGCAACAGTTGTGTTATTAAAAATACTTAGGTCAACCGTAAAAGTGCCATTGTTTGGATTCGGAAAAATCCGGATGGAACCCTTACTGTTTTCAACGATACCAATATAATTCAGCGATAAAACATTTGAAGTATCCGGGCTGCATACATTACCATCGTTTACAACCACATAAAAACTCCCATTTTGAAGTGGTAGGTAATATGTTCCGTTGGCACCTGTAATAAGGCCTGAACTAACACTATACCATTGATTTCCGGTGGAGGCACTTGAGTAAAGTGTGTCGCCGGATAGAGTAATAACAGGCGCAGGCAAAACAGGATTAATGTTTGCCGAAACCGCAACACGATTACTGGTGCAGGGCTGTGAAATCTCCCAATCGTAAAAATAATAATAGTAGCCCGGATCCCCGGCACTGTTGCCGGTAATAGAAACAACACCTGACAGCGAATAAGGATAGGAAGCTCCTGAAGAATTCCGGAATAAATCATTTCCCCCATCTATACCCAATTGCAAATCTGTGCCAACAGCAACATTAAAATTTAATATAATCCTGCTCTGACCCATAGGAATATTTATGATAGCCGATTGCAACACTGTTCCGGAACCGTCGCGCAACTCAACGGTCCTGCTTCCGGCAGTATTTGCATCTACCCATACAGAAACCAGTTTAAATGCAACCGATGCTGTAAACATTAAATAATGGTAGCCTGTGGATGCATAATATCCTCCGGATCCTATGCTGTTATTTAATGCCCCAACGTATTGCGTCACTCCTCCTGCATCGTTTTCAACGTAATAGGTGGTGGCATTGGAAAGCAAAGGAGTGGTATAGGATATTCCTGTATTGATTAAATTGCCTCCACTTGCAGCATTATACCAGTTGATGGTTCCGCTTGCGGAAGCCGTTAATGTTAAAGATTCCGGGCCACAACCCACTGCTGATGCGGATTGAACAATTGGTGTGTCAATTACGGTAACGTTAACATAATTAGTTTTGATAATTGAATCGGCACCGGCACAATTACTTACCTTCAGTTTGATGCTATAGGTACCACTTGCAGTATAAATATGAGTTGGGTTTTGCAAGCTCGAAGTTCCGCCATCGCCAAAAGACCAGTGCCAGCTATTTGCGCTTCCTGTCGAATCATTAAAGTTGAGTGTTCCATTACAAACACTTACTAAAGAAGCTGAGAAATCAGCCGTTGGAATAATCGGTTTTAAATATACATTTACAATAGTGGCGTTACCATCTGTAACCACCACATTGTTAATGGTCCTGCTTTGATAGCCCGGAGCAGAAAATGTTACATTATATGTTCCCTGATAAATGGGACGATGATAATCACCAATTGGTGGATAGGAATAAACATCAGAATTATCAAAATCGTGCCCGATAATTGACACATCGGCTCTTATAGCCAGGTTTGTACAGGAATCTTTAATAATACCCCTGATACCATGCAGGGATTCTTCCAAATAATTAGTGAAGGAGCGGTAATTATTATCCCAGTTAGTAAGGAGATCTGTGGTAGGCACTAGCTTAATATCAGACAATTCCAGGGTAAACTCACGGCAATGTTTATAATAGGTCATATAATCCTGCCTTCCCCCGGTTACCTGATACCAGGCATATCCATTGGTGATTCCATTAGGACTAACACTGGTAAAATATCCGGCAGGAGCATTGGCCATTGCTGTATCTGCATATTTTGATGATTCCCGAATCCACCAGTTGTCATCAGCATTTAGCTGTGCCCATGTATCCCAGGGATAGTTTGCCACTTCGGCACCACCATGAAAATTAGCCGACATCACAAAATTCATCGTGTCGGCAAAAGCCATGAATGCCTGTGTTTCGGGTTGCCAGCCATATCCATCAGGATGCTGCCCGGCTTGCGGATCAGGGTAATTACGGTTTAAATCAACATTGTTGGCATTATAACGTGTTGCTCCATTAATGGTTGAATTCCCTCCGGCATACGCCCCATCGGGGTTTGCCAATGGATTTATCCAGATTTCCACACTATTCACCAAATTGGTTATGCGCGTATCTGTTCCATAATTGCTTAGTAAATAATCTATGTAATGAAGCATCCCGATGTATCCGGCTGTTTCATCGCCATGCATGGTGGAAGTGTATAAAAATTGAGGTTCATTTTCTTTAACATTTATATTATCTGTTATTTTTAGTAACAATAATTTTCTTCCACTTGGTAAAGTTGCTATGCTGACTAATTTGCAAATTGAAGGGTGATCCGCTACAAATTGGCTCATTATTGCTTCATAATCGGGGTAGGTTGGATAGGTGTCCCAGATTGTCCGAGCCTTAGTCAGACTTTTTTTTTTGCCCATTTTCACTTTATGTAAAGTGTTCGGGTTAGGTAAAACGGTATAGGAATAATTCAGAACAATAAACTTTGAAAAGCCGTCTTTATTGGCATAAGCAAACACCTCATTATTTTTTACATTATCGATAGAAATTATTTTGGTAAGAGTGGTTATCTCCGCTCTGGAGCTGATGTTAAATTTGAAATATACTTCACCGCGCTTTTTAAATAACTTGTCCACTTTTTTTTGTTGCTTTACGGTAGGCGTTTGAGCACTAGTTTCGACAGAAAAACATAGGGTCGAAAAAGCAATAAAGAGTGTGAATAATTGTTTCATCGGGTAATATTTTTAAAAGTTAAATTTAAGAGTTTAGAGTCGGAGCTTGTGTTATTTATGTTTAATAAGCTATATTAAAGTCATTCCGACCGCAGTGGAGGAATCTTTTTCATTTAAAAAAGATGTCTCGGCAAACCTCGACATGACATTGCGTCTTTTTATAATTAACTCAACAATAGAAATTAAGTTTAATAGTTTCATGAAAAACTGAAATAAATTTCAGTTTGTTACAATCAAAGCTAATAAAATTAAATGGTTCTAAAAAGGATAGTATGGCAAAAGGTGTACGACAAATTTCCCGAATTTAAGAATTTAAGAAGCCAGCGCACATATTTCGACAGGCTCAATATGACTTGCGCGCAGTCAGTCTGAGCCTGTAGAAGACCTGGGGGAGGCATTTATGTTTGAAGGTTTCATAACAAGATGAATGCCGTAAGGTGTAGTATAAATATATTTTAGGGATATTTGTTGTACACTCAAGGCAAATGCTGTTTTTCCCAAACCGGAAAAACCGATCACTTTTTTTTCTTTAAAATCTTGCGGATAGTTTCGTAGGAAATATTGTCGGCATATTTTAGTTCTACAGCTTTATCAGCCAACATTCTTAAAGACCAGCGCCTAACACCTTTTGGAGGCTTGCTTTGGCTTAAGACAATCAGGCGGTCTTCTAAATCCCTACCCACCTTTCTTTCTTTTGCATGCTCATTAGGTTTCCTCTCTAAACTGGCTTCAAAACCTTCTTCCACAAATCGCTGCTTCACCCTGTCAATCATGCGCATACTTACCTTCAGAAATTTTGAAATCTCCCATCCATTTATTTTATCCCCAAATCTACCTTCATCGCTATTAAGTAAAATATAGGCTGTCTGGTTAAGTTGTGCGCTATGCACACCTTTTGATACAATTTCAATTAGTTGATTTTGTTCCTTTTTGCTCAATATAATTTTGTATTTTATCATTGTTTCAATATCAAAAATATAAAACACATACGACAATATCCGGTTGACATGATACTAAGAATAATACTTCTAATCAAAGAGGCCTGAAAATTTATTATAGATTACAATCCTAAAACAATTTCATTCGGGTCCTTGCCTCCAAACAACATCTTGGTTGGATTTTCCAACATCTCTTTTACTTTTACAAGGAAGCCAACCGATTCGCGTCCGTCAATAATCCTGTGGTCATAGGACAAAGCAACATACATCATCGGTCTAATAACAACCTGAGCGTTAACGGCCACCGGGCGCTCAATTACATTGTGCATCCCCAGGATAGCACTTTGTGGAGGATTAATAATAGGAGTACTCATCATGGAACCAAATACCCCACCGTTAGTGATGGTAAAGGTTCCTCCGCTCATGTCATCCAATGTAATTTTATTATCGCGCGCCTTTAAAGCCAAATCTTTAATTGCATTTTCAATTTGCCCTAAACTCATTTGTTCCGCATTACGAATTACAGGAACAACTAGTCCCTTTGGAGCGCTCACAGCAATACCAATGTCGGCATACTTGTGAAACACAATTTCTTCTCCGTCAATCATACCATTTACAGATGGGAAAAGGTGTAAGGCTTCGGTAACAGCTTTTGTAAAAAAGCTCATAAAACCAAGGTTTGCACCATAAACTTCTTTAAACTTGTCCTTATATTTTGCACGCAACGCATAAATTGAACTCATATCCACTTCATTGAAAGTGGTTAACATTGCTGTTTCATTTTTAACAGCCACCAAACGCTGCGCTAATTTTTTTCGCAAAGGCGATATTTTAGAACGTTCTGTCTCCCTTGTTCCTCCCCATGCTGTTGCAGACTTTGAATCAAAGCCTGTTGCCATCATGTTAACAATATCGGCCTTGGTAACACGTCCATCTTTCCCTGTTGCGATAATTTTATTAGTGTCAATTTTATTTTCAGCAATCATCTTTTTCGCAGCTGGGGAAGGTGTTCCATTTGCGTATGTTACTTCCCCTTTTACAGGCTCCATTTTAGTGATAGTTTCTGTTGCTTCCTTGATTTTGGGGCTTTCAACTTTCAAACTACCAGCTTCCTTAACAGGACTAGCTTTCGCCTCTTCCTTTACTTTTGAACTTTCAACTTTTTTTACCGAAGTATCAATTGAACATATTACCTGTCCTACTTTCACAGTATCTCCTTCGGCAACTAATAATTTAATAGCGCCAGACTCTTCTGCATTAATTGTTAAGGTTGCTTTATCAGAATCAATTTCTGCAAGCACCTCATCTTTTTGTACATATTCTCCATCCATTTTTAACCAATGTGCAATCACCACTTCAGTAATTGATTCACCCGGACTTGGTACTTTCATTTGTATTGTTGCCATATCTTTTTTAATTTCAGATATGAGATTATAGACATGAGAAATGAGAATTACTTTATTTAGCATCTCCTATCTCAATACTCAAATCTCAAATCTATTCATTGTTTTCAAACACCCTGTCTATAATACTTTGTTGCTGTTGTAAGTGTAATATACCATAGCCCGTTGCAGGACTTGCTCCTGCGTTTCTACCAATATATTTCAAATTCACTTCCCGGAAAGAACTGAGCATAAATGTCCAGGCTCCCATATTCATTGGTTCTTCCTGTACCCACAAATATTCCACATCGTTTTTATATTTTGCTATTATTTCTTTTAACTGAATTATTGGCAATGGATATAATTGTTCTATGCGAACAATCGCAATCTCTTCATTCTTACCTTTTTGTTTGGCTTCTATTAAATCATAATAAATTTTGCCCGTGCAAAAGGCAATTTTTTTAACCGATTTAACATTTGCTGAAGCATCATCTATAACCTCTTGAAAAGCACCCGTTGTAAAATCGTTCAGGGAGGACACACATGTTGGGTATCGCAATAGTTTTTTAGGCGTAAAACAAACTAAAGGCTTGCGGAAATCACGTTTTATTTGTCTGCGTAACACATGAAACTGGTTAGCAGGTGTTGTACAATTAACAATTTGCATGTTATTTTCAGCACACTGTTGTAAAAAGCGTTCCATTCGCGCACTTGAATGTTCTGGCCCCATTCCTTCATAACCGTGCGGCAACAGCATTACCAAGCCATTCATCCTTCTCCATTTGTATTCGGCTGAAGTAATAAATTGATCAATGATAATTTGTGCTCCATTAAAAAAATCGCCAAACTGAGCTTCCCATATTGTTAATGCATTGGGCACTGCCATTGCGTAACCAAATTCAAAACCCAATACAGCATATTCGGAAAGCAAAGAATTGTATATATCTAATTTTCCTTTTGCACCAAAATTATTGAGTGGTGTATATTGTTCTTCCGAATCTTCAAGTGTAATAACAGCATGGCGGTGCGAGAAGGTACCACGCTCCACATCCTGGCCACTAAAGCGCACATTAAACCCTTCGTTCATCAATGTTGCATATGCCATCAGCTCCCCCATCGCCCAATCATAATTATCATTGGTAATCATGGCGGCACGCCCTTCAAATAGCTTTTTAGTTTTAGTGAAGAACTTTTTATCTTCCGGTAAGGACACCGTTTTTTTTGCAATAGCTAAAAATATATTTTTGCTAACCGAAGTATTCGGAGATTTGTCAAAAGCATTTGCATCTGCTATCTTAAACCCGGCCCAGTCACTTTTCAGTGAAGATATGCTTTGTGTCTTTTCTGTTTTTTTCGCTGAATTTAATTTTTCTTCCAGAAGTTCTTTAAACTTCTTATCCATTTCTTTTGCGAAATCAGCATCAATAATCCCCTGCGAAATCAATTGTTGAACATAAATTTCTTTTGGGTTTGGATGTGCCGCAATTGTTTTGTACAATAATGGCTGAGTGAAACGCGGCTCATCGCCTTCGTTATGACCATATTTACGGTAACACAAAATATCAATAAAAACATCACGTTGAAATTTTTGGCGAAACTCCAAAGCCAATTGAACTGTATAAACCAACGCTTCCACATTATCACCATTCACATGAAAAACAGGTGCCAGCACCACTTTAGCAACATCAGTGCAATAGGTGCTGGAACGACCATCCAGGTAATTAGTGGTGAAGCCAACCTGGTTATTAATCACCACATGGATGGTTCCCCCGGTTTTGAAGCCGTCCAACTTACTCATTTGTATTACTTCGTATCCGATTCCCTGACCTGCCAATGCGGCATCTCCATGAATTAATATCGGACAGACTTTAGTTGTATCCCCTTTATGCAGGTTGTCGATTTTGGCACGTGAAATTCCTTCAACAACAGGGTTTACCGCTTCTAAATGCGAAGGATTCGGAGTCAGGCTGATATGATAAGAAATGCCATTATTGTTTATCTTATCACAAGAATATCCCGCATGATATTTAACATCGCCTTCAAATAAGGTGTCATCAGATAAATACCCTTCAAACTCAGAGAAAACATCTTCCTGTTTTTTATCCAACACATTGGTCAGAATATTCAATCGCCCCCGATGTGCCATACCGATTACAAAATCATGAATACCCCTATCAGCACCCTTTTCGCAAATAGCATCTAAAGCAGGGATTATAGCTTCCGCGCCTTCTAAAGAAAAACGTTTCTGACCTACGAATTTAGTGTGCAAAAAGTTCTCAAATCCCACCGCTTCCTTTAGTTTATGCAGAATCATTACTCTTTCATAATTCGCAAAAGCAGGTGTGTTTTTACATCCTTCCATCTTTTTCTGTAACCAATCGTTCACATTAGGAGTGCGGATATACATATATTCTGCACCAATTGACTGACAATAGGTTTGTTGTAAATGGGAAATAATATCTTTCAATTTTGCCGATCCGATGCCAATTTGTGTTCCGGCCTGAAAAACAGTATTTAAATCCGATTGGTTTAAACCGAAGTTTTCAATATCCAACGTAGGAGAATATTTCCTTCGTTCCCGAACAGGATTAGTCAGTGTAAACAAATGTCCGCGAGAGCGGTAGCCATTAATGAGATTTATTACATTAAACTCTTTTATAACTTGCTGAGGAATTTCCTTTTGCTCCTGGTAATTTTCGCGGGCAAACTCGAAACCTTCGAAAAACTTTTGCCAACTACCATCAACCAGCTTTTTATCTTTTAAATACAATTGAAATAAATCCTCCACTGAAGAAATATCTGCATTGCCCAAATTTGAAAATTTATCCATAATGTTCTTTACACTCATTTAAGTCTTCAAATTTAGCTTTAAAAAAGAAGGAAAGAGAAACTTTTTTTATTGAAACAATATCACTTATTCGAATTTTTATAATGATTCCGAATAACCACTTTCTGCAATTCCCGTTTTATGATTAAATCGCTTACAATAGCTGAGAATGGTTCAGAAGAATTTTCAGCCACCGCTTTTTTTATTTGATCGTCACTTAAATCAATCCTGTAAAGGATACTCAAAAATTTCTGCTGATTTGAATTTATAAACTTATTGATATGCGGTTCAATTTGCTCGAATAGCTCATCATAAGCATTATATGCATTGCCCGAAAATTTTATTTCCATGCCAAACATGTCAAAATCTTTAATGAGTTGATTGGCTGTTTCTTTGATTAAATCCAGACGATTAATGTATTGGGAAAGATTGGTAAAGCTGTTCATTATTAAATGAATTATATTGTGTAATGCAAAGAATGTGTTTATCGCAAATCTTATTTCATGTTTTTTTGACAAATTTACGAATTACATAATCAATGAATTTCATTTTTTTTCACTTCCCTGACATTGATTTGCTGTATTTTATATGTTTCTGCATACCCATTTCCAAAGTATTTAGAGGAAATCGAGAAAACATTTTGGTTGTGCTGTAAAATAGTATTGTTTATAGGGGTTTTATAAAGTTTATTAATCACAACTTATTGCAATTTTGCATTTGCGCGGGAAACCCTCATCCTAAATAAGAGAGGTCCCGGTTCTTCCAGATGAATTCATTCTTTAATTCTCTTACCTTTGTTATTCAAATTCTAATAAATGGCACGCAAAGTAAAAGAAACCGACAATTTACCAAAAGCAAAAATAAATGCAACTTCATTAAAAAAATCACTTCGTTTATTTAAGTTCGTTGGCTCACATAAATGGAAATTATACCTGGGGCTTGTTTTTTTAATGTTTACCGGGGCTACAGCTCTTCTTTTCCCTTGGATGCTTGGCGATTTAATTAAAAGTTTGGAATTAAAAGACTTCGCGAAAATCAACAACATAGGCACCTACCTCATTTTAGTGCTTACCTTTCAATCGGTTTTTTCGTATTTCAGAGTTTACCTCTTCGTCAATTTTACCGAAAATACGTTGGCTGCTATCCGTCAGGCATTATATGCACAAATGATACGATTACCCATGTCGTTTTACGCAATTCAAAGGGTGGGAGATCTCAATAGCCGCCTTTCTGCCGATGTAACGCAATTATCCGATACCTTAACCACTACCATCGCAGAATTTTTAAGACAATTTATATTGATAGTAGGAGGCATCATTTTATTACTGTTTATCTCCCCTAAATTAACCCTGTTGATGTTGGCAATTGTTCCTGTTGTTGCTATTGCAGCTGTTGTATTCGGACGATTTATCCGAAAAATTTCAAGGGAAGTTCAGGATAAAATTGCTGAGTCCAATACTATCGTACAGGAAACATTGCAGGGAATCACCAATGTAAAGGCTTTCGCAAACGAATATTTTGAAAATTTACGATACAAAAAAAGTACCGAATCAATTGTTGTAACAGCTATTCAAGGGGGGAAATACCGGGGTGCTTTTGCCTCATTTATTATCTTCTGTTTGTTTGGATCCATTGTAGCTGTGATATGGTATGGTGTTAACCTTGCTTCAAAAGGGCAGTTATTTATTGGGGATTTAATAAAATTTATCCTTTATTCTATGTACGTTGGCGCTTCTTTTGGAGGAATTGCAGAACTGTACGCTCAAATTCAAAAAGCGATTGGTGCCACCGAACGTGTTTTTGAAATCCTGGATGAACATCCCGAGGATCTTGATATCAATGCTGTTCACACAAATGTAAAACGTATTGAAGGAAATGTACGGTTCGAAAATGTTGCTTTTACTTACCCATCCCGTAAGGAAATACAGGTTCTCAAAAACATAACGCTCACGGCTAATAAAGGGGAGACTGTAGCCATTGTCGGACCAAGCGGATCCGGGAAATCCACACTAATAGGTTTAATATTGCGCTTTTACGATCCTGAAAATGGACGGTTACTGATTGATGAAAAAGATGCAAAAAGCTATTCGCTAACCGACCTAAGAAACAATATGGCATTGGTGCCACAGGATGTATTATTGTTTGGAGGTTCAATAAAAGAAAACATTGCTTATGGTAAACCAACTGCAACAATTGCTGAAATTACAGAAGCAGCGCATAAAGCAAACGCTTTGGAGTTTATTGACCGGTTTCCCGAAAAATTTGAAACCGTAGTAGGTGAACGCGGCATTCAGCTTTCTGGTGGGCAGCGCCAACGTATTGCAATTGCACGGGCAGTTTTGAAGGATCCAAGCATTTTAATATTGGATGAAGCAACCAGCTCCCTTGATTCAGAATCGGAACGGGTAGTACAGGAAGCATTGGATAAACTGATGGTGGGACGCACTTCATTTGTAATTGCCCATCGTTTATCTACCATCCGGAAAGCGGATAAAATAATCGTAATTGATAAAGGGGGGGTCCGGGAATCAGGAACGCACGAAGAGTTGATGCTTGAGGAGAACGGTCTTTATCGTAGTTTAAGCAAATTGCAGATGGAAATGGCTTAAACAAAGAGTAGGCAATTAAACAAATTGCTTATCTGCTTTAGACATGTAAAAAAATAGTATCTTAGCT
>JAVHPR010000237.1:0-2857 GCA_036170695.1 Bacteroidia bacterium
TATTTTAGATTAAAAAACTTTATGGCTTAGCGAATCATTTACTGAAAAACCCTTGAAAACCTAAAGCATGATGCTTATCATACAATAGAAATTGAAATTTTACTAATTTAGTACCTAATCTTTGGGGGAAAATTAAACTGGACATAGAATCATCGGCATCCTAATAATAATTACCCGGAAGAAAAGAATCCAATTAATTTTTTTACATAATTATTGCAAATGATTTTATTGATTGAAGAAAATCTTCATGTACGAGAAAACACAACAGAAATTCTGGAACTTGCCGGATATGATGTTGTTATAGCTTGCAATGGGACTGAGGGCGTAAAACTGGCACAAAAAGAAATGCCAGATCTTATTATTTGTGATATCATGATGCCCGAATTAGACGGTTATGAAGTTTTAAATTTACTCAAAAAAAAATCTTCAACTTCCAGTATTCCTTTTATATTTCTTTCCGCTAAAGAAGAAAATATCAGCGCCAAAAAAAGTATTGGAGCTGACGCATATATCACAAAACCTTTTGACGATACCAATCTTTTGAGCACAATAGAATCGTGCTTAAATAAGAAAGTTTAGGGCCTTTAGAAAGATTCATTAAAAAAAGATTCATTTTTACTTTTGCTACCATTCCTCAAGCTATTATATATGACGAGGTTTCTTTAATATAAAGAGTGATATAAATCATATTCATCCTTATTAAAATCTACCAAATTCGTACTCAAATAAAAAATATGTATCGTGTCAAATTATTGTCCCCCGCAGGATCTTTCGAATCATTACAAGCAGCCATTCAAGGTGGTGCTGATGCTGTTTATTTTGGCATCGATCAATTAAATATGCGAGCCCGTTCGGGCAACAATTTTTCAATAGATGACCTCAACAAAATCGTTGAAATATGTTCCGCTAAAAAAATAAAAACATACCTGACATTAAATACTGTTATCTATGATCATGATGTTTCTTTAATGAAAACTATCATTAAGGCTGCAAAAGAAAACAAGGTTGACGCCATCATTGCAAGCGATCAGGCTGTATTAGGCTATGCCAGAAGTGTTGGAATGCCGGTGCACATATCTACTCAATCTAATGTAAGTAATATCGAAAGTGTATTGTTTTTCTCGGTTTTTGCCGACACCATCGTACTTGCCAGAGAGTTGAGCCTGCGACAAGTTTCAGATATTGTAAAACAGATAAAACGACAAAATATTAAAGGTCCATCAGGGGAATTAATTAAGATAGAAGTGTTTGCGCATGGGGCGCTGTGCATGGCCATTTCTGGTAAATGTTACCTGAGCCTGCATTCACATAATGCCTCCGCAAACAGAGGCGCTTGTATTCAGAATTGTCGCCGAAATTATATTGTTAAAGACAAAGAAGAAGGAATAGAATTTGAGATTGATAATGAATACATCATGTCATCAAAAGATTTATGCACCATTGATTTTATTGACAAAGTTATTGAATCAGGTGTTAATCTTCTGAAAATCGAGGGAAGAGGCCGTGCTGCCGACTATGTGTATACTACCACCAAATGCTATCGTGAGGCGATAGACTCATATTACGAAAAAACATATTCTAAAGATAAGATTGAAGAATGGAAAAAAGAATTGAAAACAGTTTTTAACAGGGACTTCTGGGATGGCTATTATTTAGGAAAAAAAACAGGTGAATGGTCAGATGAATATGGTTCTAAGGCTACAAAAAGAAAAATATATATTGGTAAGGGAATTAAATATTTCAGCAAACAAAATGTTGCAGAATTTAAACTTGAATCTAACCAACTTTCCGTTGGTAATAACATATTAATTGTGGGGCCGACAACGGGTGTAATAGAGGACAAAGTAACTGAATTGCGTATTGAAAATGCCTCTGTTGATTCCGTGAACAAAGGAGATGTTTTTTCCTTCCCTTTAAGTAAAAAAATTCGTCCATCCGACAAATTGTATAAAGTTTTAGATGCCGAATGATACGAATTATTCAACTGCGTGATAAATGTATCGGCTGCAATGCCTGTGTGGAATCCGCCCCCGCCAGGTGGAGGATATCGCGCAAAGACGGGAAAAGTGTTTTGATTGGAGCAATGAAAAACAAACAGATTAATTATGTAATTGTTGGTGACGACGAACGTTTCGAAAATATGCAGGCCGCCAAAAATTGCCCGACAAAAGTTATACAAATAATACAATTGTAAATTAAAAATGTTGTTTAATCAAGACTCTTTTGCCATAATTGCCAGCCCAAAGTCTTCGACAGGATCTGACTGACTGTGCGCGGTCATATCGAGCTTGTCGAAATATGTGCAGCGGGTTCTTTGATAACGACATTAAATAATAACAACAATGGATAAAAAAATTGAATCTTTTATTGATGGGCAGAAAAATTTAACCTTTTGTACTTGCGTTGATAACATACCTCAATGCGCAAGCTGTTTCTACGCTTTCGTACCGGAAGTTAATCTTCTTGTATTTAAATCGGACGAAAAATCAAAACACATCAGCAACGCATTGATGAACGATAAAGTCGCCGGCACTATTATTCCGGATTTGGATAAAACAGGAACTATAAAAGGAATTCAGTTTACTGGGAAATTTATTGTGCCTAAGGATGATGTGCTCGAACAAACGAAAAAAAAATATTACATTAAATATCCTTTCTCCTTAGTTATTCCGGGAGACCTGTGGGTGATAGAGCTGGAATCCATAAAAATGACTGACAATACCCTTGGTTTTGGGAAAAAACTGGACTGGAAAAAATCTGTATAACTAAACCACTGCACTGAAAGTGCTGAGGTTTAAATTTAAGAAATTGCTTATCTGCTTTAGACATGTAAAAAAATAGTATCTTAGCTCCTTAT
>JAVHPR010000238.1:0-2855 GCA_036170695.1 Bacteroidia bacterium
AAAATAAGAGATGAAGCTAAATTAGATTTAAAAGTAAAATAAAACCTAACTAGTAGCTCAAGTAGGAAAGCGTTTTCTCATTTAGCTTTTGAATAATCATTAGCCATGTTGTTATTGCCTGCTTTTAGCAAAACATTGTTAGACAATTTTTCAAATAAGAGAATAAATGAATTCTTTAAAGCTGTTTTTAATTGAATCTCCTAACCCGATTGATCTTTTAGAAAGAAGGTCGGAAATTTCATCATTAAATAAAATCTGTAAATTATTTGGTTATGATGTTGCCCATCATAGAATATTATCAAAAGATGGTTTATCAGAATATTTTAAATACATCTCAGGGGTATATGAAGCCAACAACATTTTAAAACGAGATAAAATCAACGTATGTATACATATTTCTTCTCACGGAAATAACGTCGGATTAGCTTTGGGACCTGATATTATAAAATGGTCTGATTTATTTGTTATGCTAAAACAAATAAGTAAAGAAGCCTTTACATATAAAAGTGATTTTATTCTAATAATATCAGCTTGTGGTTCCGGGAAACAAACTTTATCAAAGGATTTTCTAAAATATTATAAACAGACGAAGGGGAAAATAAAACCACCTGAGTTTATATTTGTTACTGATGAAGAAAATCTGCCTTGGGATGGAGGTTTAATATCCTGGGCAAACTTCTATTATCATTTGGTTAAACTTGATTTCTCAAAGAAGGATGGTTTTAAAGAACTGTTGAACAAAATAAAATTAATGACAACTATATCTTTGAAATATTTTAGATGGGATCGCCTGGATAAAAAGTATAAATTCTATGACGCAAAAAAACTATAACTAGCAACTAATTAAAAAATCGGTTGGAATAACTATAATGAAAATAATATCTTTAATATATCTCGCTTTGAATTTCTTTGTAATTTCTCAGCAATCAATTTATGCACAAAACCCTGAGTGGATAAATTATACGAATGGCCAAGCGGTTTTATGTTTGGCTATTGAAGGAAATGATGTCTGGATAGGAACAGAAGGAGGTTTGGTTAAACTGAATAAAAAAACAGATGAGAAAACTTTTTTTAACCGAAGTAATTCGGGCTTGCCTGATAATAAGGTATTAGCGATAGCAATAGCCGGTTCAGGGAATAAATGGATCGGGACAGGTGATGGGCTTGTGGAGTTTGACGGTAAAAACTGTAAGGTTTATAATACTTCAAATTCCGACTTGCCATCAAATGATGTAACTCAAATAGCAATAGACGCTTTAGGAAGTTTATGGCTTGTAACGAGTGATGGGCTTGTCGAGTATGATGGTAAAACCTGGACGGCTTATAATACTTCCAATTCGAGCATGCCTACTCGCTACATTAATTCAATAGCGATAGATAGCGAAAGGAATAAGTGGATAGGGACTGATGCTGGGCTTGTTAAATTTGACGGCAAAAACTGGACAGTTTACAATAGATCAAATTCGGGTTTTCAGTCAATGAACAACATTGTGCTATCAATAGCGTTAGATGCTAATGGAAATAAATGGATTGGGACTTCCGGTGATGGACTCGCAAAATTTAACGGCAAAAACTGGAAAGTTTATAATAGTTCAAATTCAGGTTTACCTAATGACTGGGTTCAATCAATAGCGATAGATGGTTCAGGGAATAAGTGGATTGGAACATATGAAGGTGGTCTTGCGAAATTTGATGGCAAAAACTGGAAGATTTATAGTAGTTCAAATTGGGGCTTACCTGTCAATTATTTCGGTACACATAAAAGCTTTTCTGTCAATTATGTGAGTTCAATAGTAATAGACGGTTTAGGCATTAAATGGATTGGGACTATAGGAGGACTAGTGAGATTGGAAGGTACAAAATTGAAGATTTATAATCATTCGAATTCAAGTTTACCAGATAACAATATCAATTCAATAACCATAGATGCCTCAGGAAATAAATGGTTCGGAACATCTTTTGGCGGACTTGCCAAGTTTGATGGTAAAAACTGGTTAGGATATACGAGAAATAATTCGGACTTGCCATCAAATGCGGTCATTAAAATAACAATTGACGGTTTTGGAAATAAGTGGATTGGGACTATTGAAGGACTTGCGAAATTTGACGATACACAATGGAAGATTTATAACAGTTCAAATTCGATTCTATCTGATAGAACAATTAAGTCAATAGCCATTGATAGTATAGGGAATAAATGGATAGGTACAGCTGGTCGTGGCTTTTTCAAATTTGATGGCAAAAACTGGATATGTTATAATATGTTAAATTCTGGTCTACCATTTGACTTTGTCAATTCAATAGCAGTAGACCTCTTAGGCAATAAATGGATTGGAACCGGACATGGGCTTGCCAAATTTGATGATACAAATTGGACAGTCTATACAGACGAAAATTCTGGCTTGCCTGATTACGTTATCACCTCAATAGCAATAGACAGTTTAGGAAATAAGTGGATAGGTACAATGAATAGTGGGCTTGTCAAATTTGACGGCAAAAACTGGACAGTTTACAATGCATCAAATTCGGGTATGCCCGAGAATTGGGTACAAGCAATAGCAATAGACAGTAACGGAAATAAATGGGTTGGGACTGTTTATGACGGACTTGCTAAATTTGACGGTAAAAACTGGACGGTTTTTAATACTTACAATTCTGGTTTGCCTGATAATTCTGTTCAATCAATAACGATAGACAGATCAGGGAATAAATGGATAGGAACTTGTAATGGAGGTGTATCAGTTTATAGAGAAGGAGGAGTAGTTTCGGTTAAGTGATAAAAACTAAATCAATTACACAGCAGAATTTTCCGCCGCAAAACTCTCAAGCGGGATATATTTTTATCAAATAAGAGC
>JAVHPR010000239.1:0-2847 GCA_036170695.1 Bacteroidia bacterium
TAAATAAAAAAATGAAATTAAAACGCAGACATAAAGAAGGTGCTGAAGTAAGCACAGAGTCAATGAACGACATCATGTTTTTTTTGCTGTTGTTTTTTCTTATCATTTCTACTTTAGCAAACCCTAGTGTAATAAAGCTTACACTGCCTAATTCAAAATCGGCGGAGCAGGTACAAAAACAACAGGTCACGGTTACAGTTGGAGCCGACCACCAATATTATGTGAATAAAACGCCTATTGCATTTTCTGATTTGGAAAATGCTTTGAAAATAGAATTAGCCAGAACACAATCACCAACCGTAATATTAAAGTTGGATAATACCCTGTCGATCCAGGATTTAGCTGATGTAATGCAAATTGGTTATGGTTTGGGAGTGAAAATGGTATTAGCTACCAAGGCTACTAATAAATAATCTAACAATGTGTTAATTTGAAAATGTACCAATTTACAAATACCAAATTACCAATGTGTCAATGAATTCTACTGCAGAAAATAAAAATAAATATTTAGCGCTGGCATTTACGATAGGCTTTCATGCTTTATTATTTTTGCTCTTTCTTTTTATGGTGTTCGTTACTCCGATACCTCCTTTTGAAATTAAACCAATTCCGGAAATCACATTGGATTTGGGTATGGAAGGTCTTGGTAATGCCAATGCGGGCGGTTCAGGACAACATGATAATGAAATTTCAACCACCGAAAAGGTTACGAAAGCTCCTGTTGTGAACGAAACAGAATCCGCTATAGTTACTGATGAAACGGAAACTGTGGTAAGCGTAAAAAAACATCCGAAAAAAGAAAAAATTACTAAAAATGAAATACCAAAAGTCGAAGAGCCGAAACCAAGTTCAGAATTGTTAAGTGCCTTGGCTGTATTAAAAAGTAAAAAGAAACATGAAGGAAAAGGGGAGGGTGATGGCAACACCGGCGGTTCCGGAGCTGGCGATAAGCAGGGAGTTGGTGATGGAAATGACACAGGACATGGCAACAAAGATCCCGGTTATAATGGCAAGGGTGGCTATGATTTAAAAGGGCGCATGTTATTAAAAAAGCCTGAACGGATGTCTGGGTCTCAAGAAGAAGGAATTGTGGTAGTTGAAATTATTGTGGATGAAAACGGGAAGGTCATTAAAGCAACGCCTGGGCAGCGCGGATCTACCACTACAAATTCTAACTTATACGCAAAGGCCCGTCAGGCTGCTCTTTCGGCAAAATTTAATTCAAGTTCTGAAAATATTAAAGAACAAAGAGGAACCTATACGTTTGTATTCCTCCTGGAATAAATTTCATACTATTTTTTAATTCCCCCTTGAAAAGCGGGTTAGGGGGATTAATAATTCCGTTTCCAAATAAAATTTCTTTTACTTTTGTGCACTATCCATTCACCTTTTTTTTCAATTGGGAATTGGAAATTAATGAACTACCAGCAAACACTCGATTATTTTTACAATCATTTACCCATGTTTCAGCGCATTGGCAGTGCCGCTTATAAAAATAACATGGATAACACCATTGCTCTTTGCAAATTACTTGGCAACCCGGAAAAAAAGATTAAATCAATACATATTGCAGGAACAAACGGCAAAGGCTCTACCTCTCATCTTCTGGCATCAATTCTTCAAAGCGCCGGCTATAAAGTGGGATTATATACCTCACCACATTTAAAAGATTTCAGAGAGCGTATAAAAATAAATGGCGAAATGATAGATCAACAATACGTTGTGGATTTTGTTGAGTCGTATAAAAATGATTTTGAACAGATACAACCATCATTCTTTGAAATGACAGTAGGCCTTGCATTTAACTATTTTGTATCTCAACAAATTGATATTGCGGTAATAGAAGTTGGATTAGGTGGAAGGCTAGACTCTACCAATATAATAATGCCTGAATTATCGATTATTACTAATATTAGTTTCGACCATACCGCTTTACTGGGGAATACACTCGGGAAAATTGCTGTAGAAAAAGCCGGAATAATAAAACCTGAAATACCTGTAATTATTGGAGAAACTCAAGTTGAAGTAAAAAATATTTTTCTTGAAAAAGCAAAACAATATAATTCGACGCTGATTTTTGCCGATGAAATTTATAAAGCTATAAATATTCATCACGTTAATAAGGGTAAGTTGTTACTTTCAATGGATATTATAAAGCCAACGCAATCCCATACTGCTTCTTTTCCTGCAGGAGTTAAGGAGGAAGTTACTACTTATCTGAATTTAGAAACCGAATTGTTGGGTTACTATCAGCAAAAAAATATTCCTACTGTTTTATGTGCTGCGGAACTATTAAATAGTAAAGGCTTTACAATTTCCGAAAAAAATATCCGTGAAGGAATAAAAAATATTGTTACTCAAACCGGATTATTAGGACGTTGGCAGGTATTGTCTCCACAGCCATTAGTAATTGCCGATACAGGACATAATGAAGCGGGAATAAAAGAAGTAGTTTGTCAAATCAGTCAAACACCGCATCATCACCTGCATTTTGTATTGGGTATGGTGAACGACAAGGATATTTCCACAATTCTTTCTTTGCTTCCTAAAAATGCGCATTATTACTTTTGCCAGGCCAACATTCCTAGGGCACTTAATGCTGAAGACTTATCAAATCAGGCAAAAATTGCGGGATTAGAGGGTGAAATATGCGGTTCGGTGGCAAATGGGCTGGCTTCTGCAAGAAGAAATGCCAAAATTGAAGATTTGGTAATTGTTGGCGGCAGTACATTTACGGTAGCTGAAGTGGTTTGATTAAATTTATTTTTATAATTCGGCACGGATTATAAAATATATATATATATTTGCAACCCGTTTAGCAATAAAAGGAAATTTGGGAGCTTAGCT
>JAVHPR010000240.1:0-14075 GCA_036170695.1 Bacteroidia bacterium
CCTTCATAATTTAAAATATTAAGTATTAATGTTTTTCAAGAACAAAATTTTGTATTTAATATAAAAATTCATAATTTTTCTTACCCCTATTTCTTCAATTTCCGAAGCGCGAAAGTAGTAAAATAATAGTTATTTCCATAATCAGGAAGAGAATGTAGAAAAGTCTGGGAGGGAAAATCTACGAAAACTCCTGTTACCCGGCTAATGCTTCTGCACCACCGACAATTTCTAAAATTTCGTTCGTAATTGCAGCCTGACGAGCTTTGTTGTACATCAACTTGAGTTCTTTTATCAACGCACCCGCATTATCTGTAGCTTTGTGCATTGATGTCATACGTGCGCCATGTTCGGCTGCATGTGAATCTAATAAAGCTTTAAATAATTGTGTTTTTAACGACCGCGGAATCAAATCGGCAACGATGAATTCTTTATCGGGTTCAAAAATATAATCGGGAGATCCTCCCGACTTCCCGGAAGGGGTAGGATTCGATTCCACACTGGCTATGGGTAAAAATTGTTCTACTGTTGTAATTTGTACTGCTGCATTTTTAAATTGATTGTAAACCAATTCTATTTTGTCAAATTGCAAATCAACAAATAATTTCATTATTTTTTCTGCAACAGGTGATACATTTGCAAATGTTAAATCATCAAACAAATCATTTAATCCGCGAGGCATATCAGAACCAACAATTCCGTATTCTGTTTTCTTAAAAAAGTCTGTTGCTTTTTTCCCAATAGCTAAAACACTAACATTACAACCGCTATATTGCTCACGAGCCATGCGGCTTGCAGCTTTTATCACATTTGCATTAAATCCGCCACACAAGCCACGATTTGAAGTAATTACAACTAACAACACATTTTTAACTTCGCGTTGTTTCGCATAAATGCCTTCAGAACTGTCACTTGCACTTAAATTTTCTAAAATCTCTTTTAATTTCCCTGCATAAGGCCGCATTTGCACAATTGCATCTTGCGCTCTACGCAGTTTCGCAGCACTAACCATTTTCATAGCACTGGTAATTTGCTGTGTAGAACTTACAGAAGTAATGCGGTTACGAACCTCTTTTAAATTTGCCATGAGCGGATGTGCTAATTTGCAGATGTGAAGATGTGCTGATTCAGTTTTTCATCAGCACATCAGCACATTTTCAAATCATTTAATTATTTTTTATACTTACTTGATAACTCTTTTGCACAAGTATCAAGCACGTCAGTTAATTCATCTGAATATTTACCGGCTTTTAACTGATTCAACACCTCTTTATATTTTGATTCCAATAATGTAAGAAAATCCGTTTCAAATTCTTTCACTTTATTTACAGGAACATCACGCAATAACCCTTTGGCACCGCAATAGATAATTGCAACCTGTTGTTCAACCCGTAAAGGAGAAAACTGTGCCTGTTTCAAAATTTCAACGTTACGGGCTCCTTTATCAAGCACTGCTTTTGTTGCAGCATCCAGGTCGGAACCAAATTTAGAAAACGCTTCCAATTCACGATACTGGGCTTGATCAAGCTTTAATGTACCGGCAACTTTTTTCATTGATTTGATCTGGGCATTACCTCCAACACGCGATACCGAAATACCTACGTTGATTGCAGGGCGAACACCGGCGTTAAATAAATTCAACTCCAAAAATATCTGACCATCTGTAATTGAGATTACGTTGGTTGGAATATATGCAGAAACGTCACCTGCCTGAGTTTCAATAATTGGTAAAGCTGTTAATGAACCTCCTCCTTTTACAATTCCTCTGATTGATTCAGGAAGGTCGTTCATGTCTTTTGCAATTTCATCATTCGCATTTATTTTAGCAGCACGCTCTAACAAACGACTGTGCAAATAAAATACGTCACCAGGATATGCCTCACGACCGGGAGGTCTGCGCAATAGTAAAGATACTTCGCGATAAGCAACGGCTTGTTTTGATAAATCATCATAAATAATTAATGCCGGTCTGCCACTGTCGCGGAAAAATTCACCAATTGCAGCACCTGCAAATGGTGCATAAAACTGCATTGGTGCAGGATCGGATGCTGTTGCCGCAACAATTACCGAATAAGCCATTGCACCGTTTTCTTCTAATACACGTTGAATATTTGCAACGGTGGACCCTTTTTGTCCGATTGCCACATAGATACAAAATACAGGTTGCCCTGCTTCATAAAATTCTTTTTGATTAATGATAGTATCAATAGCAACAGCGGTTTTACCTGTCTGACGATCGCCAATGATTAACTCTCGTTGGCCACGACCAATAGGAATCATTGCATCAATTGCCTTCAAACCTGTTTGTAACGGCTCACTAACCGGCTGACGATAAATTACACCCGGGGCCTTACGTTCCAGCGGCATTTCATATAAAGTTCCGGTAATCGGACCTTTACCATCAATTGCAAATCCCATCGTATCAACTACCCGACCTAACATACCTTCACCCACCTTTATTGAAGCAATTTTACCGGTACGTTTTACAATATCGCCCTCTTTAATTTCATTGGACGAACCTAAGGTAACAGCACCTACGTTATCTTCTTCAAGATTTAATACAATTCCTTGTAATCCGCTAGCAAACTCAATCAACTCTCCTGATTGAACTTTAGAAAGTCCGTAAATACGAGCAATACCGTCACCTACCTGCAATACGGTACCCACTTCTTCCAATTCCTGCTCCGATTTGAAGCCGGATAATTGCTGTCTTAATATTGCAGATACTTCTGCCGGTTTAACTTCTGCCATTTGTAAATGAAGCCCCTCCCGACCTCCCCGAAGGGGAGGAGCTGTTTAAGTTAATATTATATTATTCTTTAAAAACTCCCGGGAGAGAGCTAAAAAAGCAATTTTTATTTATTTTTCATAACTTGCTCCACCATTTCAAAGGGGGCGTGCGCTGTAAGTCTCCCCTTCGGGGAGATTTAGAGGGGCTATATTTCTTTAATATAAGGATTCTCTTTAAAACTGCGTTTTAAGTTATTTAATTTGCGCGCAATGCTTGCATCCACCTGTTTATCGCCAATACGCAAAATAAATCCGCCAATAATATCAGCATTTATTTTTTCCTGTAAAACAACTTCGCTATTTCCTTTTCCTTTCACAATATCCATTATTTCCTTGCGGATAACGTCATCAATCCCCTTTGCAGTGGTAATTACAGCTGTAAGTATTTTTTTCTTCTCTTTATATTGATTAACAAATTCAAATGCAATTTCAGCTAAATAAATTTCGCGTTTTTTACTTGTGATTAATTGAATATAGGCATCTGTTATTTTGTTTAATTTTCCGTTGAAAATCTCCTTTAAAACAGCTTGTTTCTTTTCTGTTTTAATGAGCGGACTTTTAAGAAAATTTACAAAATCTGGGTTTGTTTCGCAAAGAGTCATAATAGTTTTCATATCACTATATGCTTCCTCAAATACCCCAAGTTCTATGGTAAGATCAATGAATGATTTTGCGTATCGTGCTGCTACTCTTGTTCCTTGCATAAAATAGAAGCCCCTCCTAACCTCCCCAAAGGGGAGGAATTGCAGGGCGTGTTAATATGTGTTTGTAATAAATTTCATTTTGTCCATTTCTCCTACATTAAGCATGACAGCTTGTGCGTTGCTTCACCTCCCCTTTGGGGAGGATGGGAGGGGCTTCCTAATTAAGATTAACGTCTTGTAATAAATTTTTCACCAATGATTTTTGTTTTTCATCACTTGATAATTCTGCTTTTAGAATTTTTTCAGCGATTTCAATGGAAAGAACAGCAACCTGATTTTTTAATTCAGTAATGGCAGCCAATTTTTCGTTTTGAATATTTTCACGGGCAGATTTCAACAAACGCTCGCCTTCTTTATTTGCTAGACCTTTAGCTTCAGAAATCATTTTTTCTCTGATTTCCCGGGCATCTTTTAATAACAAATCGCGCTCGGCTCTTGCTTCCACTAAAATGCGCTCATTATTTGATTGTAGGGCTTTCATTTCTTTTTTTGCTCTTTCAGCTGAATCAAGGGCATCCGCAATAAATTTTTCCCTGTCATTCAGCATTTTCAGGATGGGTTTCCAGGCATACTTTTTCAAAAGAAAAAGTACAATAGTGAATGATACGAGCATCCAGAACAACAGTCCGATATCCGGTGTTACTAATTTCATAGTCTTAGAGTATTAAGACCTGTTTGCCTTTAAAAAAGAAAAAAACAGACAGATCTGATTGAACATTTTTTAAGCAAGCCCAACAATAAAAGCCAAGGCAACAGCTGCTAATGCAACTCCTTCAACAAGCGCCGCAGCAATAAACATGTTAGAAACGATATCACCTTTCATTTCAGGCTGACGTGCCATTGACTGAAGGGCATTTCCGCCAATATTTCCAATACCTATACCTGCTCCAACTGCAGCCAAACCTGCACCTATTACTGCTCCTGCTTTTGCTATTGCTACATCTGCTAATAAAATTGTTAGTAATGATGTCATAAATTTAATTGTTTAAGGGTTATTATTAATTTAATTTTAGTGGTGTTCCGGTTCTGCTAAAGCCATCCCGATATAAATGGCGGATAAAAATGTAAATACAAATGCCTGAAGGAACCCAACAAGCAATTCGAGACAATTGATAAAAATGGTAAAGGCAATGGCAGGGACTGATGCGCCCATTCCGGCACCTGTTGAAGCCGCACCTGCGACAAATATCAAACAAAAGAATACAAGCATCACAATATGCCCTGCAAGGATGTTTGCAAAAAGCCGCACCACCAAAACAAATGGTTTCAAAAATATCCCGATAAATTCAAGCAATGAAATGATAGGCAACACATAAATAGGAACACCGGGCATAGCAAAAATGTGCCGCCAGTAGTTTTTATTACTTACTGCAAGAGTAATAATAAGTGTATAAACAGCTAAAACAATTGGAATAGCAATGTTACCAGTCACGTTTGCCCCACCCGGGAAAATTGGAATTATTCCGAGTAAATTATTAACCCAGATAAAGAAAAAAATAGTTAACAGGAAAGGCATAAAACGGGCATGATGTTTTTCCCCAATGGCAGCCTTCGCAATATCATCTCTTACAAAAACAATGAGAGGCTCCACCGCACCACGAAGTCCGCTGGGGGCTTTGTTTTGATTCCTGCCATAGGATCTGGCAGCAGAAATAAACACCAACAGAATAATGGCTAAACTGATAAAAAGAGATAAAACATTTTTAGTGATGGAAAAATCATAAAAGCCTGAATTATCTTTAGATTCAGCTACTCCATCATCAGTATAAATAATACCTTCCTCTATTTTGTATCCATTGTAAGAAGCTTTTCCATGTTCGAAACGTGCTGATGAAAAAATGCTAAGTCCACTTGTTTTATTATAAAGAATAACAGGGAGCGGGATTGATACAGGGTGCTCTTCACTACCGTAGATATGCCAATCATGTGAATCACTTATGTGGCTCATTACCAGTTTACCTGCATTGAAGCCTTCGTGTTTTGGTTCTTCAGTAGCTAAAGAATCGGCATTGTTGACATTTTCCTCTGACTCAAAGGCTTTTACAAAAAGAGAAGCGAAAAGCAAGACGAATAATAATAATAATGGCTTGAATCTATTAGTTTTACTGGTCATTGCAGGCAATTTCGTTACATATTTTCTTGAATTCGGCTGCGAAGTTATGCAATTAATTGAATATAAAAAACAAAAATATCAGAGTTTTTTAAGATTTCTGATTACGAGTTTCAAGATGCTGAAAAGATTGGATAAAACCTATTTGCGATAGAGGCGCAGAAGTGTGGTTACCTCAAAAATAGTGAAGGCAAAATAATGCAAAATAAAAGCAATTGCAAAAGGGATAATGTTGGGCTTATCAAAATATCGATATGCCACGATAACAATAAGGCAAAGCATCATTCTTAACGCTGTGGAGCCCATATAAAAGGTTACAAAACTTTGCGGCCGGCCTTTTGAGGCCTTGATAATGAAAAAATGGAATGTAATTGTAAGAATTGTAAAGAAACAGAAAATAAACCAGATATTAGTTACATGGTATGAGGCATCCATAAAATTATTCCAGCAAAAATCAGCAAGAGCAACAAAAAGGGAATACAAGGAAAGTTTGGCAATAAAAGATTTCATATTATTTATTCTTCATAATATTTCTGATTACCAGATACATTCCTCCTACAATTGATAAAAGCGATAAAGCCACTGTAAATCCGGGAAATTTTGTATGGAAATATTTATCTAATGAAATGCCTCCCCAGATACCAAGTGCGATAATGGAAGCCATTTGAAACCCCATTGACGAATACTTAACAGCATTGTTAAGCGGTTTTTTCGGCAAGTTTTTGTTTTTCTGTTCGTTCACCTTTTATATCTTTTATGACCCCACCCATACTACACGTACCTGAAAAAATAGCTCCCGGCTCAACGGCCAATTTATTTGTGATAATATCCCCAGTCAATTTTGCTGAAGCTTTTAAGGACAATAATTCCGTTACAGCAATTTTGCCTTTAATTGTTCCGGAAACGTCGGCATTCTGACATATTGCTTCTCCGTCGATACTACCGGAAACCCCAACAACCAGCTTTCCTTTTACGGTTAAAGAACCTATCAATGTTCCATCAATACGTATATCCCCATTAGTTTTAACGTTGCCTTCAATAATAGTTCCGGCACCAAGTAAATTTACTGATGGAGATTCTGAATTGTTATCTTTTGCCATAGTTTTATTGTAAAACATTTGTAAAGTTTTGATTGTTAGCCTTCTCCTCTTGCTTGAGGTAAATTAATTATAAATGCGAAACTAAACGAAAAATGGTAAAAAACAAAATTACTTAAAATTTTTAGAAAAAAACTGTTTGTACTCTTCAATGTTTTTGTCTTTATAAAATGTAGTATAATTTTCAACTGAAATAATAAATGACTGATATGTTCCCGGAACTAAATCGACAAATGCTTCCGTATTGTCTTTGAAAAAATCATAATAGTCCATTGCCGGCGTTTTTCCATCAAAGGTTTTAACAATGACTATTTGATGAGCAACATCCAAGAAATTGCTGGAAATAGCTAATTCTTCTGTACTAAAAGATTCAATATTCAAATCAGAAAGATTTGTTTTAAATTTGTTAATATCCCCTTTACCATTTTCAACAATTAACACCCAGTAATATTCCCCATCCGTTTTAAAAATGAATTTCGGTTTTGCCTGAACTGAATCAGCCATTATCGCTGTTTTTGTAATTCTCGCTGTATCGGCAACAAGTGTTCCAAGGCTTCTTTGTTTCCTTATTAAGTCCAACATTTCCTGTGCTTTATCCTTTACGGGTTCTTTAGGGTATTTAATTACGACCTGTGTCAGTGCTTTTTCAAACGCATCAATATCCTGTAATCGGCCAATACACAGCGCTTTCACATAATCAAACTGCGGCATCAAATAATTTTTTGAATACAAGGTGTCTGCTGTTTGACAATTTTGAAGAGTTGCGCTATATTTTTCCTGAGAATAAAGCTGATATGTTTCTGCATAGAATCTTTCTACCTGGCTTCTGTTAGCCATTGCTGCTTTTGCATATCCGGGGTTTTTAATTATCTTGGCATATTCCGAATCAGGATAATCTTTCAATAAGATATTTTTATAGTAATCGGACTTCGTTTCATCCCCCATTAACAAATAGGTTCGATAGAGATGATAATAACTTGCCAGCTTATATTTATTTTCCGGAAAACGTTTCAATAACTCCTCGAATGTTTCAACTGATTTGGTGTTATTCAATAACTGTTCTTTATAAATTGAACCCACATTATAATAAGCCTCCACTATTTTTGCATTGGATTTAACAAGAGCATCAGAAGTAAATGGGAGATTTTTCAAATAATAATTTCTATCTTTTTTATTTTTGGAGTTGTCGTTTTCGGCTAATGCGTTATTAATAATCTCCGCGGAATCAACTTGTGCAGCCTCCTCAGCAACAGCGTTTGTTACCATCTGCTCTTTCTCACTTCTTCGCCAGTTATCCTCCAATTTACGAGGGCCCCATTTTTTATTAAATTCCCCAACTCCAAAATTTACTGTAGTCGGATTATAGAAATACCAGGCATTTGATGCTGCACCTTGTGTGGTAGTGCTAGTGGTATTTTCCGGGGTCACCGGTTGGGGATTTTTCAATTTTTCAAGACGTTCCTCCTCTTTGGCTTTCTCCTCTTCTTCAACTTTAGCAATCATAGCATCGATAGCCGCGTTACGCTCTTTTTCTGAGTTGTTCGTCATACGTTGCAGGCTATCTTCAAGGGCAATAATATTCAGGTTTTTCACTAATGAGGATAAACTTTTTTTCTTAGTTTCGATGATTGAATAATCGGGATAATCCTTTGGTAAAAATGTCATTGTGCTGTCGTAGTTCGATTCGGCCGCCTTATAATTTGTTTTGTCAAAATATATATCTGCCCTTTTCAGGTAGGATAGTGCTTTTTGTGTTTTGTTTGAAACGCTTTCCCGAATTGATTTATCGAGGTAAGTAATTGCAAGTGGAATATCATTTTCTTTACTTGCGATTTCGGCAAGGGCATAATAAATCTGATCGCGGAACTCCAGGTTTTTATCATCTCTAAGCATTTTCATCAACTGCTTTTTAATAATTTTGCTATCTCCTGATTGCGCATCGAATAACTTACCACGTTTAATGAGTGCAGTAAATTCCATCTCATAGGGGGGGTGCAAACCTGGCACTAAACTGTAATTTGCCGATGCATTTACATTGTCTCCTATTTTTTCATACAACTGAGCCAGTATAAATGTATATCGCGCCTTAATTGATTTTTTCTTGGTAAGTTCAATAGCTCTTTTTAATATTGTTATTGCTCCGTGATAGTCTTCTTTTTTCATATAAAAATCCGCCCAAACGGCTGCAAACTCAGCCTGAAAAGCCTTGTCTTTGGGTAAATCTTTTGCATTTCTTAAATCATCAATAACAAGTTCGGCTTTTGAGAGACTGCCGATTTCATTTTGCGCTCTAATCATCCAAAGCATTGCGCCATATTTTGCTTCAGGATTGGGATATTTTTTAGAAACATACTCGAACATTTCTAAGGCAGAGAAAAAATCACGTTTATAAAAATGTGATCGTCCGATAAGCATATAATTTTCATCAATCCATTTACAGGCATTGGGAATTTCTTCCTTGCTTTTATTAACAATAGCGTGCCTTTGAATGACAGTAGATGATTTTTTTATTGTTTTATCAAAATCGCTATAATAACTTTTGGCGCTTTTGTTATCTGGATAGATGAAAAGTGGAAGTATTTTAATAAAATTGTCCTGATTAGCTTTTTCTACCTTCTTAATTGATTCTTTTATGTATTCCCTTGAATAAAAAAAGCCATTGTATCTGGCGTTCATATTGTGCCAGCCACGATGCACAAAAGTGTTTTTTTTAGTGGTGCAGGCACTTAAGAGAAGTAAAAAGCTACAAAAGAAAACAGGGTGTAAAAAAAACGGATTCTTATTTTTCATTTAATCAATTCTAATATATTGGGGTGTCAACAATTCTATTCCCGATTTTTCGCCAGAGATAATACAATATAACTGTAAAAATGCAAAAATATTTTAGTCAACAAAATATTAAATTTCCAAAAACGCGTAAAATTAAGCTTTTTTCAGCAATTCTGGTTACCAAATTGTTTATGCAAATCGTTGGTGGAACGGATTTTTACAGCAAAGCCGCGAAGACTCAAAGGTTTTATCTTATGGGTGCGAATTTGGGAATACGATTTTTTGCGAAATTCATAAATAAAATTAATAATTGTCGGTAAGGTATCGAAATTCTAATTTTTTCCTACTTTTGCAATCCTTAAAAGGAAAACGGAGAGGTGTCAGAGTGGCCGAACGAGCAAGCCTGGAAAGTTTGTATACTCGCAAGGGTATCGCGGGTTCGAATCCCGCCCTCTCCGCTGAAAGGGACTTAGCTTGAAAAAAAGAGCATAGTCCCTTTTTTATTATAGCAAAATCGCCCGTTTGTAGGGCGATTTCAGCAATAATGTAATTCAAATCCGGAGTTCGAAATGCCCCCTTTGCCTTGTCATATACCAGACCGTTAGGAAAGATTAAGTTTTGCAGTTTTTCCTTGAGGCTAATACTGCCCTCTACCCATAATTTACGCAGGTTTCGGCATAATAATGAGGCTTCATTTAACATTTCTTTCAGGTTCGAAATGTAAATGCTGCAACCATTGATTTCCTTCTGTAAAATTGCATAATCCGCCATATACTTTGCTAAGAAACGATCATAGGTTTCCTTCGGCATTTCTTCTTTAATAAAATGTTTCTCTTCAAGTTTCTCAATGTTCCTTTTGAGTTCTGCCATACGGTTTTTAAGCTCCTTTTCCTTCTCAACGTTGCCTTTGTTCAGTTCGTAATAGGTGTGTTCTAATTCAATTAAAATAGCTTCGTTCAAATCTTCCTTTATTTGGTAATTCTCCAAGTCTGTAGCGAATAACTCATGCATCGACTTTGCGCTTTTGTTACACTTACATCCGTTTGTTCGGCACTTATAGTAATATAGATTTTTCTTCTTTACAATATAACCCGTATAAGGTTGGTCGCAATCGGCACATTTCACAAAAACTTTTAATGGAAGGTTGATGTTTTCCAATTTATGCGGTACTCCGTATTTTGTTGATGATGAAACAATATCGTTTACTTTCATAAACACTTCCTTAGTAATCATCTTTTCGTGAATGCCATCCATAATTTTTCCGTTTAACATTCCGTGAGAAATTAAACCGCAATAAAAAGGATTGATGAATATTTTGTGTAATTGCTGCTTATACATTTTTACTCCTTGCGCTTGAAGTTTCAGTATAATTTCTTCATTCTTCATGCCTTGTATTTTCCAGTCCCAAGCTTTTTTTATTTTCTTACCATCTGCATTTAAAATTATGGAACGCTCACCGTTAGAGCGCACAATATCGTAACCTTGTGGTGGTTTCACTACCCAAATACCTTTTTCAAACTTAGCTTTCATTCCTGCCATTGCAACTTGTTTGCGTTGATCATTATCCCAACGCCCAAATAATAATTGCATATCATGAAATAAAACACCACTTGCATTAGTAGTATCTATCGGCTCTGTAACGGCCTTAATATGCACGCCATGTTTTTCTCGTAATTCATCCGCAATTGAAATCGCTTTTCCTCCTGTTCTACTAAAGCGAGTCATTTTATAAACTAAGATGGTTCCAATTTTACCTTTGCTTTGCCGAATAAAACTAAGCATACTCTGAAACTCTTTTCTCGCATCTGTTTTAGCACTTTCATAAGTGTCGCCAAAGCGAGATACAATAATTAAATTGTTTCTTGTTGCGTATTCCTCAATGGCCTTACGTTGCGTTTCCAAAGAATCATTCTTGTCAAATTGTCCTTTGCCGGAAACCCTTGTGTACATTACAACTAAATTGCCTTCAACTTTTTTAACGGTGGTTGTACTAAACCGCCCAAACTTTGATTCAATTAGTTTTTCATCTGTTGTCATTTTGTTCCTTTCTTTTATTAAGCTGCTTTATTATATTCTTGTTCCATTTTCTTTTTATTTAAATGCTCGTAAAAAATAACTGCTATGTTTTTTATAGCAAATAATATTTCTTGAGCCTGTTCATCAGAAACATTTTCGTAATTCCTTATTCTTTTAATTTTAGCAACACTTAATCCTTCGTGCTTCTTGCTTTCAATAATTTCCATTTCCCACCCTTCTTTTTCACTATTCATTTCCTTAACTTTCCCTCTGGAAGGCTTGCGAATACTGCGATTATTACCTTAAACATAAACTACACCTTCCATATAAAAAAGTCCCGCCAAAAGCCCCAACGTGTGGGCAATACAGGCGGAGCCTTTTTTATATAAGATGGTATTAGCTAGAATGCCTAATTATCTTCTTCTTCCGATTCTTTCTCGCTTTCGTAGTAATCATCGAGTAGTTCACTTAACGTAAAAACATTTGCCCGTTCTTGTTTTTCGTAACTGACTTCAATTAGGATATCTCCTTCTTCGTTAACTCCGTTTATTTCGTTTGTTAATTCATGCTCCCCTAAGGCTTCAGCAAATTCTGTTATAAAGTCACTTGGCACTTCAAATTCTTTTGTTCTCATGTTATAATTTTTTTATTGATTGTTATTTCGTTTTGTTTTCCCTGTAACCTACTTGGTAGATTTGTTGGCGATCTGTTTCTTACCTTTCTGTTCATCTCTTTTTGTTTTGAAGAACAAAGTAACAGCAGACCATTTTGGAGCTTTCCCGGTTTGGGAAGATTTTTCCTTATTCTTTCAGAAATTTTCGTGTATGGTAGTCAACAGCACATTTGGGCAGGTAAATTTTGTGCATGAAAATACTCCGGGTTGATTCGGGGATGACCATTTCAACCTTTCTGAGCCTTTCAGTTTTCTGCGAAATTATTCCGGGATTTATCGGGGATTACTTCGGGATGATTCCGGGGGAATTCGGGAAATGCCGAATTTTCCATGGGATTACCGTGAAAAGATCGGGGGGCATTCCGGAGTAATATCAAGCATCGGATTTCTTTCTGTTTTTCGGAATTTTTCGGGAATTTATTCGGGGGAGACCACCTTATACCGCTTTTGGCTTGTAATAAACAGGATATTTCCAATTATTGCCGTTTGTCAAATTCTGCGAGCCTCAAATAATCAATAGATGCATTTTAACATCTATTTTATATGTCTGATATCAAGATATATAAGTGATTTATTTGCATGGTTTTTAAATTAAAATACTTGCATACTCAAGGATAATTTATTACCTTTGTATAGGAGGAAAAGTAAAATGACAAGTTTGAACGAGCTTAAAAAGCACTTAAAAAAAGGAAGAGTTTATCGAAGGAATGAATTATCTGAATGGTCGAAATCCGTTGATAGACATCTTGATGAATTACTTAAAGAAGGAGTTTTAGAAAAACTCTCTCAGGGATTGTATTATGTTCCTCAGACTTCCGTATTTGGAAAGGTTCCGCCTGATGAAGATGTTTTGGTGCGCAGCTTTTTAAAAGATGACCGATTTCTTCTTGTTTCACCAAATTTTTATAATAGCCTTGGCGTTGGCACAACTCAACTTTATAATAAAAAAGTTGTTTATAATCATAAACGTCATGGAAAGTTTAAATTAGGAAATAGAAATTTTGAGTTTCAATTGAAACATCATTTTCCTTCAAAGATGACAGAAGAATTCTTGTTGGTGGATCTCGCAAATAATTTAGATAACTTAGCGGAAGATCGCGATAATGTATTGAATAAATTACTTGCTAAAGCATCCCAAATGCCTTTTCAAAAACTTAAACATGTTGTTATGGAGTATGGAAATGCTAAGACCAAGAAAATGTTAAAATCACTTATGACCAATAATACAACACTTGTACATGCCTGAATACTTGCACGATCATAAAGAGTTTGCTTCTCTGATTAATATTCTTGCCGATGAAAAGAAGATTGAAGCCGGATTAATCGAAAAGGATTATTGGATCATGCATGTTTTGTATGGCTTAAAAAAGCAAGGCTTTGAGTTTGAATTAAAGGGCGGTACTTCCCTATCGAAAGGATATAAACTAATTAATAGGTTTTCCGAAGATATTGATATCCACATTAAGCCTCCGGAAAAATTTGATATCAATGAAAATCCTAAGAACACCAATAAAAATAATGCAGCGAAACGCAAATTATTTTATGATTCGCTTGCAACTGAAATAAAAATACCCGGTATAACTTCAATAGTAAGAGATACAGCTTTTGATGAGGAAACCACTTATCGAAGTGGAGGTATTCGATTGCATTACGAAAACAAAGTTGATAAAGTTGGAGCAATGAAAGATGGTATCCTCTTGGAGGCCGGATTTGATGACGTTACACCAAATGAGACTATCACTATAAGTTCGTGGGCATATGATAGAGCCTTCGAATCTAAAGTCGAAATTATTGACAATAGAGCATTAGATATTATTTGCTATCATCCCGGATATACCTTAGTAGAAAAATTACAAACGATTGCTACTAAGGAATTGAGACAAAATAACTTTTACAAGTTTGTTGTCGCATTTCAATAA
>JAVHPR010000241.1:0-14031 GCA_036170695.1 Bacteroidia bacterium
CTAAACGCCTAAAATCAATGAATTAAAAATGCGCTCTAAGCGTATATACCTAAAACATTTTTTTAAATAACGAAAAGAGACGGACTTTGCAGCCCGTCTCTTTTTTATATCTTTTTTTTGTATTTAGCTATACTACAATGCCTTAAGGAGTTGTATGAGATATTCCCTTTTTCTGTTGGAAACCGGAATTTTGTCGCCGTTTTCCATTTCCACAAAGCCCCCATCGCTTTTAATAAAGGTTCGCAGATAATTCAAATTGATCAAATGAGATTTATGAATTCGCTCAAACTGATGCTCCTTTAATAAGTCTTCGGTTTCCCCCAAACTCTTTGAAATGAGTATAGGTTCCATGTTTTTGATATAAAAAAGAGTATAACTCCCGCTGGATTCGCATCTCATTATTTCATCTATCTTACATATATATGTTTTGTTACTGGTATTCAGGGCAATTTTCTTGTTTGATCCGCTAAGCGATTTAACATTGCTTATCAACACATCAATGTTATCGTTTATGCTTTTTTGTGGCCCCCCCCCTTTATTTTTTTTTAATGCCGCCATCAGCTCTTCGGGATCTACAGGTTTTAACAAATAATCAAGAGCGCTGAATTTAATGGCTTTTATAGCATATTGATCGAAGGCGGTAGTGAAAATTATTTTAAATTTCAAACTTTCAGTTTTATCTTCTTTCCTTAATCGTTCTATGACATCAAAGCCCGTACCATCCGGCATTTTAATGTCTAAAAATACCAGTTCAGGATTAAAATCCTGAATCACTTTAACAGCGGTGCTAACGCTTTCGGCTTCGCCCACTATTTCCACATCAGGACAAAAGGTATTAATATGACCTTTTAAAAAGCTACGTGATCTTTTTTCATCATCAACAATTACGGCTGTTATCATGGTGTTTAAATTATTTGAAAAGGAATACTCAGTTTAACACTTGTTCCAAGTGCTTTGCCATCCACACTTTTTAAGTCTTCAACAGACAATTGAATTGGTGTATTATTATTTTGGTTAATTATTTCCAATCGTTTTGTAGTAATATCGGTTGCCATGGATTTATGGTTTGTTTCATCACGCTGCAGCATGGCTTTTTCCCGTCCTATACCGTCATCTCTTACTTCACATATTATAGTATTATCATTGAGGGCATTAATTTTTATTTCCAGATGTCCTTTACTTGATTTGGTATTCAGCCCATGAAGTATCGCATTTTCAACATGGGGCTGGATAAGCATGGGAGGTATGGTAATGTCCTTAGTAATTTCAGGATCCACAAAAACAGTAAAATCAAATTTATCCTCAAAGCGAAATTGCTCTAATTCAACATAACATTTTAACAACTCTACCTCCTTTTCAAGAGGGATAGCCGATTCGAGCGAATACTCTAAAATCAGCCGCATTAACCTTGAAAATTTCGTAAGGTACTTTACAGCTATCTGAGGTTTATTTTCATAAATTAAACTTCCTATGGAGGACAAGGAGTTGAAAATAAAATGAGGGTTCATTTGCAGGAGCAAAGCCCTTTGTTCAATTTCAATCAGCTGTTTTTCCAGCATGAGTTTTTGCTTCTCGGCAAGTAATTTTTGTCTCACATGATAGCGGCTATACAAGGCAAAAAGCAAGATGAAAATAAACAGAATACTTAAAATAATTGAATAATACTTTGTCTCCTTTAATTTTTTCTCATTGGTAAGCAGTGCTATTTCTTTTTCTTTTTGATTTACTTCATACTTGGTTCGCATTTCAGTAATCTGCTTGCTTTTTGTTTCATTGAAAACACTATCCCGCACCGTAATATATTTTTTATAATGTGTTAACGCATCATCATTATCATTCAGCTGCTCATATATTTCACTTAATGATTTTTCGGCTTCTTTTATTCCCTCCAGATAGCCTATTTCTTTAGCCGGTATCAAACTTTGGTTTTGATAGGACAGGGCTTCCTGATATTTTTTTTGTTTGAAATAATTGTTGCCAATATTGATGAGCAGGTTCGCAATATTCTTTTTATCGCCTATTTCATTAAATATTTTTAATGCTTTATTGTATTCATCAATTGCTTTAGGATAATTACTTTGCTCATAATAAAGAACTCCAATGTTATTGAGAGAACTTGCAATAGGGGCTTTATCGCCGATTTCTTCACGTATTTTTAAAGCTTTGTAATGGTATATCAATGCTTTTGTATAATCGTTTTGTTTGCGATAAATTACGCCGATGTTATTTAACAAATTAGCAATATCCGGTTTTGCCCCAATTTCTTCATAGATTTTCAAGGCTTTATACTGATCCTCCAAGGCTTTTGAGAGATCGCCCTGTTCGTGGTAAATGTTTCCAATATTGTTGAGCGAACCGGCAATCCGCCTTTTATCTCCTGCTTCTTCACTAATTTTCAACACTTTATATTGATATTCGAGTGCTTTGGGATAATTGCCCTGATACCAGTATATGATTCCAATAGCATTATATGATACGGGGAGTCCTTTTTTATAATTTATTTTTTCAGATAGCATTAAAGCTTCATTTGCCTGAATATTAGCTTTTGTGTAATCTCCGATATTTATTAACTCCCAACTTAAATCGTTTAAGATCTTTATCCTGATGCTGTCTTCTTTAGAAGCACTTAAAAGAACCTGAAGAGAATCTGTTTTACTTTGGTGTTGTGAAAAGCAATTGCTGCCTAAAAGGAGGGATATATAAAGAAAGAATAAAATTTTATTCATGGTTTAGATTTCTATTCAAATATAAATCTTTTTAACGTAGCCGCTAATACTTATGTCAAAAGTGATCAGGTTTTCCAAAAAAAATGTATTTTAATGCGAATGAGAATCCGGGGTAGAATTAAACCTTATACTAAACCGCTAACAAGATGACTAAAAAGTCATTCCGAATTTATTTCGGAATCCAATTCCAATAGATGCTGAAACAAGTTCAGCATGACAACGCATTGATAAACTTGTTAGCGGTTTAGTATTAAATGCCTGCTCAGCCCATCAACACAATGCTTGAGCAAATCCAGCCTTGATTCACATTAATAAAAACAAAAAATGCCAATAAATATTCATTGGCATTTTTAAATACAAAATCAAAAAAAAATTTAAACCTTTATTTCATCTTCGTTTTTATTCAGGAAGTGGTATTCTAAAAAGGTATAGGATGACATAGGGCGAACTTTGATTTTTTTACCGAATTTACTGCTCCATTTACGTCGCAATGAAGTAAATAAACCTTTTGTGATATATGCTTCAAGGTATGGGTGAACACAAAGCGTTACACCCGGCTCATTTTGTTCTTTTAAAATATAGCGAAGATTATTTTCAATCTGATCCATAATTAATACACTTGCCTGTATTTCCCCGCTTCCTCCGCAGGTGGGACACTTCTCTACTGTAACAATATTCATTTCGGGGCGCACACGCTGACGTGTAATTTGTATCAACCCGAATTTGCTTGGTGGTAAAATATTATGCTTGGCGCGATCTTTCGCCATTTCATCTCTCATCCTTTCAAAGAGAAGTTTGCGATTTTCGGCTGAATGAAGATCAATAAAATCAACAACAATAATCCCACCCATATCGCGCAAGCGCAATTGACGTGCTACTTCCACAGCTGCTTCTAAATTCACTTCAAAAGCATTTGTTTCCTGATTTTTATCCGATTTGGCGCGATTACCACTATTTACATCAATAACATGCAATGCTTCGGTATGCTCAACGATAAGATAGCCACCACTTTTCATGGTTACTGTTTTTCCAAACAATGCTTTTATCTGGCGGTCGATACCGAAATTATCGAAAATAGGAACAGTGCCTTTGTAAAGTTTCAGGATTTTTTCTTTATCCGGCGCGATGGTCTGGAGATATGATTTTGTTTCCTCATACAACTTTTCATCGTTAATGAAAATACTATTGAAACTTGCGTTTAGCAGGTCGCGCAATATTACAGAGGTGCGATCAATTTCCCCCAATACCTTTTGCGGTGGTTGAGCTGTTTTTAAGGCTTCAAAACAGGACGTCCATTTACCAACCAAATCATTCAAATCGCCATCAAGGTCTTCAACACTTTTCCCTTCGGCAACAGTACGAATAATTACACCAAAGTTTTTTGGTTTTATACTTGCAATTAACTTTTTGAGCCGAATTTTTTCGTCGTTTGTTTTTATTTTTTGCGATACCGATATTTTATCAGAGAATGGGATTAAAACCAGGTATCGTCCTGCCAATGAAATTTCGGTAGTAATACGGGGACCTTTAGTAGAAATGGGTTCTTTGGCAATTTGTATCAGTATTTGCTGATTAGAATTTACAACGTTTCCAATCTTGCCATCTTTTTGAATCTCTTTTTCCAACTTAAAAGCAGCTAAGTCAGAGGATGGTTGTTTTCCGGTTTGTACAAGCTGGGTGTACCTGTTAAGTGATGCCGCCTGGGCACCCAGATCCAGGTAATGCAAAAAGGCGTCTTTCTCGTATCCTACGTCAACAAAGGCTGCATTAAGACCAGGCATCACTTTTTTTACGCGGCCTAAATAAATATCGCCAACTGAAAAGTTGTTATTACTTTTTTCTCTATTTAGCTCTACAAGACGTTTGTCGCTTATTAGTGCAATAACAACTTCGGAGGGTGTAGAATCAATAATTAATTCGTTGTTCACTCTAAAGTTTTTAAGTAAATACAATTATTCCACTATCCGTTTTACGGAATCGGGAATAATAAATAGGTTTGATGTTACTAATATCAAATCAATACGAATTTACGAAACTGTAATTTATGAAAATAACAAACGCTATTTCGAAAATTCGTTTTTTATCCGTTATTGTAACATAAAATAGACGTGCGTTAATAAACAGAATGAAAATTAATTTTCATTCCGATGAAGAGATCTGTGGTATAACAACACGTTTATAATAATTCCGGCTTACCGGAATTATTATTTCTTATGTCTGTTTTTTCTCAAACGTTTTTTACGTTTGTGGGTAGCCATTTTATGTCTTTTTCTTTTTTTTCCGCTTGGCATAACTAAAAGGTTTTAAATCGTTAAATAATATGTTTATTGTTTCTCGCTTATCGATAACTTAAAATTAAGCTACCGCAACTTTTTTTACGTTTTTCTTTACTTCTTCGGTAAATGTTTTAGCCGGTTTAAATGCCGGAATGTAGTGGGCAGGAATAATAATTGTTGTGTTTTTTGTAATATTTCTTCCGGTTTTTTCAGCGCGTTTTTTTACGATAAAACTACCAAAACCTCTTAAATATACATTTTCACCTTTCTCCATCGAATTTCTCACCGATTTCATGAATGCCTCTACACTGGCTTGAACAGCCAATTTTTCTATTCCTGTTTTTTCAGCAATGTCGTTAATAATGTCCGCTTTTGTCATGCTCGTTAATCTATTTAAAATCAAATAATTAATTCAGTAAATTTTGTTTTTAGGGTTGCAAAGATAGTATTTTAATATTTAAACATAAAATATAAAATAAAAATAGTACTACGGTGTGGATTTAAGCAACTTCGTGCATGACATTTCATATCCCTATTCTCATAAAAATTATTATTACCTTTGCGCCCGCATTTAAAGGTAAAGGTTATATAATATATAAAAATGGATAAAAATTCGATTTTTGGTCTCTTGTTAATTGGTGGAATTCTAATTGGCTGGATGTTCCTAAGTTCTCCATCACAGCTTGAGTTGGCAAAACAGCAGCAACAGCGTGATTCAATTGCACAATTTGATAATCAAGCACAAAAAGCAAAAGCTGATGCAGCATTGGCTACCAAAGCTATCGGGGCTGCGGCGAGCATCCCTGATTCTTCAAGCGATCTTCATGACTCAGTGAAAACAATCCTGAATAAACAGACCTATGGTGATTTTGCTGAAGCCTCAACCGGTGAAAACAAAACCCTTACCTTAGAAAATGAAGTAATGAAGTTGAAGGTTTTCACAAAAGGAGGGAGAATTGCTTCGGTTGAATTAAAAAACTACAAAACATTTGATGGCAAACAACTGATTTTGTTTGATGCTGATTCGTCAACACAAAACCTGAATTTGCACCTTAATTCTAATACTTTTTCAACAGATTCGTTATATTTTGTACCCGATGGCGGCAACTTTAATATTAAAGGAACATCCACCCAAAGCCTTGCCATGCGTTTATACGCAGGTAGTAAAACAAAATATATTGAGTATGTATATTCATTAACGGGTAATGAATACATGATGGGCTTTCGTTTAAATGTAGTGGGCCTGCAAAATATTATCGCCGCAAATTCCGATAGTTTAACGCTTAACTGGGGGATGAAAACTCCGATGCTTGAACAAAATCACGAGACACAAGCACAAGCTTCTACTATCTATTTTAAATATTTAAATGAGAATGTAGATAGAATTAGCGAAACAAGTGATGAAAAAAAGCCAATGGAATCAAAAGTAAAATGGCTTGGTTTTAAACAACAGTTTTTTACTTCTGCAATAATTGCAGATAATGCATTTGAGAAATCCACAACTATTGAAACTAAAAACCTGTTAAGCGGGTCGGGAAAATATGTAAAACAGTTTTCAGCTTCATTGAAAATGCCTTACACGCATCAAGGTGCTGAAACATACGGAATGCGCCTGTACTTTGGTCCAAATCATTTTAAAACATTAAAAAAGTATGATCTTGAATTGGAAAAACAAATCAATCTGGGCTGGAAAATTTTTGGTTGGTTAAACCGGCTTGTAACGATTCCTATCTTTAATTTCCTGAGCGGATTCAATTTAAACTACGGTATTATTATACTTATTTTAACTATTATACTTAAGCTCTTATTATTACCAATTGCCTACAAAACTGTTCTGTCATCTGCTAAAATGAGGGTTTTGAAACCGGAAATTGATGAATTGAATGAAAAGCACAAGAATGACGATCCAATGAAAAAACAGCAAGCTACAATGGCGCTGTATAAAGAAGCGGGCGTTAACCCGATGGCTGGTTGTATCCCTGTATTATTGCAAATGCCTATTTTAATAGCATTGTTCAGCTTTTTCCCTGCCTCTATTGAGCTGCGTCAACAGGGGTTCCTTTGGGCACAGGATTTATCAACCTATGATTCTGTTTACAATTTTGGTTTTAACGTACCCTGGTATGGTGATCACGTGAGTTTGTTTGCTTTATTAATGACGGCTTCTACCTTGTTATACACCTGGAGCAATAGCCAACTGATGGGCACATCCAACCAAATGCCGGGTATGAAATGGATGATGTATGCAATGCCGATTTTATTCCTCGGGTTTTTAAACAACTACTCTGCCGGTTTAAGCTGGTATTATTTCCTTGCTAATATGATTACATTCGGCCAAACATGGGTAATGCAAAAATTTGTGATAGATTCGGATGCTTTACATGCCAAGATCCAGGAGAATAAAAAGAAGCCTAAAAAAGTATCAAAATTCCAGGAAAAGCTGGAGCAAATGACGAAAGAGCGTCAGAAACAGCAAAATACTCCTAAAAAGAAATATTAGAAATCACAAAAATGAAATTTCATAAAGAAGGTATTCCATCTTTAATCATCACCATAATTGTTGTTTCAATAATAAACTTTCTGACTTATTATTTTTGCAGCCTTTATCCCCTTGTTTTATGGTTTGGCTACCTGTTATCAGCATTTTTACTCCTTACCATCATACAGTTTTTTCGTAATCCCAAAAGGGATATTATTATAAATGACAACCATATCATTGCCCCGGCAGACGGTCAAATAGTGGTGATTGAAGAAGTAATGGAAACTGAATATTTTAAAGACAAACGTTTACAGGTTTCTATTTTTATGTCGCCTACCAATGTTCATATTAACCGATATCCGATAAGCGGAATTGTGAAATATACAAAATACCATCCGGGCTTGTTTTTGGTAGCATGGCATCCAAAGTCCTCCACCGATAATGAACGCACGACAATTGTGGTAGAACATAAAAACGGGCAATCGGTATTATTCAGACAAATTGCGGGCGCCATGGCACGGCGGATTGTAAACTATGCTAAAGTGGGAGATAATGCCATTCAGGGTGATGAATTCGGCTTTATTAAATTTGGTTCTCGGGTAGATTTACTACTTCCTCTGGGTGTTAAGGTAAAAGTAAGCCTTGATCAGAAAGTACGTGGTCGCCAAACGATTATAGCCACATTTGAATAATTGATTTTTAATTTTCTTTGAGGAAATCATAAAAGGGCTCCGGAAAGGAGTTGATGATTTTAGGTATTGAAGGATCGAAAGCTTAGTTAGTGGGGGTAACTTTAAAATCCAATATTACTTTACTGCCGTTTTCTTCAAATGACACCTTATCAGCCAGGTTGCGCATTAAAAACACTCCACGACCATTTGGTTTTTCTATATTTTCGGGATTGGTAGGATCCGGAACATCGGAATAATTGAAGCCCTGACCTTCGTCTTTTACAATAAATGAAACGAAATTGGGGGTTGTTTTAAAAGAAATGTCAATGTTTTTGCTTGCATTTGACTGGTTTCCATGATAGATGGCGTTATTAACGGCTTCCGTTAATGCCACTAAAATATTTCCGTAGTAGTCCTGATTAATATTAAAAAGGTCGCAAACGTCCTCAATCATACGCTCAACGAGGATAATGTTTTCGGCTTTGGAGGAAATACGAATTTTTTGATTTGCTGCTAACACCATTTTAGTCTTCAAGGTTATTAAAGTATTGGTGAACTTTTTGTTTAAAGAAAGGGTTCAATGACGGAGAAACTGTTTTAAGTAATTCCGTTTCTTTCTGTTTGGTAGTCTTATACTCCAAAAATTCATTAGGGTTACTATAATTTTCATTTTTTGCTTCATTCGACTGTCTTTTTTCATCCATTTCCCTTTCTGTCTCCGCTTTTTCACTTTCTAACATACGTGTGAGTATTTCTTCCTGGCGTTTCATCGTTTCCTGACTAATCATTTTATTTACTAAATCGGTTTCGGTTTCTTCCATTTTTTGGGCCAGTTTGCTCATTCCACCTCCGCCTTTACCATCTTTATCTATTTGATCTGCCATTTTTTGTAATTCTTTACGGATGGCTTCCTGCTGTGCAGCAAGCTGTGCAAGCTCCTGGCTCATGCCCGCACCACTTTGTCCGGGTTTATTGCCCGGTTTATTGCCATTTTTGTCCATTCCCTCTTTCAACTTTTTTATCTGGCGGTTTAAAGCTTCCTGCATTTGGCGTAAACTGCCGGCAGAAGGCTTCTTCCCGGCCCCTCCGGGTTTCTTACAGCTACCGCTACCGGGAGGTCCATTGTTTTCTTTTGCTTCTGCCTGCATTTGCATTAAGGTTTCGTTGAGCATCAGGGCTAAATTATTAATGGAGGTCATTGCAAACTGTTGGCGGCTGAGTCCTTCTTGTTTATGATTTTTCCCGTCAAACGATGCTGTTGGGGCTTCTTTAATTTCACTCACCGCCTTTTCCATGTTCATGTTAATCGCACTTATTTCCCGATTTACATCTGCTTTTATTTTAGGATTCCGTTTGCTCAAAGCCTGTAAACTATCTTCAATCATTTTTGAATCATCCTGTAATTTTTTTTGTTTCTGATTGATTTTGAAAATCTGCGGATCGTTTGGTTTTATTTTTCCTAATTCCCCCATCAATGCTTCTTGTCCGAATGAAAGTTTAATTAAATTTTCGAGAATTTCTCTTAATTTATCGATGTCTTCCCCCTCTGCTTCCGACTCCATTTCCTGTTGCATCTTAGCCAGCTGCTCACTCATCTTCTTCATTTTCTGTGCCGCGCTTTTTTGAGATTTAGAGGCATTTTTCTTCTCTTTTTTACTCAGCTGATCACTGCTTTTCTCCATGTCTTTTTGGATATCTTCCTGCTGCGGTTCCGTGTTCTCCATCTTTTTAGGTTGTTCCAGCTCGCTGTTCTTTTTCTCCAACTCTTTCAGGTCTTTTTTTGCATCTTCAAATTCTTTATTCAAGGCATCTTGTTTTTCTTTTTGCTGTTCTGCATTTGAGTTTTTTTCTTCTGTTTTTTTAGACTGGTCATCTTCTTTCTTTGCAAGTTCATCAAGCTTTTCAATGCTGTTTTGCAATTTTTGTTCAAATTCCAATTGCTTAAAAACTTCTAAATTACGATCGAGTTCTTTCAGTAAATCCTTATTGTCGAGCTTCATTTTTTCAAGTGCTTCCTGAACTTTATCTTTATCTAACTTTTGCAACAGTTTTTGCAATTCATCATATTTCTCTTTTAATTCCGGTGTCATAACTTTATCAAACAACTCTTCCAATTGTCTTTGTTTTTCCAATATTTTTTCATCCGGTTGCTTGTATTCGCTTTGCTGCTGATTGTTTTGCTGGTTTTCATTTTTTATTTTCTCTACTTTTTTCTGCAATTCTTTTTGTTTGTCAAGTAAGTCTTCCAGTTTCTTTTTTTCCTCCCAAGAAAGCGTTTTTTTCTCGGCAAGTTTGCGCTGTAAATCACTTATTTCTTTTTGCACATCTTTTGCCTGCTTGATGCTTTCCAATAAATCGTCTTTTATTTTATTGTTGTTTTTATCTGTATTTTCATCCAGTTCCTTTAGTGTAGGCGCCATAAAAATCATTTTTTTTGAACTGGTAGATTTACTGCCCGTAACACCATCATTGTCCCATATTTCAAAATAATATTCAATCTGCTCTCCCGGATAAATACCTAATTCATTCATATCCCAGTAATGGTAAAACTGATCCTGCGTAACAGCTTTGTTTACTGCAACAGCATTTGAACTGGTGATATATTTTTTGTCATTCACAGTTGCCACCGAATCGCTATTGACAATAAAACGATAATTGAAAGTTAGTTTGTTGAAACCATAATCGTCTTTTACCTCCCCGTTAAAATAGATGCGTTTCGGGGATATTGTATCTTTTTTCTCTTCCACACTAATTTGTGGATATGCATCGGGGATTACATTGATAGCATAGGTTACAGAATCTTTGTTTTTCAAAAACTGATTAGCTGTTGTAATTGAATACATTTTATCTTTATAAAACCGGGTGGAATAAGTAAATGAATTTTCTGAAACAGGCAGTACAGCAAAGGCCGTATCGTTAAAGTTAATCCTAACCAGATTGGTGTTTTTTGTATTGAAACTCCAGCTAACCTTTGTCCCTGCAGGAACAATAAGATCCCCGGTATTTTTCACGACCTCATCTTTTTTATTCAGATATTTTGGATATCCCAGCGCAATATCAAAGTTTAGCAAGATAGGATTTGGCAAAGCCACCAATTCATATTCCCTCGATTTAAAGCCGGCGGCGCTAAGCTGAAAACTGGTGTTTTTTTGTACGTTTTTAAAAAGATAATTAAAATTTACGATATTTTCTTTTTCCAGCTTGAATTCGTTGCCTTCAATTTCAACATACACATTCTCCGGAACTTCATCACCTGTAAGCTTTACCTTCAATTGAAAATCCTGTTGTGTAACCGTTTTTAAATCATTATTGGTAATCACAAATTGAAAGGGTGACTCTTTTTCAAAAAATTCAGTGTGTTTTACCAAACGCTTTGTTCCGTCCCTGATGATGCTGGGTGCTGAAAATAATATCACAGTAATAAGCAATACAGGGATAAAAGCGTATTTCAGGTGTTTTTTATTTTCTGAAAAATCAATGGCAGAAGTAAATTCTATCGGTTTTAATTCTTTTATTTTTTGATTAATACTGGCCGTAATTAATTCAGAGTTATGAGTTAAGAGTTCAGAGTTTGTAGATTGTTGTTGTAATTGTAGCGTATTCAGCAATTTATCCTGGACATTTGAAAAATGTTTCCCGATAATATTCGCTGCATCTACGTAAGTAATAATTTTCCCTAACTTGTACAGTTTAGAAAGAGGGATTGCGATATATTTTACAAAAACAAATGCTGTGGCAGTAATAAATGAATAAAACAGAACAGTACGAATTGCAGTGTTGAAATGGGCATAATATTCCAACACGGTAACTGAAATAAAAAACAGCAATACCAAGCCAATACTGTAAATCAATCCACGTAATAGCTGATTTTTATAGTACTTGCGGATGAACCCATCCAGTTTTCCGATTAAACTTTGGTAATTGGTCGTTGTCATTAAATAATTAAACGCGTAAACAAATAGGTATGTTGTTTATTAACAAAGATACGAATTTTGAATCATTTTTGTTTAGAAGTAATTTATAACTGTTGTTATCAGTTATATTGTTAATCATTCAGATTTTTTAGAACTATGATTAACCATCAAGACAGAGAAAACCCTTGAAAGCGTGGAGATTTTTGCATTTCCTCTTCTTTTTGCCAACAGGATACACTATTTATTGCCAAAAGATCAGTCAAAACGAGGGAATGACTATAGTTTTTTATTATTTCGTAAACTCTTGCCGGCTTCCGTCAGTATCTGTTTCATAATGAAAATCAACACCTAATAAACCTACCTCATTAGCAAAAGTGTCGTTACCATCTGCTGCCACTCTATAAAGCCGGCAAACTAGTATTGTACTAATCCCAAGGCCACTACCACTTATTGTTCCGAGGGGTGTAATTAAATGTTGACCTGTTCCTGAAGGTGTACCAATTGCTTCAATTACTGAGTGGGCTGTTAAAATTGTTGTTGTTGGGAACGAACTTCCTATTGCAGTAACAGTGTATTCAATACCCCACACAACATTTGTTCCGCTTGGCGTACCTGTAGCAGTTGTCCAATGAACGTGTGGCAGAAGATTACTCCCTACTTTGTAACGATGTGGTATTTGAACGCAAAAATACAATTCCTGTTCGGTAGTAGCAGAAAACATATAAATAAAAACACCTTGACTTGTCCCTCCTACATTCTTCTTAAAAGCGGATCCTCCCCATGATGGTGGATTAGAACCTCCTCTTGTTGTAGCGTCCGGGAAAATCATAATATCATTCCAAACGGTAGCTGCGCCTTCCATTACCATTGTGCCATCAGCTTCTATTTTTATATGATTTGTTGATCCGCCAATTGTAGTCACCCCGGTACTTGAAATATTTAATCTTGAGGTATTATTTGTTTTAACTACCAATGGTTTTGCATCTGTTGTTCCAATAAAATTTGTTGTTGAGTCGATACTAGAATTTCCGGTTATAGTCCAGTGGGTTCCAAGATCAACGCCGGTTGCGCCTGTGGAACCTACAAAACCAGTGTTGCCTGTTGAACCTGTATCACCGGTGGAGCCTATTGAACCAGTTGAACCCGTGCTGCCAGTCACACCATCTGATCCATCTGCGCCATTATTACCGGTAGCGCCGGTAGCGCCTATTGAGCCATCATTTCCGTTTGTACCGTTCGTGCCATTATTCCCTGTTGCACCTGTGGTTCCTATCACACCATCCGATCCATCTGCACCATTAGTACCGGTTGTACCTGTAGTACCTGTAGTACCTACTGAACCATCATTCCCATTTGTACCATTCGTTCCATTGTTTCCGGTTGCACCCGTAGAACCTATTATTCCGTCATTTCCATTTGTACCGTTTGTACCGTTATTCCCTGTTGCGCCTGTAGTTCCAATTATTCCATCATTTCCATTTGTACCGTTTGTGCCATTGTTTCCTGTTGCCCCTGTAGTGCCTATTATTCCGTCATTTCCGTTTGTACCGTTATTCCCTGTTGCGCCTGTAGTACCAATTATTCCATCATTTCCATTTGTACCGTTCGTGCCATTGTTTCCTGTTGCGCCTGTAGTACCAATTATTCCATCATTTCCATTTGTGCCGTTCGTACCATTGTTGCCGGTTGCTCCTGTGGAGCCTGTGGTTCCTATCACACCATCCGATCCATCTGCACCATTGGTACCGTTTGTGCCATTAATTCCTGTTGCGCCTGTAGTACCGATTGAGCCATCATTTCCATTTGTACCGTTTGTACCATTAATTCCTGTTGCACCTGTAGCACCTATTGCTCCATCATTTCCATTTGTGCCGTTCGTACCATTGATTCCGGTTGCACCTGTAGTGCCTATTATTCCATCATTTCCATTTGTGCCGTTCGTACCATTGTTGCCGGTTGCGCCTG
>JAVHPR010000242.1:0-2801 GCA_036170695.1 Bacteroidia bacterium
CAGGAATTACAAAACAATAAAAGACAGCATGTCTAAAGCAGATAAGCAATTTTTCGCATTATCTTTTACTGTCATTGTAGAATTGAGCGGCTAATTACTTTTCCTCCGTTGTAGTGGCTGTAGTGGTATTTTCAACTACGGGTTCTTCAGAAATTTCATTCGGTTTGTTTTTGAAAAAACGTTTTTGAAAAAGTATAATTAATGCTACGCCTACACTAATGGAAGCGTCAGCCAGGTTAAAAACAGGGCGAAAAAAAACGAACTCCTGAGTTCCCCAAAATGGAAACCAGGCAGGGAAATGTGTTCTGATAATCGGGAAGTAAAACATATCTACTACTTTGCCATGTAAAAAAGTAGAATATCCGCCTTCTGCAGGCAAAAATTGTGAAATTTCATAATTACTATCACTGAATACCATTCCATAAAAAACACTGTCAATAATATTTCCGACAGCACCTGCAAAAATCAGCGCAATGCAAATGATATATAATTTATCTTCTTTAAGCTTTGATAAACTCCATAAATACCAGCCAATGGCGCCCACAGCAACAATACGAAATACACTTAAAAATAATTTCCCGAAGTTGCCGCCAAATTCCATTCCATAAGCCATTCCATTGTTTTCGGTAAAATGAATTATAAACCAATTACCGGCTATGTTTATTTCTTCACCAAGATAAAAGTGGGTTTTGATATAAATTTTAATCAACTGGTCAATCAGAAGGATTAGAAATATTAGGATTAATGGTTTTTTCACACGACAGGTTTTTAATTCAGGATTGCAAAAATAAAGAATAATCGGCAATATATGATTTTTGTTTTGTCATTAACAGTTTTAGTATGAGCTAATCTCATTTCTTTAAAAGTCGGCATTAGTTTTTAATCCCCCTGCCCCCTTTTTAAGGGGGAATTAGTCCTAATTCAGTTCGTGATTAGGAAAAATAACAGATCGAAAATTTATTGTTTCAGTTTGTTAGTTCAAAACTATGCACTTTCAGTGCAAGATTTTCAGTTTCTACAAAATTTCAATGTTACCGTCATTGCGAGAGCACTTTTCGTGATCCCTTCGTCAGGCTCAGGATAAACTCCTCAATCTCATTTACTGGTGTGAGATTGCTTAATCACGCCACAAAAGCGTGATTCGCAATGACGTTTTAAATTAACATTTGTTAAAACAATACTTCGGTACTTTTTAAATCGTCAGGGCTAAAGCCCTTTATTAGTAGCACTTTGAATAACCCCGCCTTTAAAGGCGGGGTTACAATGAAAACCAATAAACATCGGGACTTTAGTCCCCAATGAAAAAAACTACCGAACCATTATTAAAAGAATTTCATTCTTTAATTTAAACCTCTGTACTTTCAGTGCAGAGAGTGGTTTAGTTTTTATAAATAGACATTATTTCTTTCTTCCATTTTTTATCGGCATTTTCGATTACAATTTTTGTACATCCGTTGAACAGTGCAAAATTCCTCAGTTTTGAAGTAAACGATGTATTAAAAGTTTCATCCGGTTTAAATCCTTTTTCAAAATGCATTACTTTTATATAAAATGTTTTTGTAGCCCTGTCGGCTTTGGGATCAAAGCGGGCAATAAATTTATTATCGTATAAAACAGGCAATGAAAAATAACCATATTTGCGCTTTTCCTCCGGTAAATAACATTCAATCATATACTCAAAATCGAAAAGCTGATGTACCCTTTTTCGCTGTATTAATGCATTATCAAACGGGGAAAGAAAATGAATTACATTTTTTTTGTTTATTTTTTCAGCATCAGAAAACATGCGGATATCCGATTTCAGTTGCGATTCAGGATTGATAAAAAAAGATTTTTCTATCCCATCCACATTCACTTCCATCAATTCCCCTTCACTCAACATACGCTTCAATGTTTTTTTTAATGTCGTTTTCAAACCATTGCGCAAATATGCTATTTCACTTTCATTAACAAGTCCGTGTGACTGAATTGCCCTTTTAATGATATGTTCGGTATATTCTTTTTCTGATGGGAACGAAGTGTTAACGTTAGCGGGCAACACACATTCTGTCAAATCATAAACCTTCTGAAATCCCTGCCTCCGTGCCACCATTAATCTGCCTTCCATAAAAAGTTGTTCCAAAGCCCGTTTGGCTGGTTTCCACTCATACCAGTTGCCGGGACCTTCTCTTTTATATTCAAAATTTTTCGATTGTAAGGGACCCTCCGCTTTTATTCTGTCCAGCACATATTTATTCATTTTTTTATCCTGTCCGAACCAATGAGATTTACCATCGGCATAAGATTTTTTTCGGGGAAGAGAATAACGATAATCCCTCATTGGCAAATAGGATGCGGCATGGCTCCAGTATTCAAAAATAGTTTTATCTTTTTCTAAAAGGTCATTCAGAAATTTTTCGTTATAATCCGGTAAGCGGGTCCAAAGCGTATGGTGATGGGCGCGTGCAACAACTGATAATGTATCAATTTGAACATAGCCTAAGAGTTCAATGGCAGTATGGACAGCTTTTTTGCCTTTGCCAAAATCGGGCTGTAAAAGTCCCTGACTTTTTAAGGCAAGGGTTTGCGCCTGCTCGCGCGAAAACAGTATTTTGTTTTTTTTATCCAACAATTTTATTGATTGTGATATTCCTCCTTCCTCCCCGTTGGATCTTCTTTAATCACACAACAATTGGAGAGAAATAAACACAGCGAAATTAGTAAATTTATGACTGTGTCCACTCATGCCTCACAAAGCGATGCAAATGAGCTTAGGAATTGGGACAAAATAACTTTTACAATATTGGCTTAATAGTATAATT
>JAVHPR010000243.1:0-2771 GCA_036170695.1 Bacteroidia bacterium
TCCGCTAAGTTATATTTTTATCACTTGACCCCCAACTTTTCCGATTGACCCGGAATTGGTTTCGAAATCCCATAGTGTTCGGTCTAAGTCAAAAAAAATGTGTTCGTATGGCATTAAAAAGGGGCTTGTATAAATAATACATGGAAACTGACCAAAACATAACCGAACCAAACATAAAAATTAATATTCGTTGTTTGTTTTTAAAATATCGAACGGATAAAAAACAACCAATAGGTATTGAAAGCAGCAATGGGGTTAAGAGTGCAATGCCCAGTAAACCAAACCGTTGCTTCACAATAATAATAGTTTTATTGGTCCGGGTAAATACCTTTTTATGAGGCAGATTTGGATTATCAATTTGTTTGCTGATTTTACGTTTTTTAAAAAAAGCAATCAGGCTATTGCTGGTATAAACAAAAAAGGTAACACCAACAAATCCGCCAAAGGAGGTGACAGTAACAGATTTGAAAAATGAAAATTCATAAACCAGCGCGAGAGGGACACCTCCTAAAACAAATTTAACGGTACTCAAGAAGAAAACCGACATTATTTCCAACAATGATTCCATTAAGTTTTAGTATTGAGAATTGAGATATGAGATATGAGTATTGAGATGTGAGTATTGAGATGTATTACTGGTCAGGCTAGATAAATATCAAAGATTCTGTGTTTCTCGTATCTTACATCTCATATCTTACATCTCATATCTCACATCTATTTTACAAATTATAATTTCTGGCCATAAGCTAAATCCCCAGCATCGCCTAAGCCAGGAACAATATAGGATTTTGCCGTTAGCTCATCATCAACAGCTCCACACCAAATGGTAACGTTTTCAGGGAAATTCTTTTTTGCATATTCAAGACCTTCCGAACTTGCAATCAAAGTTACAATATTGGTATGCTTAGGTTTTCCACGAAGAATTAAAGCCTTATACGTAAGTACTATTGATGAACCGGTTGCAAGCATAGGATCGCACAAAATCAATTCCTTATCATTCAGATCCGGACTGGCAAGGTACTCTAATTTAATATCAAATGTTCCGTTTTTATGGTGCTTCCGGTAGGCTGAAATAAATGCATTTTCAGCCTGATCAAAATAATTTAAAACGCCTTGGTGCAAAGGCAGCCCGGCACGTAAAATGCTTGCAATAACAGGTTGCTCAGTCATCATAGGGACATTTGCGATACCAAGTGAAGTGGTTATTTCACGGTTTTTATAGGCAAATGTTTTACTGATTTCGTAACTCATTATCTCGCCCAAACGCTCGATATTTCTGCGAAAACGCATCCTGTCCTTTTGTATTGTTTCATCCCTGATTTCAGCAATAAACTGGTTGAAAATGGAGTTTTGATTTCCTATAATATGTACCATAAAAGAGTTGTGAGTTAAGAGTTATGAGTTAAAAGTTATTCTTTGCTGTTAAATTAAATTTTAAAAGTAATAAAATTGCCATCTGCTAAATCACCCATACTCTATTCCTTATTCGCTATTCGCTATTCCCTATTCGCTATTCCCTATTCCCTATTCCCTATTCCCTATTCCCTATTGTTTGCCACTAATCAACTTTACAATACGCGATAATGAATTTTTTTTGAGTTGCAAATATACACAATCTACAGCTCCGAAATTTTTATAAAAACGGGCAACAGTTTCCACGGAAGAGCCGCCAAAATCAAGTATGTTATTTGTTAATGCATGCTTTTTAATAAAGGTGTCAAATAAAAAATGCATAGCTCCATTTGCTTTGCCGGAATTGGTTACTCCGCTTTTTAAAAAAATAAAACGCTTATTATTTTTCATGAAAAATGCCGCCGCGCATAATTTATTTTCTTTGTCATATACCCCAATGGTTTCAGCTTTATTTCGTTTGACCAATTCGCTCATTAAAGCAAGCAATATTTCATAATCCTTGCCTTTAAACACCTCTAATTCCTGTCCTTTTGTTGATTTAAAAAGATTGACAACAAATTCGGGAGCAATATTAAATGTAATGGAGAGTTCCGCTTTACGGGCTTTTTTAATACTTCGCTTTGTGTTTTCATTATAGCCTTTGTATAAAGTTTCGTAAGGGGAATTCAAATTCAGTAATTGGTATTTTCGTTCTGTTTTCAAATATCCCGGTAAATCAAAACTGGTGCAGAGTGGGATTGGATCGCCTATTGTTTCGTGCAAACAAAATTCTATGTATTTGTATTTTTGGGGAATGTTATCAAAAAAAGTAGTTGTCAGATTATTGGTTGATTCTGTTTTTGAAAACACCCCAAAATAGCGGGTAAAAAAAGGTTGATACAAATAATTGATTTTATATTTTGATTTTGAAGCAAGCGGAAATACAGCATCATAATCATTTAAGACAAGCGCCGACCAGTTTTTACAGACGACATCTAAATACCATGAATAAGCAAAAATGCAGCTGTTGGCACTCTTATCAATACAAGCGTCCCATTTTTTTTTGTCGATGTTTTTATTTTCAATATAGCTAATCATAGCCCTTATCAGGCATTATTTTATTGTTTCAGTTCGTTAGTTCAAAAGTATGCACTTTATAGTGCACAACTTTCAGTGCCTACAAAATTTCAATGTTACCGTCATTGCGAGAGCGTTTTTCGCGATTGAAGCAATCTCATTTACTAGTGTGAGATTGCTTCATCACGCCTCAAAAGCGTGATTCGCAATGACGTTTTAAATTAGGATCTGTTAAAAGAATTTAATTCTTAAAATTGCTTATCTGCTTTAGACATGCTGTCTTTTATTGTTTTGTAATTCCT
>JAVHPR010000244.1:0-2767 GCA_036170695.1 Bacteroidia bacterium
TGAAAATTGGGAGTTTGTTCAGAATTATTAACAATTGGAATTTTAATGTTTTCGTATAGCTGGCTGGCATCATAGTATTTGCTTGTATTTGTGTTAAGTGTTTTTAAAAGATAATATGCAAAAACTGAGTGTCCGTCTTTACCGCCATCCATTACAGGTTCAATTCCACCTGATGAAATAGCTTTTCTCGAAGGCAAGTTATAGATTTTTGCATAATACTTATCGGAATTTTCGTAAGGAATAGAAACAGTTTTTCCTCTGAAAATATCACCGCTAAAACAAGCATCGGCAATTAAAAGAGTGTGTTTCGATTTAATTCCACTTAAAAATGTTTGAATATCGTTATTTGAAATAAAATTTGAAGTAGAGAGTGTAGCAGCATCTACCGGAACCCAATATCCTTTGTTAAGTTCCTGTTTAAACTCACCATGTCCCGAATAATAAATCAACAGATTATCAGTTGATTTAACATTCTTAACTAACCATTCAAATTCTTTTATAACATTATCTCTGGTAGCCTGTTCGTTATATAAAGTATGAAAACTATTAAACTGATACTTGGTTTTTAATAAATTTTCAACAGCTTTAGCATCAGCAACAGCGTTTTTAAGTTTTGGCCAATCGCCGGAATAATTGTCAATACCTATTATCAATGCATAATAGTTTCCTATTTGAATAGGTTGTTTACTGCTGCTATTATTTTTAACATTAAGTCCCGAAAGCGGGTCTCCACCGCCACGCATTAACGGTTCGTCGTTATTATTCTGATTCTGATTTGTTGTGTTTTGAGCCAACGAACCATCTTCGTTACTGTAAAAGAGCATAGCATCTTTTCGAAGTTCGGTAGTTTTATTTTCTTTATTTGAAGGAGATGTACGGGCAGCAAGGTCTTGGTCACTTTCACCCGGTCCTTTTTTCTCCCATTCCAATAGTTTTTTTTCTACATAAGTTTTAATAACCGGCTCAGTATTGTCACTTAGTCTCAAAGCCCACATATCCGATTCGCCACCGGCTAATGATTCCGACCATCCAGCAACCAAATAACCATTATCGGGAAGTAGAATGATAGATTCAGCAACATCCCATTGTTTTTTTCCAAAACTTCGTTCCCAGCAGATATCGCCTTTATTATCAAGTTTGATTAAGTATGCGTTGTTTTTTCCATTTCCTTTTGATTTGGTATAACCGGCAATAACGCAACCTTTATCTGAAGTACAAACAACGGAATTAGCAACATCAGATGCAGCACCGCCAAAAGTTTTTTCCCATTCCGGATTACCTGTATTATCAATTTTAAGAACATACATGTCTTCTTCTCCAAAACCTTTAGAACGGGTAGAACCACAGATGATAAACCGACCGTCGGTTGTAGCCGAAATACTATGAGCAATGTCTGAACCGGCACCGCCAAAAGTTTTTTCCCATTTCATTGTTCCGTATTTATCAATTTTCACAACATAAACATCTTCTTCACCTGCACCTTTGCATTTGGTATAACCCACAAGAATAAAGCCTTCGTCAGATGTTGGAACTGCACCATAAGCCATGTCATCATAATATCTTCCACCATAAGTGGCATGCCATTCCTGATTACCTCTGCTGTCAATTTTTAGTGCTAACATATCACGGTCATGGTCACCTTTTGCTTCTAAAGCACCAACAATAAGATACCCTCCATCTTTTACAGGAATTATTCCGGTAGCACAATCAAGGGAAGCACCACCTTGTGTGTGTTCCCATTTTTTTTCGCCGTTTTTATCAAGTCCTAAAAACCAAATAAAGGTGTAACCCGATTCTTTTACAGTAGTAACTCCGGCTAACACGAATCCGTCTTTTCCATTTGAAATAATAACATTAGCAGAATCATCTTCGGTTGAACCATAAGTTTTTTCCCAAATTTTATTTCCGTCTTTATCAATATTTATAACTAACAAATCTTTGCCACCGTTACCCGATGAACGCGTCCATCCGGCAATAACAAATCCTGTTTCGGTTGCAACAACAGATTTTGCTTTATCGTCGTAGCTACCTCCATAAAATTTTTCCCATTTTGTTTCGATATACGATTGACTAAATAGAAAAACCGGAAGTGAAAGAACTAAATAAATAATAATTAATTGTTTCATAAATATATTATATTAAAAGTCGGTAGATTGCAATGATTGTTCAACATTTTTTGTTGGACAAAAGTTGAGCCAACAAAGGACATTATTTTCATTATTTTTAATATCAAACTCAAAAGATGCTAAAGAGCGTTCGTTTCCAAGAACAAATAAAGCTCTGTTAACGTATTTAAGTGTTGAGCCAAATTTTTCGAGTTCGGCAGCCGTAGTTTTATCTGCAAAAGTGCAGGCAGTTTTTTGTGATTGCTGTTTAAAACTCCCGTTATCATAAGTCCAGCAATATATAGGTTTCATGCTTTTTGCCTGAACGAGTTTATTATAAATTCCTTGTACCTGATTTATTTTTGAATAAAGATTGGAAGAAGCAGAGTCTTTTTTTTGTTGAATGGTAAAACATAAAGCAACAAGTTTATCGTTGCGAAAAAAATAATCAATTTGTGCAAGTTGTTTTTCAACAACAACATTATAATAAGAAATTATTTTATTGGCTTGTTTTTGTGAAATAAAATTACTGTCTTTTTCTATAGAAGGAACCAAAGGGAGTTCAGCTTTTTTTACGTCAGCCGACGAAGCACCCCATACGTTTCTGCGGACATCAATAGATTGAGAATAACCTACAAGGTTGAAAAATAAAACAATTATAA
>JAVHPR010000245.1:0-2750 GCA_036170695.1 Bacteroidia bacterium
TAATAGCAATTTAACTCGCGAAGAACAATTAGATTGGATTATGCAAAAAATTAATCAAATTGAATCATGATAGTTGAGATTGATAAAAATTCAGGCTTCTGTTTCGGAGTTGTGTTTGCAATTAAAAAAGCCGAAGAACAATTATCAAAATATGGTAAACTGTATTGCTTGGGCGATATTGTGCATAACAATTTAGAAGTTGAACGTTTAAAACTTTTAGGTCTTATTACTATTGATTATGACGAATTTAAAAAATTGCACGATTGCACGGTGTTAATTAGGGCACATGGCGAACCGCCTGAAACATATAAAGTTGCGAAAGAAAATAACATTATGCTATTAGATGCTACTTGTCCCGTTGTGCTGAGGTTACAGCATAAAATAAAACTTGGAAACGAAGAAATGTTTTCGCAAAATGGGCAAGTTGTTATTTATGGTAAACAAGGACATGCCGAAGTAAACGGATTAGTCGGTCAAACCGAAGGTAAAGCTATAGTTGTTGGAAATATTAGTGAACTCAATAAAATTGATTTCACAAAACCTGTAACAATATACTCGCAAACTACTCAAAACAACGAAAGCTATAAAGAAATAATTGCTGAGATTAAAAAAAGAATGGAAAAAAATGGAGGCATTGTAGTTCTCCAATCTCACGACTCTACATGCCGGCAAGTTTCGTCTCGCCAAACTGAATTAAGAAAATTTTGTAAGAAACATGATATTGTTGTTTTTGTGAGTGGAAAAAAAAGTTCAAATGGAAAAGTTCTTTTTAAAGTTTGTAAAGAAGAAAATTTACGAACTTACTTTGTTTCGGAACTAATTGAAGTTGATAAAGCATGGTTTAAAAAAAATGATTCGGTAGGTATTTGTGGGGCTACATCAACTCCACGATGGCTTATGGAAAAAATTGCAGGAGAAATTGAAATGATATATTAATTTTTATTAATTTTGAAACATAATTGATATTAGAAAGAAAACTCCGTTTTTATGCAAACGCTATTTAACAAAATACTTTATGAATAAAACAGACATTATAAAGACAATAATAAATTATCTTAAGAAATATAATGTAAAAGAAATTGGATTTTTTGGTTCGTTTGCACGCAATGAAATGACCGATAAGAGTGATATTGATGTTTTGGTAGAATATAGTAGGGGAACAACCATTTTTGACATTGTAAAGATGAAACAGGAACTTTATGAATTAATCGGCAGAAAAATTGACCTCGTTTCGAAACGTGCTGTAAGAAAGCGAATAATGGAAAATATTAAAACCGATTTACAAACAGTTTATTTCGATGAAAGATGATATTATCTTTTTAGAGCATATTTTAGAGTGTTCCTCTAAAATTATTATGTTTATAGGTGATATGAGTGAAAGTGATTTTGTGAATGACGAAAAAACACAAAGCGCAGTCATCAGAGAGTTAGAAGTTATTGGAGAAGCAAGCAAAAGAATTTCCGAAAATTACAAAAACAAACATAGTGAAATTCCATGGAAACTGATGGCAGGTATGCGAGATGTGCTTATTCACGACTACGAAGGTGTTGATGTTTTTACCATTTGGGACACCATACAAAACGACATACCTGTTTTAATAGATAAACTTCAAAAAAATATTCAATAAAAATAAATCTTAAATTTTTTATATGGCAAAAATTAAAAGTGTTGGAGTATTGACATCTGGGGGAGACGCTCCAGGCATGAATGCTGCTATCAGAGCTGTAGTTAGAGCAACTATTTATAATGGGCTGGTTTCTTATGGTATTCATCATGGTTATTATGGAATGATAACAGGTCAAATCAAGGAACTGAAATCACAAAATGTGTCGGGTATTATCCAACATGGAGGCACTATCCTAAAAACTGCACGTTGTGAAGAATTTAAAACACCGGAAGGTCGCAAAATGGCTTATGAACAATTAAAAAAACATGGTATTGATTCTGTTGTAGTTATTGGTGGCGACGGTTCGTTCAGAGGCGCCGGAGAATTTACTGCTGAGTATGATATTCCCTTCGTCGGTTTGCCGGGAACAATTGATAATGACATATTTGGAACAGACTATACCATTGGTTATGATACTGCATTGAATACAGTTGTGCAATGTGTTGACAAAATACGAGACACGGCAAGTTCACATGATAGGCTTTTCTTTATAGAAGTTATGGGTAGGGATGCAGGTTTCATTGCCCTCCGCAGTGGACTTGCATGTGGAGCGGAAGCCATATTAATACCGGAAGTAAAAACTCACCTCGAAACTTTAAAGAATTATCTTGAAGAAGGATACAAGCGAAAAAAAACCAGTAGTATTATCATTGTTGCCGAAGGCGATTACCCGGGAGGCGCATTCGCTATTGCCAATAAGGTTAAAGAAGATTTTAAAGACTATACTGTCCGCGTTTCGGTACTTGGACATATACAAAGAGGCGGAAGTCCGTCAGCTTTTGACAGATACTTAGCTACCCGATTGGGCGTTGCTGCCGTTGATGCTCTGCTTGATGACCAGAAAAGCATTATGGTTGGTTTGATAAACAATGAAATTGAACATACTACTTTTAACAAGACTATTAAACAACATCGTATAGCCGATCCAAAATTACTTGAACTTATTGATATCCTTAATGTTTAATAAATAATTGCAAAAAACTTAAAATGTAGATAGAAATAAATAGAAACACCTTTTTGTCATGTTGAGTGCCTGCCCTGAGCTTGTCGAAGGGATAGCGAAACATCTTTTCTTAAAATGCA
>JAVHPR010000246.1:0-2738 GCA_036170695.1 Bacteroidia bacterium
GTTTGACTTAATTATTAATAACATTTGTTGCGTTAGCTCCTTGAATCCACCAAATTGTACTAATAATAAACCGACTAACAAAAGACAGAAAAGCACCCGCACATTTTAGCACATTTGGTTGCCCCATTTCACGGGCGACCACTTCGCAACCAAAAGTGCTAAAATTTCCCCACCGCAGGACATTGTGAATAACTTTATTTGGACTTTATTTGTCCAGACAAAATCTATTATTAAATTTGGACAAAATTTGACCAAATGACGAATGTGAAAAAATTTACAACTTTTGGAGAACACCTCAGGGAATTGAGAGAAGTTGCGGGACAGACATTGAGAGAGGTTGCAACAAAAATCGGTATTGACCCTTCCCTACTTGCAAAAATTGAACGTAACGAGAGACAGCCGACCAAATATCTCATCAAACAAATTGCATCATTTTTCAAGGTTAACGAAAAGGAATTACAAAATGAATTTCTAAGTGACCAAATCGCTTACAAAATTTTAGACGAAAAAGCTGACTTGAATATTCTCAAAGTCGCAGAAAAAAAAGTGTCTTATTTAAAAACTTTACGCAATGGGTAAAACTTTGACAAGAAATAAAGAACTACCGACATTTTTCGGTAAAGTTCAACTCAAGGGAGTACGACAACTTGGCAACTTTGAAAGCAATTTGAAGCCAACGGTATTCTACCAACACCCACTAGGCGAACTATGGCAAGGCGACAGTATTGAATGGCTAAAATCATTGCCTACTGAAAGTGTTGATTTGATTTTTGCCGACCCTCCTTACAACATAAACAAAGCGGATTGGGACACATTTGAAAGTCAGGAAGAATACATCAAATTTTCTATGAAATGGATTGAGCAAGCCTCAAGAGTTTTAAAACCAACAGGAACACTTTTCGTTTGCGGGTTCTCTGAAATTCTTGCCGATTTAAAACATCCTGCAACAAAATATTTTAAATCGTGCCGGTGGATTGTTTGGAATTATAAAAACAAAGCAAATCTTGGTACAGATTGGGGGCGAAGCCACGAAAGCATTTTGCATTTCCGCAAAACGAAAAAATTTACATTTAATATTGACGAAATCCGCATTCCATACGGAGAACATACTTTAAAATATCCGAGCCATCCGCAAGCCGACACAAGCCAATACGGAAAAGGAAAAAATGGGAATCATATTTGGGAACCGAATCCGCTTGGAGCTAAGCCAAAAGATGTTTTAGAAATTCCGCAAGACATAATTGAAGTGCCGACAACCTGTAACGGAATGCACGAAAAGACACCACATCCGACACAAAAACCGGAAGAACTTGTTAGAAAGCTTATATTAGCTTCATCAAATATCGGCGATACCGTTATTGACCCGTTCTGTGGTTCAGGAACGACACCGGTTTGCGCTCAACAACTTGAACGTAAATGGATGTCTTGCGACCTTTCACCTGAATATTTAGATTGGGCTGTAAAACGGATTGAACTTGTGGAAGATTGGAAAATTGAAAAATGGATAAAATATGATTTTGATAACCAACGAAGAAGAAACTCTATAAGATGAATTTAAAACAACTCGTAAATAAATCCAAAGACAAAAGCAACTTCAATGACCTTAAGGGTTATGTAGCTTTCTGCAATGAATATTTAACATACTAATGGTTTCATAGCTTAGACGACATTAGTCTTATGGAATACATTGTATTCAATGGCATAAATAAAATATATGTCGTCTAAGTTATGCATTTATTAGTATATTGCAGAGAACCTTCAGGCAATAATTGTTTCACAAAACGAAAATCATTATCGCTTTTATCAATATAAGAAAGAAGGGAATTTTCAAATTACCAGACCGATAAACTCAAAGCTGATGTATGATGCAAAAGCATTTGCTAAAACTTCAAAAGAGTTCATCAAAATTTTAAAAGGCATTAAGACGATTGACCGCAAGGACAATTCAATCCGAGAAATCATTAACAATTCAACTTACACAATCCAACAATCAATCGGCTCAGCTCTAGACGGACTGCCAGCAGGTCAATCAAATACTGCAAGAAAGTTGAATGGCGATTTGTTTGAGCATTTTATTCGCTTGCTAATTCGTGAAATCGGTATTGAATGCAAAGCGGGAACAATTCATGTTCCAATAATTGTTGCCAATGAACCGCAGTTCAGAATGAGTTACCAGCACGACCTTATCATAGAAAAGGACAATGATATAAAAGTTATTGGCTCCATAAAAACATCAAGTAAAGACCGCATTGACAAAATTTTTATTGATAAATTTCTTTACAACAAACTGACCGAAAAAGCAACACCGCATATTGCAATTTTTCTGAATGACGTCCAAAGAAAAAACGCAAGGAAGGAAAATGAATATGGCATTAACTCAACGTTTTTGCCGGGCCACTTTAAAGGTTATACTGTACGACTTAATCCGCTTGATGGTGTGTATTACTGCGACATCAGACCAAATATGAAAACAGAAAGTATTTTGAAAGACCACATAAAAACCTTTGACAATTTGTTGATTGAAGACATTTGGAAATTTATTTAGCCAGCGCATTTGGTAGCACATTTGCATTTTTTTCAACGCTAAAAAGCCACGCCAAAAAATGCAAAAGAGCTACCAAGCGAACGCACCAAGACACGAATAAAATAGATAGACACAGCAAGACCGAAAAAAATAGCACTTACGCCCAACATCACCTAAGCAATATTGCCGTTCATAGTAAATTTCATCATTTGAG
>JAVHPR010000247.1:0-2733 GCA_036170695.1 Bacteroidia bacterium
TATTAGCACCTAATTCAGTAATGGCAGCAACTTCTTTGTCTATAATGTTATTTGGAAGACGATATTCTGGTATTCCATATCTTAACCACCCACCGGGTTGTGGGTTCATTTCAAAAATATCGCAATGATGACCTTGAAGCTGTAAAAACCATGCAGCTGATAACCCGCCGGGACCAGCACCAATTATTGCCACATTTTTCCCTGTTGCTGGTTTTACTTTCGGAACATATCTTTTTGGTGACTCTAAATCAATATCAGATGCAAAACGTTTTAAATAATCAATTCCAACAGGAGCTCCTTCATCTAATAAATTACGACGACAAGCTGCTTCGCAAGGGCGAACACAAATACGTCCGCAAATTGCAGGAAGCGGATTAACTTTTTTAATTAACTCAACTGCTTCGTTATATAATCCTTTTTCGATTAGCGAAATGTATCCCTGAACATCAACACCAGCGGGACAAGTTTGTTTGCACGGTGCTACACAGTCTGCATAATGGTTACTAACAAGCAAGTTAAGTGCTGTCTGACGAGCTTTAAAAACTTTTTCACTGTCGGTTGTTATTTTCATTCCTTCGGTAATTTTTGTTGAACATGATGGCTGCAAACCTCTCATTTTTTCAACTTCAACAACACAAACATAACACGACGAATATGGCTCTAATCTTGAGTCGTTGCATAATGTTGGAATATCAATTCCATTACGTTTTGCCAATTCAAGAATTGATTCACCGGAATTTCCAGTTATATTTTTACCGTTTAATATTATATTTAATGAACTCATGATTTTATTTGTTACGATAATTTTATTGCTTCGAATTTACATTTGTTAAAACATACTCCACATTTAATGCAGATTTCCTGATTTATAAAGTGAACTTTTTTGCGTTCACCTGTAATAGCATTAACAGGACAGTTTTTAGCACAAACAACACAACCGGTACAGTTGTCTTCAACAACAGTGTATGTTATTAGTTTTTTACAATTATATGAAGGGCATTTTTTATCTTTTATATGAGCTTCATATTCGTTACGGAAATATTTAATTGTGGTTAAAACCGGATTTGGTGCAGTCTGCCCCAATCCACATAACGAACCATCTTTAATTTGATATGCTAATTCTTCTAAAAGTTCAATATCACCTTCGCGACCTTCGCCTTCTGTAATTCGGGTTAATATTTCTAACATTCTTTTTGTCCCAACTCTGCAAAAAGTACATTTACCGCAAGATTCTTTTTGTGTAAAATCGAGAAAAAATCTTGCCATGTCAACCATGCACGTTGTTTCGTCCATAACAACCATACCGCCTGAACCCATAATAGCACCTGTGGCGTTAACCGAATCGTAATCAACAACAGTATCTGACATGTAATTTGGAATACAGCCACCAGATGGTCCGCCAAGTTGAACAGCTTTAAATTTTTTGTCGTCCTGAATGCCACCGCCGAGTTTAAAAATAATGTCGTTAATTGAAATTCCCATAGGAACTTCAACTAATCCGCCATGTTTTATTTTTCCGGTTAGTGCAAAAACTTTTGTTCCTTTTGATTTTTCGGTACCATATTTATTAAAAGATTCGGCACCATTTAATATAATAGATGCAATACTTGCAAGGGTTTCTACATTATTAATATTTGTGGGTTTTTTCCAAAGTCCAGATACCGCAGGGAAAGGTGGACGACGGCGCGGCATTCCTCTTTCGCCTTCTATAGATGCCATTAAAGCGGTTTCTTCGCCGCAAACAAATGCCCCGGCACCTTCTTTTATTTGTATATCGAAATTAAAGTTTTGTTTTCCAAAAATATTTTTTCCCAGATAACCTTTCTCGTGAGCTTGCGAAAGTGCAATATTTAAACGAACAATTGCAAGTGGATATTCGGCACGACAATAAATAAAACCCTGTGTAGCTCCAATTGCATAAGCTGCAATGAGCATTCCTTCTAAAACTGAATGAGGGTCGCCTTCTAAAACTGAACGGTCCATAAAAGCACCTGGGTCGCCTTCATCGGCATTACATATAATAAATTTTTCGTCGGCTTTATTATTAAAAGCGAATTTCCATTTCATTCCAGTAGGAAAACCGCCTCCTCCGCGTCCTCTTAATCCGGAATCTAAAATTGTTTGAATAACAGTTTCCTGCGTAATGTTTTCGCTTAAAATTTTCTTAATAGCTTTGTAGCCATTTTGTTTTTCGTAATCTTCAATACTTTCGGGGTCAATTACGCCACAATTGCGTAGAACTTTTTTAACCTGACCTTTAAAATAAGGCGCATCAGAAGTTTCAAAAAGGTCCGATTTTACAACAAATTCTTTTACAGGTTCCGAGTTTTTGATGTGTTTTTCGAAAATCTCAACAGCTTTTTTTTCATCAATTTCGCCGTATAAAAACGAACCAGATGGGTCTATTATTTCAACTAACGGTTCACGAAAACACATGCCGGTACAACCGGTTTTTACAAGTTCAAAATCAAGATTTTCTAATTTTTTTAATTCAAATATTTTATCGTAAACTTTTGAGGCTCCTGCAGCAATTCCGCAACTTGCCATTCCTACCAAAACTTTTATTTTTTCCATTATTGGAAGATGTTTATTGTTCTATGTTCAAAAATGTTCCTTGTTTATTGTTCAAAAAAGTTCTATGCTCTTTATTCATTGTCATACTTTGTCATACAATTGTCATTCATGGTCATACATTGTCATACAGTTGTTTGTATTGCGATTGAATGACTATTG
>JAVHPR010000248.1:0-2731 GCA_036170695.1 Bacteroidia bacterium
TGCAGGAATTACAAAACAATAAAAGACAGCATGTCTAAAGCAGATAAGCAATTTTCTTTTATTGCACTTCCATCATCTGACAGTTCAAGTTTTACAGTTCCATTTCCACAGCCGGCAGAATAATATATAAAACCTTTTTCAAAAACAGGCGTGTTACCATGGATGGTACAATTTGTATCTTGCTTTTGCGACCATAGCAATTTGCCATCATTCGCATCCAGTCCCAAAAAATCGTTTTCCGAAAAAGTAACAAATAGCTTGCGTTTAGGAAGTTTAATTAATAATGGGGAACAATAGGCACTTATCTTGCTTTTCGCCTTACTTACCCACTCTAAATCACCATTGAATCTGTTAAGCGCAATTACATTTGTATCAATACCGCCGGGTGTGGCAAACAACAGGCTATCATCAATTAACAATGATTCGGCAAAACCAAAAGGAATATTCTTACCATGAAAATCCGTAATCATACTTTTTGACCATATTTTGCTTCCATTTTCAGCATCAAAACAAACAATATCACCCAAACCCGAACAAACATAAATCAAGTTTCCTATAACTGTCGGAGCCGACCGGGAACCCTGATAACTTTCGGTCCACTCTTTCCCGTATGGTGACTTCCATAAAAATTGCCCTTTAATATCAAATGCAAACAAATATCCAATACTTCCGGTTTCACCATTTAAATAAACCCTATTTGATGTTACAACCGGTGAACCATATCCATTTCCAATGCTATCAATAGCCCATTCCAGGATAGGTCCATCCTTTGGCCAGGACTTCAGCAATCCTGTTTCGCTGTATATTCCATCGCGATTTTCGCCCCTCCATTGAGCATTTTCAGGACTTTTAGAACAAGAGTAGCAGAAGATAATAAGACTAAACAGAATAATATTTTTCATAAAGGATATTTTATTTGTAAAATTATAAAAAATAAATTGTTCATTTAAATTCGTTTGAATAATGATAATTATGTTTGCACTGAAGCCTTAACTTAATTGTATAAAATTATTATTCATTTCTTAAAGAGCTGATTATTTCCTTCTTTAACATTTTCATAATTGGAAAATATATCCAGAATAAAGCATTAACAAATATTATTAGTACTAATAAAAACACAAAATTACCTGGAATGGCATAATTAACAGAAATTAAGGATGGAAGAATTCCTATCACTGAGGAGACCGTTCCTATTGACATTCCAATAACAATTAAAAAAATATTTTCTTTAAAAATAAGTGAAAAAATAGTGGACTTTGTATATCCCATTGCCATAAGCATTGCTATTTCCTGTTTTCTGTCGAGCATATTTCTGAATAAGATAATTCCAATTCCAATGGTTCCTATTATTAATCCTAATCCGCCAAGAATCATAAACACCGACAAATAGGCGTTTTCAACCGAATTGAACTGACTTAATCTTTCAGTTGTTTTGATTGATTCTATTCCATAATCTTTTAAATTATTGCTGAGATGTTCCCTTACTTTTTCTGCGTTATCGGCCGTAGCATCGATTAACATTAATTTTGAGCCGCTTATAGAAGGAAAGTTTTCTCTGAAATGTTTTTCTGAAATAAGAATATTTCCTTGAAAAACAGAGGAACTTAAACCTCCAACTATTAGCAAATTTAGCTCCTTGCCTGCTTCATTAACATAGTGAATTGTGTCTCCGATTTTTTTTAAAAGCCCCCATGTAATAACCGTTTGGTCAGCAAAAGCGGGGATTACATTTTGTGCATACGATTTATTGAGTTCTACCCATGGCTCAGCGTGATTTATATTATCAGCCAAATTTTCGAAGGAAAATGAATTACGATTATTGAATACTAAAGGATCTACTCCGATAATGCTTGGTTTCGTGACATGATTTAAATTCAGGCAACTTGCATCATCACCATTCAAAATCAGAAAATGTTCAAAATCAACTTTGCTCAGTATGGAATCATTTTCAAGACCACATTTTTTCTTTCCTTTAAAAGTATTCAAATCAAAATTCAGCGGAACGCTGGTTTCCGCCCATAGCGTATAGCCACCAGTACCTGATTTGTTTTCATTTTCGCTCCCATAAAATGTATTTCGGTTTGCACCGGTAATAACCACAACAAACACCCCTAAAGAAAGCAAAACAACAATCGTTAAACTTCGGGATTTGTTTCGCAAGGCATTTTTAAATGCTAATACAGTAAGACTTGCTATCCTACCATTGTTATTATTCCTACTTAATATTTTATTCGTTAACAATATGCAGGCTGCGATGAAAGTACCACCAGACGATAGAAACAAACCTGCATTCTGATCAACTGACGCAATAATTGAATAAATGAGCAGTCCGAAAGAAACGGCAAAACAGATAAACATAAATAAATTATTTATTCGCTTATTCCGAAAAACAATAGCTCGCAAATATTGAATATTATTATTCATTAATCCCACAGATGGTTTTTTAAGATTTCTGTTGGTTACAACAAAAATTGAAATCATTGAAATTGCAAAACCGCTAAAAGCACCTATAAATAAAGTAACCGGCTTAATGGAAACATGCATCATGGAAGTCCTGATGATATCATTCCAAACAGAATTAATGGCCAGCAACAAACAATAATTGTAGGCAATTCCGGCTAAAACACCTAAAAGACTGCCAATGAAAACTGTTAAAATATTTTCATAAATACGAAATGTAACTAAAGTTTCGGTGCAAATTAATAATCCACTATAACGCTGTCCCTATCTG
>JAVHPR010000249.1:0-13597 GCA_036170695.1 Bacteroidia bacterium
GCAAAGATAATTTTATTTTTTCTATGTGCGCTCTAAACGTATATACCTAAAAATCTATATTTATCATGGCGATGTGAATTAATTACGCCACAAATATAAGTAGTTGTTTACACTAATGCAAATTTGTTTGGTGTAGAATAATATATAGTTGCCTTGAAGTAGACGCATTACTCAACAAGGGAAGGGGCACTATTTATGCCCGACGAGGATTTGTTGTGCAGAGATATTACATTCAATAATATCATTTATTTGTACCCCCTAAAAAAAATTGTGGATTTCATAAATAGTTCATAGGTTTGTGAACTATTAAATTATTAAACAATGAATGGAAAGAGGATCTTTGAATTACACGCTGATGTCTGCAAAGCATTGGGGCATCCTTTACGAATTGAAATTATTGACACGTTAGAGAAAAAGGAGCTTTGCTTTTCGGACATTCTTGAAGTAACGGGCGGACTAAAATCCAATCTGTCGCAACATCTTTCGATTATGACAAAAAAAGGCATCTTAAAAATGAGGCGGGATGGACAATGCAACTATTATTCACTTTCTTCTAAAAAGGTCGCTCAAGCTTGCCACCTCATGCGTGAAGTCCTTATTGACAGCCTTAAAAATAACATTGACCTTCTTGAAAAAATGTAATGGAACAAATACTTGTGTTTGCAATATAAAAGTGGAGACTAGCAACCACTATAAAAACAGGGTGACACCGAAAAACCAAACGAGTAGGAAAATTTAAATTGAATAAAATGAAAACAACATTAAAGCAAGTAGCTATCATATCGGGCTGCTTATTAGTATTTGGAGTAATCGCTTGTAAAAAAAAGGAAACCATCACACCACCTGTGGCTGTAACATCATGCCTTCTGGATTCATATAATGGAACCTATACAGGAACTGGTATGGTTGGAGGAACTTATTATAATGGGCCGCTGACACTCACTAAATTAAGCTGCACTAGCGCAAAAATAGAGGCAGGTTCTGTAATAGAAAATATAACCTCCTTAACTGCATCTAGTGGAGGAGGCTACACTGGCGTAAATGCGAGTAACGAATCGGCCACAATTAAGGTAACTAACGATACTCTCTTAGACGTTACTATTGGTACTACACTGACCTTTTCAGGAAATAAATAGTGGATTTACAAAGTTCAGAATTCAAATTGTACAGGCTGTGCAAATTGAATTTTGAATTTACTGTTGTTTTTTTTTACGAATTCCCCGACTGTTATATTTCAAAAAAAATGGGTTTTCTTGTTGGCACTATTTAATACGATAATAGCGCTTTACGCCTATTAAAATTTCACAAATATGATTTTCTTTAACAAGTCATTAACAACCTAATAACTTTTCAGTAACACTATCGCCTCAAAATCGGAACTACCTTTGTTTTAGTAAAATAAATCTAAAAAACTAAAATCATGAAAAAACTAATTTTAACATCAGCAGCAATTTTGTTTATCGGACTTACATCTTTTGCTCAGGATGGCAGTAAATGTGCGAAAAAATGTGAAAAAAAATGTGACATCACTGCATGTACAAAGGGTGAAAAAAGCAATAAAAAGTGTGACATGAACGGAAGTTCCACCGACAAAAAATGCTCCAAAGGCGAGGCTAATTCATGTGCAAAAAAATGCAAAATGGATGCTTCAGGAAATGATAATAATAAAGGCATTAAAAAATAAAACCGGAAATTATTATTCAAAAAGAAAGGGGCTTAATTAAGCCCCTTTCTTTTTGCGTCCGTAAATTAACTTTTAGTAAAACTTATACAAATGCTCAACAATATTTGCATTGGTTTTTAAGGCATCGTAAACTTCCTGATCAACACGTGGTTGAAGTTGCATCAGTGTGGCTGTTTGCTGTGCTTTATAATCTTTTTGTTCGGCAGCGGCAGTAACCGCATCTGCATAAACTATAAACACACCATCATTACCTACTATTGGTTTGCTTAATGTTTTTGCTTTTTGTACAGAAACCGCTCCAACAATTGCCGGCTGATTTCCTATGTTTGAAATCGTAGCTGAATTAAAATTAATCTGGCTTGCCGATTCAACGTTTAATTTCATTTTTGTTGCAAGCGCATCAATTTGAGTGCCTGCATCTATTGCAGCAATAAATTCTTTACTAAACATTTCAGCTTTTTTCTCTTTTGCCACTTTTGATGTAACTTCGTCTTTTACCTGTTCGATTGGTGCAACGCCTTTTTCTCTTATTTCAGTTATAACAGCTACAACAAATTTGTTACCAAACTCAAGAGGTTCAGACACAGTCCCTTTTTTATTATCATATGCCCAACGAACCAACTGACGTGGAGATTCAATGCCCGGAATGGTTTTGTCACCTTCTTTGATGCTCTCTACCACACGTTTGTTTAATTTATTCTCAACCACACCTTTTTGGAAAAGATCATTTGTGTTGTTTTTTCCTGCAAATTCACTTGCCTTTACAAAAACCGCCTGCATTGTTTTGCTGCTTGGCTCTAATGCTCTTTCAATGGTACCAACCTGAACTTTTTTATTAGCACCTTTTGAATCAAGCACTTCAATAATATGATATCCAAATTGCGACTCCGCAATAACGATATCTCCTTTTTTGTTGTCAAGTCCCGCATTTTTAAATGGTTCTACAAACTGACTTTTCGGGTTTAACCATCCATAGTCGCCACCTTTGCCCTGATAATATTCTCCGGCTTTTTTATTTGGAGGCATGTTTTTGCCACCATCATCAGAAAACTTATCTACAAAGTCAATGAATTTTGCACCTTTCTTTAATAAGCCCAATAAACTATCTGCAATTGTTTTTGCTTGTTCTTTTGTTCGTGTAGTGCTTTCTGAAGCACCGGATCCCTTATAGGAAATTAAAATATGGCGTACTTTTGCTGAGTCGGCCGATTTTTTTGTGGAAATCAATTTTGAAACTTTTAAAATTTCATTTTCTTTGTAAGGACCAACTACGGTGCCAATTTCAGATTTAAACATTACCGAGTCAATTTCCGGAGATAAAGTCCCTTTGGTGTGAAAGCTATTATCAAAAGTACGGGTATCGGATTCGGAAATTATAAAAATAGAATCCTCTGCCGCTTTATTTGTAATAAAATTGGCGGCAATGGTTTTCATGGCTATCATTGCTTCTTCTTTATCCTCATTAGAAGGTGAAATGTCAAAAGCAACGTATTCAATTTTGCGGGATGTTTCCTGCTTAAATTCATTTTGATGAGCTGTATAATAAGCATTCAAATCGGCATCTGCTATTTTAACGGTGCTGTCGGCAACTGACTTAAAATTTTTGCTAACAAACTTAATATGTGAACTGGTATTCTGAGCAATATAATCACGCTTAGCTACAGCTTTGGTCACATATAAGCCTTTTTTAATGAGATCATTATATTTTTCGATAGTGCGTACCTGACGAATATACCCCTCCAACTCAACCCATTGTTGTTCTTCTTCCGCTTTCATATTCTGGGTAAATTCTTTAATTTTTGCAGGGCTTATCTGGCCTGTTTGGGCATCAGCGAAGCGAGGATTTACTTTGTTGTTTTGCGGGTCGGTCATCTGACGTACCAATGCAGAGTGAGGGTGATCAATCATTAAGTCATACAATTCTTCGTTGGAAATAGAAATCCCTAATTTCTCATATTCTTTGTTCAATACCTCTTCATTAATTGCCTGCCCCCAGATTGATTGAATCACTTCATCAACTTCTCTTTCATCTAATACTTTCTTGTCACTACTGCGTTTTTTGCTTTCAAGAGCTTCTTGTACTTTTATGTTAAATGCATTGTACTCAATTGATTTCCCGGCAATCTCACCCACTGTTTTATCCGATCCGCCAAAAGAAGAATCTCTTTCAAATAAGCCTGTTAAAACAAATGCACCTAAGGCTATACCAACTATTGTTACTAATATTCCGGAACGTTTACGTAAATTTTCTAAAACACTCATTTCTTTAAGTTTTTGATTTATTGAATTGTTGAATTGTTTGTTGTCAATTGCCTATAGTTTAATTACCTGTTGCATAATTGCCTGTTGTTAAATTGGCAAATTAATTTAACGGGTTGCAAATATAAGATTCTTAACGGAATCATTCCCGTTTTTTAGAAAAATCTATCAATAAACTTTAATGTTTGTTTTTTCTTAACTTTGCACCCGGAAAAATCGCCTAAAGAGAGGTGAAAAGTGGATTAATGTCAATTACAGACTCTTTTCTGCTTTATTTTTTATTAAATAATATTAAAACAAAAACCATTATGAATATTACAAAAGAACAAGTTTTAGAGGCCTTAAAAAATGTAGATGATCCGGATTTGAAAAAAGATTTGGTAACACTCGGTATGATAAAAGATATTGAGGTGGAAGGTAAAAATGTAAGTTTTTCAGTAGTACTTACTACCCCTGCCTGCCCCATGAAAGATATGATTCAAAAAGCCTGTGTTAATGCTGTTTTGCATTTTGTAGATGCAAAGGCGAATGTAACAGTAAAAATGACTTCCAATGTTTCTTCGTGTAAAAGTGCTGGCCCATTATTGCCGAATGTGAAAAATATCATTGGTGTGGCATCGGGCAAAGGTGGTGTCGGGAAATCAACCATTGCTTCCAATCTTGCTATAGCTTTAGTAAAGACAGGTGCAAAAGTTGGTTTGATTGATGCCGATATTTATGGGCCTTCACAAACAATTATGTTTAATGTGCTGAATGAAAAACCATTGATGAGAGAGGTGAATGGTGTAAATAAAATTATTCCTGTTGAAAGCTACGGTGTAAAGCTTTTGTCTATCGGCTTTTTTGCAGATCCTTCACAAGCTATCGTTTGGAGAGGACCAATGGCTGCAAAAGCATTAATACAAATGTTTTCGGATGCGGAATGGGGCGAATTGGATTACCTGATTGTTGATTTGCCTCCGGGAACCGGTGATATTCATTTATCGTTGGTTGGTGCCGTTCCTATTAATGGAGTGGTGATTGTGAGTACTCCGCAAATGGTTGCGTTGGCAGATGCAAGAAAAGGGGTAGGGATGTTTAGGGTACCGGCTATAAACGTACCGGTTTTAGGCATTGTAGAAAATATGTCCTATTTCACTCCTCCCGAATTACCAAACAATAAATATTACATCTTTGGTAAAGACGGAGCAAAAAAACTTGCTGAAGAATTAGGAGTTCCTTTATTAGGCGAAATACCTCTGGTACAAAGTATTTGCGAATCAGGAGATGAGGGACGTCCGGCTATATTGCAGGAAAACACACCACAAGCAATTGCATTTATGGAAATGGCAACCAAAGTGGCGCAACAATTATCAATTCAAAACGCGAAGATTCCCGTTGCCCAGGTGGCAAACGTTTAATCTCGTGAATTGCTCAAAGCTATGCTTCGGTATTTGAGTAATTAATTAGTTTTTGCTGTTTCTTTGCCACGGATTTCACAGATTAACACAGATATTTCTGCGGGAATCTGTGAAATCTGTGGCAAATATTTTATAGATACATCGAAGCGATGGCGCAGAGAGATTCTTTATCCGCTATGTTTTATTGAAGCATTGTTTAATAAATCAATGATTACCTAAAGGTGCGACAATCTTTTCCTGCACAATTGTGAGCTGCACCGGTAGTTTGCCTGCACTTAACAGATTTACAAAATCATCAACATCTTCCTGCGTGAATCTTCCTGTGATGGAAGTTGTTCCACCGGCAATTTCGCTCAGAACTGTTGGGTATGAATAAACACGATCATCAGATACTATTGCAATTGATTTACCAAGATTATATTTTGTTAAACGCTTCCATATTTTAGCTGCATCGTAATTCATTGTCATTGAAATTTCTGGATGCTCCGAGTTTTTTTTATCAGATACTTTATGAGCTTCGGTAATAATATTTCCTGAAAGCGCGGGCTCACCCTGTCCAATGCCACCATTTATAGCCACTAATTCCAATATAGTTTTATCTCTGGAAATGGAATTAAATGTCCAAAGAAATTTAGTATAGGGTTTAAAAATTGATTTTATCCTGGGAATACGAAAAAAGGCATTTATCTCGCTGGTATCTGTAATAAGTGCATAACCAACTACTGGTCCGTCAGAAAGTATGGACTGACCTTGCTCGTTATGTCTTATTGAAGGAGTAAATATAATAAACAAGGGATTCTCTGTTTTGCGAATTTTCAAAGAATCTGTTTCAGATGATTTACCTTGTTTAAGCTGCTCTGTTAAAGACGTTGTGCTGTCCACTTTTACAACCTTAATGGATTTGGTATTACCAGAATCGGATTTTTTTTCAGTTAAAATATTTTTTAACTCTTTATTCATTCGATCTAACAATGGAAAAATATCTTTGTTATCATACGTTTCCCAAAATTCCAGATTAGCAGAGGCTTTTAACAATTTATGAAGCCGTATGTCTGGCTTAACTCCGGGCAATTGAACCAAAATGCGCCCCTCGCCACCAACACATTGAATGACAGGGTTTTCAATACCGAAATTAATCACCCGCTTCGTTAGAATTTGTTTCAGATTTTCTGTTGTTTCGTTTGTTTTTTGCTGTATATATTTCAAACAATCTGCAGAAGATTCCTTTTCTTTTAATCCAATCAAATTACAATGAGGGACAAGAGTATTATTCGAGTCTTTTTTATAAAATTCGCTCACAAAAATTTCTGCGAAAGACTTTTCCGAAGTCCTCTTATTTTTTGCTGCATTGATCAATGCATTGTTAATTAATGTGTCGTTTTTATCTGCAACATTTAAACGGATTATATCGGCAACCGATGCCTCTAAAATTATGCTAAGACCACCGTCATTGTTAATATCAGCTTTGTGCTGTTCTTTACATGAATCAAATACATTCGATATAATAATTATCAATGCAAATAATTGTATTCTATTTTTCATCTGAAAATAGTTCCCGTAGATTTCGCTGATAATCGCAGATTTTTTTCTGCGTAAATCTGCGGAATTTGCGGGATATTTTTTTTCATTCCCCTTTGTGAAAACTAGTTTTAATGACTGTTTCATTTGTCTGATTTTTTAACTAACTATTAGCCACCAATTTTATCTGGTTGCTATATTAAGTAATAATTATTGATTTATCAATTTAATAAATGTTGAGGCTGAAACACATCATAGGAATCGTTAAATTGCATTGTTTTGGCTATATTTGTAATACACATTAATTGTATTGTCATGAAATTATTACGTTCGTTCGTTTTGTTTTTCGGACTGTTAGCTTCGGCTGTTGCAGATGCTCAGCCTTTTCTTCAATTGAATGACAGTATCCTGGTAAAAATTGGTGGAAATTATATTGTAAATCCATGGGCTGGAGGATTAAATTTTATTCAGGCATCCGCCATTGATTTGAATCTGGACGGTATCAAAGACCTCTTTGTTTTTGACCGTACGGGAAATAAAATACGTACATTTATAAATAATGGAACAGCCAACACGGTTGATTATAAATATGCCCCGCAGTACGAAAGTAAATTTCCAAAACTTCACGATTGGGCACTGTTAGTAGATTACAACAGCGATGGGAAGGAAGATGTTTTCAGCTATTCTGATCTGGGAGGAGGGTTTAAAGTGTATAAAAACACATCCAGCATTTCCGGTGGATTGCAATTTACCTTAGTTACTTCATTGCAATATTCTATGTACAATCCGCCTTCCACCTCCTCAATGTATAATTTATACATAAGTTCTGTGGATATTCCTTCTATTGCCGATATTGATAATGATGGTGATTTGGATATCGTAACTTTTGCCATTACAGGTACATTTATGGAGTATCACCAAAATCAAAGTATGGAACTGTATGGTACTGCTGACAGTTTAAAATTTGAGATGAAAAACCGTTGCTGGGGTTTTGCTGCCGAAAGCCCTTTAACTAATGAGTTTACATTGCACGACACCTGTTTTGGTAATGTCTTAAATCCGGAATTGCCACCCGATAACACAATCAGCGAAAACAGAGGTGGCGAGAGACATTCGGGGAGCTGCGAACTTTGTTTAGATATGGATGGAGATAATGATAAAGATATTATAGTAGGGGGTATATCTTATAATAACTTAACAATGGTTACCAACGGAGGTACGCCTATTGCTAGCAATATGGTTGCTGTTGATATTGCTTTCCCTTCAAATAATACGAGTACCCTGCCGGTAGATCTTACTACTTTTCCCTGTGGTTATTATGTAGATGTAAATAATGATGGTGCAAAAGATTTGATTGTAAGTCCCAATGCACCTAATACCTCTGAGAATTTTAACAGTGTGATTTATTATAAAAATGCTGGTACATCAAATACCCCAATTTTTCAATTTCAACAATCTAATTTGTTTCAGGATAACATGATTGATGTGGGGGAAGGTGCGTACCCCGTGTTTTTTGATTATGATAATGACGGTTTAAAAGACTTATTTATTGGCAATTTCGGCTATTTTGCTACTACAGGCTTCCGCCACCAGATCGCCCAGTTTAGAAATACCGGGACATTATCTCATCCAAAATTTGAATTAATAACCCGTGATTACGCTCAATTAAGTTCCTTTGGGATTACCAATATGGTTCCTGCATTTGGTGATTTGGATGGTGATGGTGATGCAGACATGATTATCGGAAGTAACGATGGCAGATTGCATTACTTTGAAAACAATGCATTACCTGGGGGCGCTGCCAGTTTTGTGTTATCTCAGGCCAATTTAAAAAATTCAAATAACAGGGTAATTGATGTTGGAGATTTTGCTGCTCCTCAAATTATTGATATGGATAATGATGGTAAAAATGATTTGGTAATTGGTGGGCGAAATGGTAAAATTGCATACTATCACCACATCGGAAGTGCAACTGCAACTACACCCTTGATGGATTCTGTTACACATTTTTTCGGAAACGTAATTGTGAACTTACCGGGCTATTATACCGGATATAGCTACCCTTTTGTTTTTAAACAGGACGGAATCACTAATTTATTAGTGGGTGAAGAAAGTGGCTATATTCGTCTTTATGATAATATTGACGGGAACTTGTCAGGTTCTTTTTCATTAGTGGATTCCACCTTCGACAACATTTTTCAGGGAACTCATACCGCTCCCTCAGGTGCTGATATAAACAATGATGGTAATATGGATTTCATAATAGGCAATTATCAAGGTGGGGTATCCTTTTATAAGGGGCTATCAGGTCCTGTATCTATTGGAAATACTGATATTGTTGTTCAGTGGGATTTTAATGTGTTCCCAAATCCTGCCAATAGTACTATTACCATAAAAATAATAAGTGATAACATAAGCACTTAGACTCTCGATCTCTATACTATATTGGGTCAGCCGGTATTGTCGCAAAAAATAAATAATAATACAACACTATTAAATACCCAAAAATTATCACAGGGAATCTACATTTGCAAAGTATCAGAAAAAAATGTTGATGGGAGTTTAAAAGCGAGAGGACAAATAAAGCAGGTTGTAATTCAGCATTAGTGTCAGGTTAAATGGATGATGGAAGATCCCTAAACACCTGTCAATCTAACGTGTTTTAATGATATAACCATTAGATGAAGAAGCGGTCCATTTATTAGATTCCCAGGATTCAACTGTTTCTACCTTTGATTCCGGGGCAGGTAAACTGAATTGTCCTTGTTTAGAATAATTAATCACAGGAAGTGCGTTTTCATTTGCCGCAATTACAACATAACCATCATTTTCATTGACATTAAATACATAAAATTCGGGCTCACCTACAGAAGACATTTTAGTATATGCTAATGTTGTAGATTTAAATGTTTCATTTGAGAATTGTTTATAAAACTTTTCTGCAACTTTTTGGGCATCATCAGGAGTAATAGTTGCTGCGTTTATTAATGGCGGTACCAAAGCAAACAACAGGAGCAGTAAGCTTAACTTTTTCATACTGTTATTATTGTGTGTTATTGTATATGACTTATTAATAATAAAGCAAAATTAACCTAAGATTTAAGCAATAGCAAATATTTTTTTCAACAGTGCTGAGGTCAGACATCTTATTATTCATCAAAAATATGCAAGTTCTTGATCACAGAAGGTTAATTTTGCACTAGTGTTGTTTAATTATAAAAAGACGTAACGTCATGTCGAGTTTTGACGAGACATCTTTTTTAAATGAAAAAGATTCCTCCAAAAGGTCGGAATGACATACAATGCGTCAAAGTAAATTTAACAAACATTAGTTAAAAAACCAGACAAATTTTTAATTATGGATTAACAAAATTCTATTTTAAAACTTTCCGTCCAATCTCAATTGCATGAACATATTAAAATCAGTAATCATATTATTTTTAATTACATCCCTAACTGCAAATTTGCTGGGGCAGGGTTCATTAACATCTGTGTCTTCATTCGGTACAAATCCGGGCAGCTTAAATATGTACACATACGTTCCTGCCGGAATTTCCGGATCCGTGTCTTTGGTTATTGCATTGCACGGGTGTTCGCAGAGTGCAAGTATATATGCAGCGCAATCAGGCTGGAATAAGCTGGCCGACAGGCACAAATTTATAATGGTATATCCTGAGCAGTTAACAGCTAACAATGCCAGCAAATGTTTTAACTGGTTTGATCCGGTTGATCAAAGTAAAAATCAGGGCGAAGCATTGTCAATTAAACAAATGGTGGATTATATGAAATCAAACTATACTATTGATAATAACAAAATATTTGTTACCGGTTTATCTGCCGGAGCAGGGATGACAAGTGTAATGCTGGCCACCTATCCCGAAATATTTAATAAAGGTGCCATCATTGCCGGTTTGCCCTATAAAGCTGCAACATCAAGTATAGGGGCTACATCAGCCATGGGCGGCTATGTTGTAAAAACTCCGGCGCAATGGAGCGCTATCGTAAAAAATGAAAACCCTGCCTACCTTGGTCCGTTCCCGCATATAGCCATATTTCATGGTACTTTTGATTTAACCGTAAATATTAACAATGCCAACGAACTAATCAAACAATGGACTGATGTAAACAATGCGGATCAAACAGCTGATTTTACTAATAGTTCATTTGGAGGAAACACATCTGTTGAACAAACAATTTATAACGACAACTTAAACAACCCCGTAGTATATTATTATAAAATTATCGGCATGGGGCATGGCATTTCGCTTGATACAGGTTCTTGTCCGCGACAGGGAGGCGTTACAGGAACCTATTCTCTCGAAAAAAATTTCCATTCTACCTATTGGGCAGCAGACTTTTTTGACCTGATAACAAATCCTTATTCTATTTCGGGTTCAATACAAGTTACTCAAAATGCAAACAATGTCACTTACAGTATTCTTAATACAGCAGGCTCAACCTACGCATGGACGGTACCCTCGGGAGCATCAATAATAAGCGGACAAGGCAGTAATTCCATTGTAGTTAATTTTGGTACAAGTAGCGGCACTATCACTGTTCAGGAAGTTACCGGTGCAGGTTGCATAAACGATGTTGCATCTTTGCATATTAATGTTCTTTACAATGTTACCGTTTCGCAAACAGCGGTTATAACTTGTCATGGATCGGCAACAGCAGCGCTTTCCGTAGTTGCAACCGGCGGAAACTCACCTTATTCTTACAGCTGGTCACCAAGCGGTGGAACAGGAGCTACTGCCAGTGGATTAACTGCCGGAGTATATTTTGTAACTGTTACTGATAATGCATCCGGCAGTGTAACATCTACCAGCTTCACTATCAACCAACCTGCACTGATTTCAGGAAACCAAATCCTAACTCTTTGTGCAGGTCAAACAGTAACAATAGGTTCACATACACACTCAACACCAAACAGCTATTCAGACACGTTAACTGCCGCAAATGGCTGCGATAGTGTGCTAACAACAATTTTGAATTTTCATCCATTAACTACGGTAAATTTAAACCTGACAGGAAATGACACATTGTGCAACTCTGGCGGGGTTTTCGTTTTAAACGGAGGAACTCCATTGAATGGCATTTATAGTGGTTCGGGAGTGAGTTCGGGCAGTTTTAATCCTGTTATTGCAAACCTTGGCTGGAATATTGTAACTTATTCATTTACTGATGGTAATAATTGCGCCGGTACGGCAAAAGACTCATTGTATGTAAACACATGTATTAGCACTGGTTTACCGGATAATGATATTTTAAATAGTACCCTTGTTTACCCGAACCCTGCATCTGATGCCATATTGGTATCTGTTAAAAAGGCTATTCCATTTGAAGTGAATTTGTACAATTCAATGGGGGCGTTAATTTTAGTAAAAAAATTCAGTACGAGCCTTGCTAAAATTGATATCCGTAATTTGAACCGAGGTATTTATTTAATTAAAATTAAATCGGAGTACGGAATAGTTACGCAAAGAATTGTGGTTGACTAATTGTTGTTTTGTTTTTTTAAATTTATTATTATATTTGTAGATGTATCAGAGTTATCCCACTACCACCACTTCGTCGAAGGTTTTCGCATATCATCAGGGTTAAATTATTAACACATGAAAATATTAGCTGTTCTTTTTTGCTTTCAAATAGCTTTGACGTATAACGATGTTGTTTATGTAGACTCTACTTCCACTCAAAATGAATTATTCGTTACCGCAAAAAATTGGGCTTTATCAACATTTAAATCTACAGGTGGTAATATAATCCAATGGGAGGATAAAGATGCCGGTATTGTCATTGCAAACGGAAGCTGTCCGATTAAAGCAATAGCCAATGTCCCTGAATCAAGGGTCGATTTTTCTTTTAAGATTGAGGTAAAGAATGGAAGGTATAAATATTGGATCTATGAATTTGAGCATGTTGCAAAATCACGAAACTTAAGTGGCGGTTTTCTTTGCTACGATAAACCGTCCTGTGGTACAAAAGTGCTTGACAAAAAAGGGTGGTTACAAATAAAAAAACAAACTGAAGCTGCCGTTAAATCACTTGTTCAGGATTTGGCAGATCAAATGTGTGCCATTACCAGGTGATGGAGTTTGAAATAATTACTAATGTCAAGTCAAGTTTGTTTTGTCGCATTGTTGGTCATTCCGAACTTGTTTCGGAATCTTATGGATGCTGAAACAAGTTCAGCATGACTTTAGGATATTTCACGATTGACATGACACTAATATAATTTTCCTGCACAATAGCTGACAAAGACCAACAGCACTTTAATATGGAGTCGGGATGCTATGTGCCAATATAATACTTCCATTGAAAATAATTTTTCCTGATTTTTCCCCACTTCAATTCCTGTCTGCAAAAGTAAATCAGCAGCGTACTCAAGGCTTTGACAATACTTCAAAAACTTTTCTCTCCTCCCAAAAAACTAAGAGCAGTCACTTACAAATCTGTTTGAAATCTTTTTAGTCATATCAAAACTTTCGAATAGTTTCCATTATATAGTGAGATCCTTTTTGTGATAAAACTCACAAATATCACTGAGCATGGGCATTTCATTTTTTATAAGAGACAATACCTTTGCTTAATAGTTGTATATTTTTCCATAATCAAAATAAATTTTACAAAATGAAAATATTAGTTGTTCTCTTTTTTTTACAAAGAGCGTTGACATATAGTGGGTCAATCGGAAAAGTTGGGGGATAAATATTTTCAGGCATATATATTAGCG
>JAVHPR010000250.1:0-13592 GCA_036170695.1 Bacteroidia bacterium
CTAATATATATGCCTGAAAATATTTATCCCCCAACTTTTCCGATTGACCCATAAATTCGGGGGCTGTTTTTGGACAAGATAGGAGGCAAGCCCCGAACTAAGCCCTCCATATTCTATTACTTATCAGCAAAGGGATGTGAATAAATGCAAAAACCCCCTAATTACGGGGGTTTTGGGCAACAACAACTTAAAAGTGCGGGTGAAGGGACTCGAACCCCCACGCCGTGAGGCACCAGATCCTAAGTCTGGCGCGGCTGCCATTACGCCACACCCGCATTTGTTTTTTAAACTTGAGCACGAAGATAGTTTTTTTTATCATATCAAAATAAAAAAATAAATCTTTATCCTCAAATTTTGAGTTCCAATAATCAATTAATGGGTCGATATTTTTTTTAGCGCATTTAAAAAAATATTCTAATTTAGCCTTTCACTTTGGTCCGTTTTCTAATTTTTTGATCAATAAAAAACATCTAAATTTTATTATGAAACAAAAACTTACCTCATTAATGAAATCTATTATTTTTTCTGCCTTTTTCTTTTCACAGTTTGTAAATGCCCAAACAGTTCCTCAAACAGTTTCCGGAACAGTTAAAGATGGCAACACCAATGAAGCATTGTATGGTGCTACCGTGGTAATAAAAGGAACTACAGAAGGCGGATTAACAGATTTTGACGGCAAGTTCAAATTTACAACTTCCAAACTTCCTCCTTTTGAAATATCTATATCATATTTAGGATATATTACGTTGGAAAGTACGGTAAAATCACTAGAAACACCTGTAAATATCAAGATAAAACCGAATGAAACTTTATTGAAGACCGTGGAAGTTCTGGGCGATCGCATCACTGAAAAACAAAAAGAGTCTCCCCTTACCATTGAAGCTCTGGATGTGCTTGCTATTAAGGAAACCCCTGCGGCTAATTTTTATGAAGGCCTGGGGCAATTAAAGGGAGTAGATATTATGGCTGCGAGCATAGGTTTCAGAGTAATCAATACAAGAGGGTTTAACAGCACTTCTCCGGTAAGATCATTGCAAATTATTGATGGCGTTGACAACCAGTCTCCGGGATTAAATTTTTCATTGGGAAATTTTTTAGGTGCCTCCGAACTTGATGTTCAAAAGGTTGAAATTATTGTTGGTGCGGCTTCGGCATATTATGGTCCCAACGCTTTTAACGGGGTGGTAAGTATGACTACCAAAAGCCCGTTTGTGAAACCGGGGTTAGCTGTTTCGGTAAAATTTGGTGAAAGGGCTTTAGTAGAAACATCTCTGCGTTATGCGGAAGTTTTTAAAAATAAAGAAGGTATTGATAAATTCGCTTTCAAAGTCAATTTGTCTTATATGAGGGCTAATGACTGGGAGGCTGACAATATGGATCCTACTGAACAATCAAATGAAGGGAAAAAAAATCCCGGAGGATACGATGCTGTTAACCGTTATGGAGATGAAAACCTTACCGATGGACAAAATAATGCTACCAGCAATGGGCAACAGCAAAACTACCGGGGATTAAAAAGATGGTATAGAACAGGTTATGAAGAAAAAGATTTAGTGGATTACAATACAAAAAATCTGAAGCTTGGAGCTGGACTCCATTACCGGATAAAACCGGAGACTGAACTAATTTACGCTTTTAATTTTGGAACAGGAACAACGGTTTACCAAGGTGATAACAGATATAGTTTAAGGGATATTTTATTTTTCCAAAACAAGATTGAATTGGTAAAAAAAGATAAATTTTTTATCCGGGCTTATGCGACCAATGAAAATGCAGGAAAATCATATGACGCTGTATTTACTGCCCTTTTGCTTCAAGCCAGATCAAAAAGTGATGCCAACTGGAGCATGGATTATCGTAATTTTTGGAATGGAGCAGTTCCTAATACCACTCCTCACTGGGAACCGGGTGGTATGAATTATAATGTAAGAGACCTTCCTGGTTTTCCTTCGCAGCCAGTTTATCCGGATACTTATTATGATTATGCCCTGGCAAATTCCGTAATGGATGCTAATTCAGGCTTATTGGAGCTTTGGCATTCTTATGCAAGAGATTTTGCTGATAACAACCGTTTAGTTCCAGGAACGCAAGCATTTGCTGATGCACTAACCGAAATTACTTCTAAGGCTACTTATGGGGAAGCTGGTTCGAGGCTGATCGACAAATCTGCATTGTATCATGTTCATGGAGAATATAAATTCACTCCAAAATTAATGGATATTACGATAGGAGGAAATTACAGGCTTTATACACCAAAATCCGCAGGAACTGTATTTTGCGATACAGGAAATGTGATAATCACTAATTCTGAGTTCGGTTTTTATGTGGGATTAGAAAAAAAATTAATTGATGAAAAGTTAAAATTAAATTTAACAACTAGAGTTGATAAAAATCAAAATTTCAATTTTGTGGTTTCTCCCGCGGCATCGGTAGTATATAATTTGAATAAAACCAATATTATACGTTTATCTTTTTCCTCCGCCATTCGTAACCCTACATTGGCTGATCAATATCTTTATTATAATGTAGGAAGGGCTATTTTGATTGGAAACGTGAAGGGGTTCGACTCATTAGTGACCATAGAATCTATAAAAGATTATTACAGCGTTCCACTTCCTCAGAGAAGTTCATTAGTTTATTTCGATGTCCCTCCAGTCAGACCAGAAAAAGTAAAATCAATTGAAATCGGTTATAGAACAACGCTTTTCAACAACCTATTTTTTGATGGCAGTTATTATTATAGTTATTATAAAGACTTTTTAGGTTATAAAATAGCTGGTGATGTCAATTTTTTGCCGAGTCCTAACGAAAATACAATATCCAGTATTACTTTTTACCGAGTTGCCGCCAACTCCAATGAAGTTGTGATTACACAAGGGGCTTCTGTAGGCTTAACTTATTTTTTTCCGAAATTCTTTTCCATCACTGGTAATTACTCCTGGAACGAATTAAAAAAGAAAAGTGCTGAAGACCCTATTATTCCAGCCTTTAATACTCCGAAACATAAATTCAATATTGGTTTCAGCGGAAGAGAAATAAATACTTTTTGTGGCATATTTTCAAGAATATTCAAGAAAACTAATCCTATACCAATTAATAATATCGGTTTTAGTATTAACTATAAATGGGTGGAAGGTTTTATGTATGAAGGCTCTCCACAGTTTACCGGCAAGGTTCCAACCTATGATATGGTAGATGCGCAAGTAAGTAAATTTGTTCCTAAAATTCATACTACCTTTAAATTGGGAGCTTCCAATATGCTGAACAATAAAATGTTTCAGGTATATGGCGGCCCTAGGATTGGCAGGATGGTGTATTTTTCTGTTTTATTGGAATTGGACAGGAATTAATAAAACCACGGAGACACGGAGAACACAGAGAAACAGGGAGATGATTACTCAATGGTGTATTTTTCTGTTTTATTGGAATTGGAAAGAATTAATAAAACCACAGAGACACGGAGAACACAGAGATGATTACTCAAAAATATATAAACGAAATTTCGTATAGAATAATTGGATGTGCAATAGAAGTACACAAACAACTTGGTCCGGGATTGCTTGAATCAGTATATGAGCTTTGTTTCATTGATGAAATGAGAAGTTCCGGGTTGTCTGTAAAGTCTCAGATATATGTTCCCATTCATTATAAAGAAAAAGATTTGGGCGGAACTTTAAAACTTGATTTATTAGTAAACGATATAATCATTGTGGAGGAGAAAGCTGTAGAATTGATGATTCCGCTTTACAAAGCGCAACTTTTATCCTATCTGAAACTTACCGGAAAACCCAAAGGATTGCTAATAAATTTTAATAGTGAAAACATTAAAGAACAATTAGTATCACTTGTCACCGAAGAGTTTGCAAAGTTGCCCAAGGATTAATCCACCGCGAAACGATTTGTTCTCTGTATCTTCGAGGTGTATTTTTACAGTCCTATAAAAATCTTAAACTTTTTTTTAATTAATCTCCGTGTTTCTCAGTGTTCTCCGTATCTCCGTGGTAAGTGGCTTCAAAAATATGAGTTAAAATATCTTGTTCCATTTCATTAAAAACCATTCCTCTTCGCTCAAATACACGAGCAGCCACAGCAAAAGCCTGCTCTATCTTATACGTTGTAAAACCCGACGCTCCCCCCCAGGAGAAAGAAGGAATAAAATTTTCAGGGAAACCAGCACCAAAAATATTTGCATTTACTCCAACCACTGTTCCTGTGTTAAACATTGTGTTGATGCCACATTTACTGTGGTCCCCCATAATCAGTCCGCAAAAAGTTAAGCCGGTATTTACGAAATCTTCTTTTTCATAATTCCATAGTTTCACTTCAGCATAATTATTTTTAAGATTGGAATTATTTGTATCTGCCCCAATATTGCACCATTCTCCTAGTACAGAGTTCCCCAGGAAACCATCATGTGCTTTGTTGGAATAACCAAATATCACTGAATTATTTATTTCGCCTCCTACTTTGCAATGAGGACCAATAGTAGTAGGGCCATATATTTTCGCACCTAATTTTAACGTTGAATGTTCACACAATGCAAATGGTCCACGGATAATAGCCCCTTCCATAATTTCAGCATCTTTACCAATATAAATCGGACCTGTACTTGCATTTAAAATAGCACATTCTACTTTTGCTCCTTCTTCCACGAAAATGTTTTCAACTCCAATTACCTGATTGGTAATACTTAAAGCAAGCGATTTACGGCCATTAGTAAGCAGTTCAAAATCTGCACTAATAGCTTCTCCGTTTTTAGAAAAAATATCCCACAAATTTTCAATATGCGTTGCTTTTGCGTGTGATTCAAATCTTGTAAAACTTTCAATTTGTTCAAAATCAAACTCTTTGTCGTTGCCAGTATTGACAGCCAATAGTGTGTTTGAAGATAATAATGCCTCATTGGGTGCTAAGCTTTTTATTTCTTCAACCAATTTTTGATTGGGACAAACCGAACCATTGATCCAACAATTATCAGTATCGATAGTAAGTTCGAGAGGAAATTTTTTGCTTAAATAATTCTGAGTTTTGGATGAAGTTTTTGAATCCATCATTTTCTCCCACTTTTCACGAATGGTGAAAATGCCTATGCGGATATCTGCGACAGGACGCGTGAATGTGAGTGGCAGAAGATTGTTACGGGTAATACCGTCAAATAAAATGTAGTTCATAAAGAAGCCCCTCCAACCTCCCCAAAGGGGAGGCTTTTAAGTATTTTGTTTAAATAATTATTTTTATTCACCCCACTCTCCTCCCTTTCGGGGAGGCTGGGAGGGGCATCTTCTTCTTTTAATTCAACCTCGGTTCAACTTTATTAAGCATGCTGATATATACATCAACCTGACGTAAAAAGTATTTCAAAGTTTTTGTATTATCAGAATCAATCATCATATCATAAACATCCACTTCCTTTTCATTGTATTTTCCAACTTTAAAATTCGCTTTTGACAAGGCTGAAATATATTTAAGCGGGAAGTGATCATTGATATTCAAATCCATCAATAAATCAAATTCTTCATCCATAAAATTTTGAATGATAACTGATGCCGGTCTTCCTATCCAATTTAATTCTTTGGGTGAAAAAAAGTCATACTCCAGCTTAGAATAAACCAATTCAGGAATCTGTTTGGTACTAAAAAAACCAATAACCTTCACCTTTTTTCTATGTTCACGCAAATAAATTACGTAACGTTTTACCAACTCAAAATCTTCAGGATTAGTGGCATCAAACAATATTCCAACTGTTTTAATAGCATCGAAATTAAAACGGCTTGGCTTACGTTGCCTGGGATGATCCTTTAATTCCAGTTTTATGTAAATAGTACCAATAAATTGTTTTATTTTTTTAAATATACTCATTTTTATAGTTTAGAGTGTAGAGTAAAGAGTTAAGAGTTAAGAGTTAAAAGTGCAGAGTTAAAAGTGCAGAGTTAAGAGTTGCTATTCCAACTACGAACTCTTAACTTTTAACTCTCAACTCTTAACTATTTCCAGCTATCATTTTTATAAAATCATCTTCCGAAATAATCGGCACGCCTAATTTTTCAGCTTTCTTATGCTTTTCCGGACCCATATTTTCACCGGCAATAACAAAATTTGTTTTACCTGAAATAGAACCTACATTTTTACCCCCGTTTTGTTCGATCGTTTTCTTTAAATCATCTCTTGAAAATTTGCTAAAAACACCAGAAACCACAAATGACTGACCTTTCAGGATGTCGCTCGAATTGACTAACTGAGATTCTGAAAGTTCAAATTGAAGTCCTTTTGCTTTTAATTTTTCAATAATTTCAGCAGTATGTTCATCAGCAAAATATGCTAAAATAGCCTTTGCAGTTGTTTCGCCAATATCACCCACCTCAAGTAATTGATCTAATGTAGCGTTTTTTAATGAATCGATATTCTTAAAAAAGTAAGCTAATTTTTTTGCTGTGGTTTCACCAATATGCCTGATACCGATACCATACAAAACCCGCTCGAAAGGAATTTTTTTTGAAGCTTCGATACCGGCAAGTAAATTATTCACGCTCTTTTCCGCCATCCGCTCTATTTTCAAAAGATCTACTTTTTTGAGTTCATATAAATCCGTACAGTTTTTTACCAATCCCGCATCATATAACTGAGCAATAGTTTCGGCACCCAAGCTATCAATATTCATTGCTTTGCGGCTTACAAAATGTTCTATCTTACCCTTGACCTGTGGGGGGCAACCTAATTCATTCGGGCAATAATGGTTTGCTTCATCCTCATTTCTAATGAGTTCTGTTCCGCACTTCGGTTCCGGGCAATGAGTAATATATTTCACCTTATGGGCATCAGCAGGTCGTTCGTTTATATCAACACCCACAATCTTTGGAATAATTTCACCGCCCTTTTCAACAAATACAGTATCTCCGATACGCACATCTAATTTTTCAATAATGTCGGCATTATGTAATGATGCTCGTTTAACAGTAGTCCCGGCAAGCAATACAGGTTTTAAATTTGCAACCGGAGTAATAGAGCCTGTACGACCCACCTGGTAGGAAATTGATTCTAAAATAGTACTTACACGCTGTGTTTTAAATTTGTAGGCTATAGCCCAACGAGGTGATTTTGCAGTAAATCCAAGGACGCGCTGCTGCTCAAAAGAATTTATTTTTATAACAACACCATCAATATCAAACTCCAAATTATTGCGCTTTGTATCCCATCTGTTAATGTATTTGAACACATCCTGAATGTAATCAGCCTTTTCCATGAATTCAGAAATTTTAAATCCCCAATTTTTAGCCGCTTTTAAATTATCAAAATGGTTTTGATAGGGCAGCTCTTCGGCTAAAATAGCATATAAACAACAGTCGAGGTTACGTTTTGCCACGATTGAGGAATCCTGCATTTTCAGTGTTCCGGCGGCAGCATTTCGTGGATTTGCTAATAATTGCTCTTCATCGGTTTCGCGCTCCTTATTTATTTCATCAAACACTTTTCGGGGCATAAAAATTTCACCGCGGATTTCAAATTCTTTTGGATAATCATCTCCGCGTAATTTTAAGGGAATGCTTTTAATAGTTTTTACATTTGTGGTAACATCATCACCATTCTCACCATCACCGCGGGTTACAGCCTGAACCAAAACTCCATTTTTATAGGTTAATCCAATTGCAACGCCATCATATTTCAATTCACAAACATATTCATAATCAGTATTCAATGCCTTTTTTATGCGGTCATCAAAGTCGGTCAAATCCTCCTCTGAATAGGTGTTACCTAAGGAAAGCATAGGATACTTATGTTTAACTGTTTTAAATTCCTTGGTTATTTGTCCGCCAACACGCTGAGAAGGTGAATCGGATTTTAGATATTCAGGATGTGTTGACTCTAATTTAATAAGCTCTTCGAGCAATTTATCAAATTCAAAATCGCTGACAGTTGGTTTGGCAAGTACATAATAATTGTAATTATGATCCTCAATTTGCCTGGAAAGTTCTTCTATTCGGTGTTTTATTGAATCACTCATTTTATTCCTTCCTACCACTTCCCTGACAGGGTTTCAAACCCTGTTAGGGTTGTTTAATTTTGTTAATTCTTCACATCTCTTCCCTTGAAAACGTCTCCAACCCCGTTAGAAGTTATTATTCAGTTTTTAAAAGGTTATTTTAACCCTAACAGGGATTTGAAACCCTGTCAGGGGATTTTTCAATTTTTCGCATCATCAACATATATGATAAACCTGAAACAAAAAATCCGACAAACCATGCGTAATTGTATAGTTGAGAAACCCAATGCCAAACTGCATCCTTATCAATAGCACCAATGATAGTTAAAAAACCAGGAATGTTTGGAATAATTCCAAGCAGCAATGCTATGATTGCAAATTTATTAAACCCTTTTTTATAAAAATACCGCCCTTTTAATTGATAGAGTTCAGTTACATAAAGTTCTTGTTTACGGATGAAATAATAATCTGCAATCATTATACCACCTATAGGACCCAGTAAACTAGAATAAGCGATCAGCCATGTGAAAATATATCCTGTTGGATCAGCAATTAATTTCCATGGAAAAATTAATAAACCAATAACTCCGGTGATGTATCCACCTGTTCGAAAATTAATTTTTGACGGAGCTAAATTTGCAAAGTCATTTGCCGGACTAACAATATTTGCGGCTATATTAGTGGCTAAAGTTGAAAGTGCAACAGCAATCATAGCAAAACTCACAAGCATTTTGCTTTCAAATTTCCCGGCAAGTACCAATGGATCCCAGATTGTTTCTCCATAAATAAGAAGGGTAGCGGAAGTGACCACAACCCCGATGAATGAAAAAAGAGTCATTGATGCAGGTAAAGCCAAAGCCTGCCCCATAATTTGTGCACGCTGGCTTTTTGCATAACGCGTAAAATCAGGAATGTTGAGCGACAATGTTGCCCAAAAGCCCACCATACCTGTTAAAGCAGGAAAAAAATATTTCCAAAAGTCATCACTTGAACGAAACTTGGAAGGTTGGGAAAGAATCGGCCCTAAACCATTACCGGCTGAAATAGCCCAAAACAGCAAGGCTAATGCCGCAATGGGAAGAAAAAAAGCTTTAAAAACCAGTAGTTTCTTAATACTTTCCACACCCAGGTAAACGACAAACATATTAACCAACCAGAATAAAAAGAAAGTGATGGCGGGACCTGTTTGAAGTCCAAAAGAGGCAGGAAAAATCTGAGGTAAGTTTTCCAACGACGGAATCCAGAGTTTCATCATCAGGTAAATCGCATAACCACCAATCCACGTCTGGATACCAAACCACCCGCAGGCAACAATAGCGCGCAAAACAGCCGGAATATTTGCACCACGCACACCAAAACTGGCACGTGCAAATACAGGAAACGGAATACCATATTTTGCGCCAGCATGTCCATTTAACACCATAGGAATCAGGACAACAGTATTTCCAATAAAAATAGTAAGAATCGCCTGCCACCAATTCATGCCACCACCAATGAGTGAACTCGCCAGCATATACGTTGGAATACACAAACTCATACTTATCCACAATGCAGCATAATTCCATGTATCCCATGTGCGCATGGATAATGGGACAGGTGCAAGATCTTCACTGTAAAGGGAGGAAGAAGAATTTTCTTCAGAATGTTCTAAAGATTCATTAGTCATTTGAAAATCAATTTGACAATTTAAAATTTGAAAGTTTGCAAATTAGTGCATCTTAAATTTGATTAATTGTATTAAATAATGCCAATCAAGGGTAGAAATAAATGCTGTGCGTGGGTCATGCTGAGCCTGTCGAAGTATGTGGGCAAGCCATCGCACACCCTTCGACAGGCTCAGGGTGACAACACACGATTTGAGAAAATCCAATCCTTGATTCGCATTAACAGGTCATTTAGGTGAAATATCAGTATTCATACAAATATAAAAATATTTTTCAAACCATTATTGTATACCCACATATTGTTTTTTTTGCCCAAAAGGCTCATAAAAACAATAAAAGAATAGCCTTTTTGTTTATCCACAATAGCACGTTTATAAGATTTTAGCATTTTCCTATTTCACCCATTGCCAATTATTATTTTTACGCTATTGTGGTTTATGAAATGGAAGAATAGCCTTTTTACACACTGTTAAAATTGTTAAATTATTAAATCGTTAAAATGTTAAATGGCAGAGCCTAAAAAAAATAATTTAAAAAACACTTTAAAAAACAGTAAAACTGAAAAAGGAAGTAAGCCTAAATCGAGTGATACTGCGGACGAAAAAAAAGACAGTTCCGGGGAACAATCTACTAAATCAGTTTTTGCCGAAAAGTTAACAGCTGTTTTTGGTTTTCTCAATAATGAAAGATTTCAAAAAATATTTGGATTAACACTATTATTATTTGCTGTTTATTTAACTATCGCCTTCACATCCTACTGTTTTACATGGGATACAGACCAGACTAAAGTATTGAGTAACCTATTTTCACCGGAAGTAAAAGTGAATAATTGGTTAGGCAAATTTGGTGCATTACTATCACATATATTTCTTTATAAATGGTTTGGTATCGCTTCTTATTTACTTGCTTTTTTAGCTTTTGTAACAGGTTTACGGATTACATTTCATATTGGAATTTTCAACTTTCGTAAAACGTATATTTACTCTTTTTTCTTCCTGATTTTTATTTCAGTTTCACTTGGATATATTTTCCCTGATAATGAATTAACTTTTTTGGGCGGTGCATATGGGTATACCATGAGCAGCAAATTAAATGAGTTTTTGGGACAAATCGGTGCAGGCGTATTCTTGCTGTTCACCTTCATCGTTTTTCTGGTTGCTGCATTTAATACCTCATTTGATTTAAGTAAAAAGAAAATCATTGATAATACAACTGCCACAGACCCTTTACCTGAAAATGAAGATAAAAAAAACTCAGTCAATAAATTTAAAGAAGATATTACTACAAATGAAGAAGTAAAGGAAACTGATAAAGAAGATGATTTTTTTATCACCAACAATGAACAACATGATATTGTTGAAGACATTGACAAGTCTTTCCTTAAAGAAGAAATCCTATTAACGACAGATGATAATGATGTTCAATTTTCGGTTGTAAGCAACGAAAATAAAGAAGAGGAATTAAGCCCCGAAAAAATCAGTGAAGCATTAATTGCACAAGTAGGCGAGTATGATCCCACTTTGGATTTATCGTCCTATCTGTTTCCTCCCATAGATTTATTGGAAAATTATGGTGGCTCTAAAGATATTGTAATCAATACGGAAGAACTGAATGCTAATAAAGACCGTATATTAAAAACATTAGGCGATTATGGCATTGAAATTCAAAAAATAAAAGCTACCGTTGGCCCCACAGTAACGCTGTATGAAATTATTCCTGCTGCCGGTGTACGTATTTCAAAAATTAAAAATCTTGAAGATGATATCGCCTTAAGCCTTTCCGCACTTGGTATTCGTATCATTGCTCCGATACCAGGTAAAGGCACAATAGGTATTGAAGTACCCAACCAAAATCCAGAAATGGTTCCTATGAGGGCGCTGATATCTTCTGAAAAATTTCAGAACACGCAAATGGATTTGCCTATTGCATTGGGCAAAACCATCAGCAACGAGACTTTTATTTTTGATTTGGCAAAAATGCCACACTTGCTGATGGCTGGTGCCACCGGACAAGGGAAATCGGTTGGATTAAATGCAATATTAGTTTCGCTGCTGTATAAGAAACACCCTTCGCAAATAAAATTTGTACTGGTTGACCCTAAAAAAGTGGAATTGACACTCTTCAACAAAATTGAAAGACATTTCCTCGCAAAGTTACCCGATAGTGCTGATGCAATCATTACAGACACCAAAAAAGTGGTTCATACGCTCAGCTCATTATGCATAGAAATGGATCAGCGTTATGATTTGTTGAAAGAAGCCCAGGTTAGGAATATTAAAGAATACAACACCAAATTTATAGCCCGTAAACTCAATCCAAATAATGGGCATAAATTTTTGCCCTATATCGTTTTAGTAATTGATGAGTTTGCCGATTTAATCATGACTGCAGGCAAAGAAGTGGAGGCACCAATTGCCCGAATAGCACAACTTGCACGCGCAGTAGGTATCCACCTGGTTATTGCCACACAAAGACCTTCAGTAAACATTATTACAGGAACAATAAAAGCCAACTTTCCTGCACGTATAGCATTCAGGGTAACCTCCAAAATTGATTCACGCACTATTTTAGATTCGGGTGGAGCCGATCAGCTGATTGGCAGAGGTGATATGCTGTTGTCCACAGGTAATGATTTGATTCGTTTGCAATGCGCTTTTGTTGATACACCGGAAGTAGAAAAAATTTGCGACTTTATTGGAAGTCAGCGCGGTTATCCCGATGCGTATTTATTACCAGAATACATAGATGAAAATGGCGAAGGCAGCGGGAAAGACGACATGGATCCATCAGAACGTGACAGCATGTTTAACCAGGCTGCCGAAATTGTAGTTTCTACCCAACAAGGGTCCACATCATTGATTCAACGTAAATTAAAATTGGGATATAATCGTGCAGGGCGTATTGTAGATCAGTTGGAGGCCGCAGGAATACTCGGGCGCTTTGAAGGTTCAAAAGCACGTGAAGTTTTAATTAAGGATATGTTATCTTTGGAACAGTTTTTGAATAGAACCAATAACAACTAAAAAAATAAAAAAATGTTTGCTAAAAAAACCACTCTGATTGCACTGTTAGCCCTAGGTTGTTTAACTTCCGTTGCTCAAAACGATCCGAAAGCGAAAAAAATTTTAGACGAAGTTAGTGCGAAAACAAAAGCATACACAAGTATTAAAGCAGAGTTTTCAAAGACTACAGAGAAAAAAGACAAAACTAAAGACACTCAGGATTCGAAACTTGAAACAAAAGGGGCGAAATACAAATTGGTAATTCCTGGTCATGAGATTTATTGCGACGGTAAAACAGTTTGGGATTTTGTAAAAGATGCAAACGAAGTAATAATAAAGGATATGGAGGTTGACAATGATGCACTAAATCCATCCACAATTTTTACAATGTACGAAAAAGGTTATAAGTATAAATTTGATGATGAGGATGCTACAACACAGACTGTAAGCTTATTTCCTGAAAACCCTGATAAGCAAAAATTTCATACTGTAAAATTGAGTATTGATAAGTTTAAGAAACAAATTATAAGTGTAAAAATGATGATGAAGGATGGAAGCATTCAAATCTATTCCATAAAATCATTTGTTGGGAACAGCGATATTCCTGATTCTAACTTCACTTTTAACACCAAGGCACACACGGGGATATCAGTAGAAGATTTGCGGTAAAATAGTGTAGAATCGTAATGAAAAGCAGTTAACAAAAATGGCGGGACTAAAAGTCCCGCCATTTTTTATGAAATTAATAACCGTTATTAAGCTCTAACCAGAGTAGGATATTTCACTTGTGCAAGATAAAATGCTCCAAACAAAACGCCATTAAAAAATAAGTCACCAGCTAATGTCGGAGCAAAAAATGGAATACCCATTATATATGCTGTATTCAAACCTGTAATTCCCATCTGAAAACCTGAAGCAGCCCAAAAACCAAAATTAGTGATAATGAAA
>JAVHPR010000251.1:0-13532 GCA_036170695.1 Bacteroidia bacterium
TATTCTGGCTATTGAGCCTTCGTACTTATATTCAACTTTTATTTTTTGCATATTTCTGAATCAATTTGATAGTTAATACTGTTCAACGAATAGCGAATTTTAACGAATAACGAATCATATCGCATATTCGCTATTCGTTAAAATTCGTTATTCGATGCTATACTTTTTGATATTGCGGAGAAATTATTTTGTGTAAATCTTCATTCCACTCATGGCCTTCTGCAAGCAATTGGCGAAGTTTAATGAAATCGGCTTCACGATTATCTTTCGGACCATCATTGAACGCCTTGAATCCGGCTTTAGCTTCAGTCATCATGTTCAGTGCAAGCCATTCGCGGCTACTTTCTTTATTTTTATCCCAATGCTCTAATTTTTTCTTACGCACTTCGGACAATGTTTTTGCAGTACAATTAGGGAAGGTGTGTAATAATTTTGCAATGAGTTTGTTTACCGCTTCATCTAACATAGATAAATCAACAGTTCCTGAAGCCATTATTTCTTTTGCCTTCTTCAATTCTTCACCTGTTTTCATGGTTCCGAAAACAAGTTTCCCGAATTCGTCGGTATGCCTGTCTAATACTACCAAAGGATTTGGAACAAATTTGCCATCCACTTTTAATGCGGGAACTATATCGGTAATCATCCCGAAATTATATGCCTGATGAGCTGTCCAAGGCTCACAAAGCGTAAGTGACATCATTGCCCTTTCAACCCCTACATATAAATGCAGAAAATCTGTTGCGCCTCCAATTGCAGCACTTCCATGCTTAGGACCAGCCTGGCCGAAACGAGCCATGTCCTGTGCAATTGTGAAATCGCAAGCCATACCAATCTCTTGTCCGCCACCTATGCGCATGCCGTTTACACGACAGATAACAGGTTTTTCACACTTTAAAATGGCGCTTACCATATCATTAAACAGGCGCATGTATTGCGAATATTCCTGAGGGTTGCCGGAATAATACTCCGCATACTCCTTGGTATTACCGCCGGTACAAAAGGCTTTGTCGCCAACACCTGTAAATACTACAGCAACCACGCTTCTATCGTTTGACGCTTCAGCAAACGCAAGGATTATTTCTTTAACTGCCTGTGTAGTGTAAGAATTAAATTGTTTGGGATTATTCAGGATAATCCATGCATTGTACAAGCCTGCAACGGGTTTTCCATCATTATTTATACAAGGACGCTTTTCAAAAAGTATGTCTTTGTAAGAAACTTCAACTAAGTTGTGATTTTTTAGCATATTGATTATAGTTTATAATTATTTGATGATTACTATTTTTTCTGTTTTTGATTGTTCTTCCTTATTTAGTTGCAGGAAGCATAGTCCTTTCGGGAAACCGGAAAAATTTACCATTACCGTTACCGAATTTCCATTGCGGATAATTTCCGGATGAATTACTATTTCCTGCCCGATTGAATTAAACGCTTTTACCGAAAATTTTTTATTTCCTGAATTATCAAAAAAAATACTTGCATTACTGTTTGAATAATCCGTTAAAAAATTAATTTCATCCGAAATTTTCGTTGATGAAAGAACTTCCGTCATCGTTGAACTTGGCGCCTGCATTGCTCTTCCGTCTACCTTCAAAAGCAAACCATCGGCTTTATGATCACCATTAATTTGCCCATTGCCATAACTTTTTGTTTCACCTGTGATGTATAGATAATCAGCATAAATAGCAACATCTTTTGCAACTTCATCATAAGCTCCTCCCCAAATCAGGGAATCAATCAGCGTTCCGGCAGTATCATATTTCAAAACGAAGATATCTTTTCCTCCATTGCCATAGCTCGATGTAGTTCCTACTATATAAACAATGCTATCACCATCAGTTACAAGTGAGCGTGAATCTTCAGTTCCTGTTCCTCCCCAGATGCTTGTCCAATGAAGTTGCCCTGTTCTGGAAAACTTCTTAATACAGGTCTGTGATCCGCTTTGCGAACTTCCGTAATAACCCACAGTATAAAGCATTGAGTCCGAACTCATGGTAAGTCCTAACACCTCATCATTACTTGAACTGTTCCAGTTAACATTCCACTGATAAGCTCCGTTTGTACGGCTAAAACAAGCCAAAGAACCATCCATCAGGTTAACGTGCCCTGCAGCATAAATAAAGTTATTGTCCATCGCCATGTGTCCGTTTGCCCCATCAAACTGCCCTAGATTATTATAATCCCAGGAGTTTGACCAAACAGGCTGTCCCGTCAAACTTATTTTCTGAATGAGAAAATCCTCATCGGTATTTAACCCTTTTGTCCAGCCCGAAAGGTAAATCCCATCAGGTTGAACCTCTAATCCATCAATTTCTTCATATCCATAGTCTGGAATGGGGTTATAGCGATATTCCCAGTTTAAGCCTCCACTGTTCATATTGTAACTCAACACCAAACCATCACCCGAAACATTACTGCCAGTTGAATCTGCCCTTCCTGACACATAAACAACAGGCGCTTTTACTGTAACCTTAAATCCTATATCATTATTTGCAGCGCCATAAGAAGCACTTTGCCAAACCTGCTGAGCGTTTGGATCAATTTTGAAAAGTAGAATATTGTAATACCAAAAGGGCCAAACGTCTTTTTCTGCTATAGCCCAGTAAACATTTCCGACATTATCCACATCCACCCCCCAAGCCACTTCATCCGTTGAGAGCCCTTTAGTGACATACCAAAGCTGGCTGTATGACTTTATTGGGAAAAAACATATTCCTATAAAAATCAATAGCGATGATATAAAAATAGTACTTCTCATTTAAACGTTTCATTTAAAGTCAGGAACCATCACTGAACGTTTGGTGTATTTGTGTTCTAATGTATTTTTAAATACTTCGTTTATTTTCGACATCGGGAATGTTTGTACAAACTGTCCGATTTCCAATTTCCCTTTTTCAATTAAATCAAGTACTTTAGGATAAAGTTCAGCGCGGCATCCCCATGTTCCTATTAATTTTGCATCAAATGCCATTAAATTGCTTAGGCGCACCTCTACTTTGTCCATTGTGAATCCAACAATAGAAAGTGTTGAAGTGAATGTAACAAGGTTAAATGCCAAATCCTGACCGGCTTTCGTCCCTGTTATTTCAAAAATCTTCCAGCCAATCTTCGGTGCCTTGATTTCTTTTGCCAGTTCTTTAACTTTATCTTTTATGGTTTTAGTGTCAAGCCCTTTAATGTTCAATGTTGCATCCACTCCGTTTGCTTTTGCAATTGCAAGCTTCTCATCGCTTATGTCAAGTGCAATTACCTTTGCTCCAAATATTTTCGCAATTAATGCACCATACACTCCAACACCTCCAACACCAATAACAATAGCCAAATCGCCTGCTTCCAGTTCTGACTTTTCCACTACCTGGTAAGGAGTGGAAATGGCATCTGCTATAACAGACAATTGTTCAAGTGAATACTTCTCTAATATTTTGTCGGAAACCGGACACAAAAATTTGGAAGGAACTTTAATATGAGAAGCAAATCCTCCATGAAAATCATTCCCCGGCATCAATTGATTGCGGCAAATATTGCTTCTTCCTTTTTTGCATAACTCGCATTCTCCGCAAGGAAGAACGGCTGGGATAATCACTTTTTTGTTTAACCAGTTTTTATTTCCTGCAACCACAGTACCGCTAATTTCGTGACCGAGTGTGAGCGGCAAAGCATGTTTGGTTTGAACTCCGGAATGCCAGAAACTTAAATCGGTATGGCAAACACCACAGCCGGCAACCTTTACAAGAACTTCATCATTCTTTAATTCGGGAAAAACACTTTCTTCCAAACGGAACTCCTTATTGAGTTCCACCATTTGCCATTGATACATGTGCCCCTCCTTTGCCGTCAGTGAAGGGGAGGAAGCTGCATTTGTTTTTATATTTGTATTTTCCATGCTTTTTTATTTTGTTTTTACTTCGTAATAACATTTCTTGGGAGAAAAAACTTTTCCTGTTTTCTGAAGTTCCTTTAGTGCTTTGTCAACAGCTGCTTTAGCAACACCAGATAGCTCAGCTATTTCGCCACCTTTTAGCGGCTTTGCTGCTTTAGTCATTGTATTAATAATTACTTCTAAGGTTTCCATAGTTCAGTTTTTTATTGAATTATAAGTTGGGTGTACGGCAAATATCCCTAAATATTTATATTCCACCCCTTCGGGGTTGTGCAATTGTGAAATATCTCATTATGTTATAATCATTACATCCCTTCGGGATTTAAAGTATTTGATAAAAGCCCGAAGGGCTGTTATTATTATAGAATAAACAAAGATTACCTTTTTAAAACCCCGAAGGGGTGGTATCAGGGTAATTTGTCGTACACCCTTATAAGTTCTATAATACATTTTATCAAAATAGTTTTATCAAAAATTATTAACATCTCTGACAGGGTTTGAATCCCTGTTAGGGTTTAATTTAGATTTTCAATTTCTGTATTAAAATCCCTGTTTTTACCCCTAACAGGGATTCAAACCCTGTCAGGGGCTGTGTTTTCAAACAAGATAGCAGTCCCTTGTCCGCCACCAATACAAGCTGAAGCAATGCCGTATTTGACTTTTCTTCTTATCATTTCTTTTGAAATGGTAAGCGATAACCGGGTACCGGTTGCAGCAAGTGGATGACCAAGTGCAATAGCTCCTCCGTTCACATTTAAACGGTTCCTGTCAATGTTTAATTCACGCTCACAACCAATGACCTGAGCAGAAAATGCTTCATTTATTTCAATTAGTCCAATATCTTCTATTTTTAGTCCTGTCATTTCGAGCAATAAGCGAATTGCAGGAACAGGGCCCAGTCCCATTACTTTAGGGTCAACACCACTTGTGGCGGCCGCAACAATCCTGGTAAGAGGTTGGAGTTTTTTTAATTCAATACTACTTTTATCCGCAACAATAACGGCAGCTGAACCATCAACAATTCCGCTGGAATTGCCGGCAGAAAGTACGCCATCTTTACTGAATACATTAGGCAATTTTGATAATGATTCGATGGTTGCCGGACGAGCATGCTCATCAAGAGCAAAATCTTTTACTCCTTTCGGAAGAAAAACTTTACGTGATTTCAGGCCTTCTATTTCAAAAACAGTAGTGTTTATTTCGGTGATTTCTTCTTTGAAAACGCCACGCTCCATTGCTGCAATTGTTCTGTCAAAAGAAAGTTTTGCAAAGGTATCGCACTCTGCACGCGTAATAGCATGTTTAATAGCAATATTTTCAGCGGTGAATCCCATCGGGTATCCGGCAGCGGTATCGTCAAGGGCCTCCCATAACATGTCTTTAAAAACAGGGCGGCCAAGCGGGTATCCCATTCTGTTCCCAAAAGAAACAGTTGGTGAAAGCGTCATATTTTCAGTACCGACACAAAGTGCAGTATCTGCTTTTCCGAGCGTAATTTGTTCAGAAGCCGTAATAATAGTTTCAAAGCCTGAACCGCAAATCCTTTGTACCATCAGCGCTGGAATTTCAGTTGGAATACCTGCGAACAAACCAATATGTTTTGGCAGGAAATAAGCATCGCCGGCACTTTGCCCGATATTTGCAACAATTACCTGGTCAATTTCTGTTGGCGAAACACCGCTTTTTGCCAGTGCAGCACGGCTCGCAAAAATTCCTAAATCGGTTGGGGACACATTAGCCAGTGTTCCGCAAAACTTTCCAAATGGAGTACGGGAGCCGTTTACAAGGAAAATATCGTCAAATATTATTCCTATTCCTTTTTTACTATGATGAAATCCTTTCATATATTAATTTATTTGTTTGTTTATAAGTCGTATATCCAACGAATAACGAATCTACCCGAATAACGAATCCTGGCGCTTATTCGTTATTCTTTAAATTCGCTAATCCTTGTTTTATATCTGTTTTAGTGGATGAATCAAATGCGTATAGTGCTGCCCCAAAAGATACTACAAATTGAGGATTTTCAACAATTTCAACTTCTTTTTTATATCGTTCCTGCAATAATTTTTTTAAGTACGAATGATAATGAATAACCCCGCCAATAATATAAACCGGTAAAAGCGTGTCGATTCGCAATTTTACGACCCTGTTAACAATGGAGAGATAAATTCCCTTGGCGATATCTTCAACCGGCATTCCTTCAAAGAGCCAGGTCATAATTTCTGTTTTTGCGAATACGGTACAGAAGCTGTTCAACTCCTTGTTGTAGGCTGATTTTATGGCCAAAGCTGCCATATCCTTTAACGGAATCTCAGCCTTTTCGGCAACTTCGGTGATAAAAGAACCGGTTCCTGAGGCACATTTATCGTTGAGAAAGAAATTCTCTATGTTATTTTCCGCGTTGCATCTTATGATTTTTATATCCTCACCGCCAATATCGATAATATTTTTAGCTCCCGGAAAATAATACGAAACACCCAGTGCTGCACAATTCAATTCTGTTTTTACAATATCCGCATCAGTCAAATGCCTACGCCCATAACCGGTGGCACAGATTCTGGCTATTGGATATTTACTTTTTAATGATTTGATTACCTGGGTAACGGGAACCTTGTCGCGGTTCAATGTTTTTAGCGTAGTTTGAAAAACAATTTTTTTTTGATCATCAATGACAGTAAATTTAGTGAACGCTGATCCTAAATCAACTCCAAGGAAATAACTCTTTGATTGAGAAATTTCGGGTTCTGAAATTATTTCATTTACAAAAGCATTGTCGGAAACCGGTTTTACCGGTTTAATCGAAGCGGAAAAATTTTTGTCCGAAATAGCCCTTACCATATTGGTAAAAGTAAGATTAACGGGAGTGCTTATTTTATGCTTTAGCCCATATTCGACAATCTTACCATTAAGGTAGTCAATCTCAGTCGGGCGATTACTCATCAGGTCAACGGCAAGGGAAGGAAAGTGATTTCCAGCTTTACCCAGGTAACCCAGGCACTGTTGAGTGAACCCCTCTTCGAATTTAACGTTTTCGGCTTCCGCAACAGCAACGGCTTCTTTCAAAATCTGCTCTACCAATACAACCGTATTTTTATTACCCATGGCCTCTTTCATGGTAACTCTACCCACTGCGCAAAGGGCGCTCAGACCAGAATTTAAAATTGTTTTTTCCCATGTCCGCCTCACTAACTCCTGAAAAGAAATTGCTTTTGTTTCAAGGCCAACTTTAGCCAGCAAAACAGAAAGTTCTTCTATTTGAGCAATTCGCGAATCATCTAAAGAAGCTATGTAATTGGGTGGATTAAAGAAAGTTACATTAGTAGTGTTGGAAGTAGTTTGGTTTCCTGCGAAATTTATCACCATTCGCAAGGCACGGCTGTTTCCTATAACGTCTGAAACCATTTTCTCAACAGCTAATCCGTTCATCGCACAAACAACCCCTAATGATTTATTGCTCAATTTGTCAATTTCCTTCATCGCTGAAGGGAGGTGGGTTGTTTTTAAACTTACAAAAATTAAATCGGGAGAAAAACTTTCTAAATCAGAAATAGAACTAAAAACATTTTTAAAAATTGCTTTTTTATTCATTTCCCCCTCCAACAGTATACCATTGGCCTTCATCAGCTCCATCTTAGCTTTATCTAAATCGCAAATTGCAACATCAAAACCAGCTTCCTGCAAATGAACCGCAATAATCATCCCAACCGGCCCCAAGCCCACAACTCCAACTTTAATTTGATTTGAACTACCCATTAAAACTTTTTAAATTATTAGTTTAACAATTTTGGGGTGAATCGCAATTGCTTTTTATCCCCCTACAACCCTGCATTCTCACGCACTCCCCCTTACCAATCGCACTTGCAAACACACAAGGGGGAATAATGCACATTTATTTATCTGGCAACTGATTTTGAGCTTTCAATCTGCTCCAAAAATGTTTCTATTTTAGTAATGCTTTGTCCTTCTGAATAGAACCTTAAATCACAAAGATCTGCTTCGATGGTTAAGGTTGGAATACCAAGCGTCTTTGATATTCGCTGAGGCATTCCAAAACGGGAATTGGAATTATTGGCACAGGTTTTAGCATCGTGGAATATCATTCCGTCAATACGAAAATCTTTTACCAGTTTGGCCAGAATTTTTTCTTTCGCTTCATCACTTCTGTTAATAAAAATTTCGGTATATGCTCTTGCAGATGATTCGAAAGGATGTTTTTCATCAAAAGCATCAAACACCCAGCTGTTACAGTATGTAGAAGCTACAACGGCTGCATTATTTTCAAGAAACAATTCAGATAAAGGTCTTAATTTCCCCCAGATAGGCATTCCATCCCAATAAATTCTGCTGCGTTCTTCGGCCAGAAAACCAATTTTGTTTGAAACATTTCCCTGCAATTCCTTTAATAGCACGGTATAATAATCCTTGGCAACTTGTGTTCCGCGTAATACAACAATAGGGCCCATGTGAATGGTAGCATCAAAAAAGCTTATTGGGGAAGGAGAGTTGGTTGCAGTCCATAATACCTCTTTCCAAAGATCCGTTGCTTCCTTGCTCAACTTTATTTTTTCCCGAAACTTATCAATATTAAATTTATTTCCGCTTGCTTTTTCACATGCAGGTATCATATCTTTAAACTGCTCACAGACATCTTCAATATGTGCATCTGTTACCTCGTTAACATGGCGGGGTGGGGTAATTCCGGCAATAGGGCAATCCAGTTCTTTCGCAAAATAATTCATCCAATCCTGTACCTCACGGCATTGATTTGTGTTGTAAACTATCAAATCGGGTTTCGGCGGGCCTTCCAAACCATAATGTTCCTGAAGAGGTGTTTGCTTTTTTAAATACGACCCAATGTCGGCCGTCAGGTAGGAACAAATATCATTGTTATATCCAAGTTTGGTGCTTTCCGGGATAAGGTCCCCGGCGGTACGTGTAGCGCCAAGCAGAGCACCATGGTTTTCAGGAAAATGAACTTCAAAACCGAAGGATCGCAATAATTCAGCAGGGCCAACACTTGTACACCAGGCAATTTTTTTGGAGGTGTCTTTGAATCCAAGAAAATAATTTGTCATTATTTCCTTTAATAATTTTGCAGATTGAATTTTATACATATTTCAGATATTCTTATTTTCGTTAGTATTATTGTTGTTGGAATCTTCCGGAAATTTAAAAACAGTCGCTAAAGTATCACAATTTTTGCTGAAGTACAAATATGATTGAAACCCAAATTTGTTTCCGGTTTTTGTAAATGCACTTTTTAATGCTATTTTATATCAATACGTAGTCCATTGGGTTCCGCAGTCACCCACATAGGGGCAGGATGCATAGCAACCGGCACTTGTGATTCCGTGTGTTCCTGGGTAATAATAAGGAGCGCTATTTGGGCAGCACATTTGACTTGAATAATTGTAAGTATTGCCTGGATTGCAATATGCAGTACCGCCGCCACCACCACCGCCGCCACTACCACCAATACAACAATATACTCCTCCTGCACTGGCAGCACTGCAATTACCAGATGCTGTAGAAGTGCAGTGGGCTCCGCCAGTACAAGGTCCATAACATATATTGTCGTTCCCTAAACAGGATCCTGTGTTACATGTTTTGGGCGCTTTTTTGCAGCCAACAAAAGCTGTGGAAAGCAAACCCATTACAGTTATGGATACCAACACTATTCCCATTCCAATGGGAAGTGCGAACTTTTTAAATTGCGTTTTCATTCTTTTTGAATTTAGATTATGAAATGCCAGTATTATTTATTTGGCAGCATTAGATATTGGTTTTTAAATGTCATGGAAGATGGTAATTCCGCTTCTATAATAACTTTTATAATGTCATGTTCAACATAAAATGATGTTGGAAATTTATCGGTTAGTTTCAGCATAGCCTCCAGCGGTAAATCTCTAATTGGAAAATCCGGGTGAAAATTTTGTACAAACTGAAGTTTAGCGGTATCTGATCCTGTTGCAAAAACAACGACACTATCCACTGTCTTGTTTTTTTTATATTGACGCAAATTTTCTATTGAATTCCAACAGTGTGGGCAGGTATATGAAAAACAAAAAAACAAATACGTACTGTCTTTTGAAGTTTTAATATATTTTGACAACTCCGTATTTATAATATTTTGATTTTGAAATTTATGTGTTTCAGGTTTATTGTAAAAAAAGGACGGTGTTTCAAAGGTGAATCCGGCTATGAATATTGAGATGCACATCACCACCAAAATAATATTCTTTTTCCAGGGAGAGGTGTAACTGCTATCATTCGGGTATTTAATCCATAAAATAAGCGACATTGCTATTAAAATGATATTGCGGATAAACGAATAAATAAATGGCATATTAGCAGGCTGAATAGAACCAAAACAGCCACAATCATTTACTCCATTTTTAAAATGAGCGTATGCAAAGGAAATCGTAAATATGACGAGCAAAACAAAGGAAATCATCGAATACCGCTTAGGGTTAATCAGGAGAACTAAAAAAAGTCCCAACAATATTTCGAACAAAACAATTACCGGTGACAAAACCATCAGATACCCTAAACCATATTGATAAATCAGGTTGCTGAACCCTGCAGTATCAACAACCTTACCAATTCCAGAAATAATAAATAACAACCCTATGATTATGGAATAAATATTTAAAACTCTTTTTTCAAACATGTTATTTAAGAATAAAATCCGATTTTTTTCTCAAATTATTTCACTCTGATATTATCTATCTGGAAGTAAATATCAGTGCCTGCTCCTCCTGAGGAAGCTAGATTTATAGTAAATTTACCTTTATCGGGCAAAGAAGGCAAAGCTACCCTTTCGTTTAGTTTTTCTGTGCTTGGAATCGCTCCGGTAAATGACTTGCTCCATAAATTTATGGTGCCATTAACTGTAAAGAGGAACTCAACACTTGCCGATACTACATTTCCACCACTAACTGAATAATCAAAAATTAAAGAATCGGATTGACTAAAATCTATGTTTTCCTGGTACATTCCACAGGTACCGCTATACCAATTGTTGCTGGGAAATGTATTCATTGACATATACCAACTCCCTTTTGTAGGCATAAACGCCGTTCCGGTTGTTCGTATGGCAGTCCCGTTCCCTGCATATCCATTACCGGAAGATTGCATCCAACCTAAATCCACTTCTTCAAATCCAGGATTTACAGGTCCTTGAAATGGCAAATAAGTACAAGTACCATCGTTTACTGTGGCGTTTGCGTTATAATTTGTAGCATTGGAATCTGTACATCCGCTTATCTCCTTCTTTTCTTTCTTGCAGCTGCTCGTAAGCATACATAGAACACTCATCAAAACTAATGAGTATAGCTTTATTTTCTTTTTCATGATAAATCCATTTTTTACGGTTAATAGATATTTTTTCACACTTCTCTAAGCATGAAAAATACCTCCTTTATAAAAAATTGAAATGATTTTCGACATTATTTTCCATGATCTCCGCAACCAATTTTCGTCAAACTATATTAAAACGCTAGCCTTATTCTGGCATCTGCCACAAATACTTAAACCTCTCCCCTTGCCCCTCTCCTTGAAAAAGGAGAGGGAATAAGTCCTTCCCCTTTTTCAAGGAGAAGGATTTAGGATGAGGTTTAACTTTAAAATTACAATCTTATCCTTGCATCAACCACAAATGCCTTATCAGCAAAAGCCATGATAGGATTAAGATCCATTTCCTGTATTTCGGGAAAGTCAATAACTAATTGAGAAAGGCGTTGAATAATTTCAATTACACTTTCTTTGTGAATTCCCTTTTCACCCCGTACTCCATCCAATAATTTCGAAGCTTTGATGGATGAAAGCATTTCTTTTGCTTCCAGTTCAGTTACGGGAGCTATTTTAAAAACAACATCTTTTAAAACTTCCACATAAATCCCGCCGAGCCCAAACATAATAAGAGGTTCAAGGTCCTGTTGTGCACTAACTCCGGCAACGAGCTCTTTTCCACCGGGAAGAAATTTCTGAACAAAAAACTGAAGATCTTTTGCATCAAATTTTTTCTTCATATTTTCAACTGTAACTCGCACATCCTCAGCACTTTTCAGATTGATAGCAACACCGCCCATATCACTTTTATGAACCAATGAGGCTGCATCAGCTTTTATTACAACAGGATACCCAATTTCGTCTGCTGCTTTAATTGCTTTCTCAACATCGTCTACAAGCCGCCAGTCGGCAACAGGGATGCCATATGCAGAAAGCAATGAATACACTTTGTCAGATGAAAGAAATGCCCCTGCATTTTTGCCTGCATTGATAATTGCTGAGGCTTTTGTTTTATCAATTCCTGTAAATACTTTTGCTTCACCAATAGTTCTTGAACGCACCTTGTGATATTTATATAATGCTCCAAGGGCTTTTGCAGCAGTGGTTGGGAAGCTGTAACAAGGTACGCCTCCATCTTTTAAAATTTTTGCAGTTACTTTGAAACGATCCAGCGACATGTTGGTCATGAAATTGCAAACGATTGGTTTGCGTTTCAACTTGTTTACTTCAACAATATTTCTTGCAACATCATCAGTATCTGTAAATGGTGCAGTTACAAAATTGATATACACGGAATCAATAGTATCCTCATCCATCAATACATCCAGAGCGCTGCGGAAATGTTTTCCACCTCCTGTTGCCACCACGTCAATAGGGTTATTTAGAGAGGCTTCGGGAAGTTGTGTTTCTTTTAAAATATTAATTGCTCTTTCAGAAAGTGCTGGAAGTACTAAGCCCGCACTTACTAATTCATCCGTTGCAATAACTGCCGGGCCTCCTGTGTTGGTGATGATGCCAACACGATTTCCTTTTGGAATGGGTTGTGTGGCAAATGCCATTGCTACCTGGCACATCTCTTCTTCATTATTAAAAGCTAGTATTCCTGTTTTCTCAAAAATTAATTCGGTGGCTATATCTACTCCGGCAAGAGAACCTGTGTGGGAAGCGGCAGCTTTGGCGCCCGCCTCCGTGCGACCGGCTTTCATGGCAAGTATTGGTTTTTTCTTGGAAACAATTTTTGCTACTTCCATAAATTCCCTGGGGTTTTTAAATCCTTCGGTATATAAAATGATGGCTTTTGTTCCTTCATCTTCTCCATAATAATTCAGCACATCCGAAATTGAAATATCGCAAGCATTGCCGTTAGAGGCATACATTCGCATTCCTATTTCCAGATCAAATAAACTCTGCATGATAAAGGCACCAACGCCTCCGCTTAACGCTACAATAGAAATGGCTCCCGGCTCAGGAAATGTAAACGTAAAATCGCAATATGCTTTGTAGGCCGGGTCGGTATTTATTATTCCCTGGCAATTCGGACCAAAAACTCTTACTCCGTATTCTTTTGCTTTTGCAAGGAATGCTTTTTGCAACTCCACCCCCTCTTCCCCCATTTCGCTGAAGCCGGCAGAATTAATGATAACGGATTTAATTCCTTTTTTGCCACAGTCTTCAATTATCTGCGGAACAAATTTGGACGGAATGATAATATGAGCCAGATCAATAGTATCAGCAACATCAAAAATTGATGCATAGGCCTTAATGCCTCTTATTTCAGGCTCTTTTGGGTTAATAGGGAAAATCTTTCCGGTATAACCATAATGAACAAGATTTTTAATGATAACGTTTCCTATGGAAA
>JAVHPR010000252.1:0-2694 GCA_036170695.1 Bacteroidia bacterium
GGTAATTTTATAATTTTGTTTACGAAGGCGGCTGCATCATTTAGCTAATCGTTGGTGGCAATGGTACGAAATCTCTCGTTCCATCAATATTATTTAGGAATGTATTGACTTTTTTTGTATCTTGGTAGGGTGAAAAAAGAAAAAGAAATAGGTCTTGATTTTGAGGTTGACAAACTGACGAATTCCATTGAAAATGTTATAACAGGGGACAGTTTCGCGACTGACATTTCTATTATTACCAAGCACGACCTTAAGGAAGTTACTAAAAAAAATAAGTGGGTTTTTAAATGGCGTGACGAGTATAAACAGCCGGAAAGAGATGTTTACAAACTGACCATTATAAATAACCAAAAAATTATTCAAGGGCTCGTTAGTGTTGAAATTAAGTCAGACCACGTTTATATGCATTTAGTTGAAAGCGCACCATTCAACAAGGGAAAAGAAAAGGTTTATTCAGGAGTTCCGGGAAACCTTGTTGCATTTGCTTGTAAACTTTCTTTTCAGCGTGGACACAAGGGGAATGTTTCATTTATTTCTAAAACTCAACTTATAGACCATTATGTTAAAAGTTTGGGTGCACTTCATTTTGGTGGACGAGTAATGATTATTGACACCATTTCCGCCCTAAAACTCATCAATAAATACTTTCCAAACGCATAAATTATGAAAAATAATAAGAAAGAATTAGACGTGGACTTTATCGGTGGAGAAGAACCATTGACTCCAGAAGAGGAAAAAGCAATTAGCGACTTCATTAGACGAAGATTGCACTTAGGGTCTAAGAATAACACCCTACAAACAAAAAGAAAAAAACGAACAAAGGTTTCTGCATAATCGAACTTCTAAGTATTACGAACTACGGGTAATCGGACTTCTAAGTGTTACGGCCTATGGGTAATCGGACTTCTAAGTGTCACGAACTATGGGTAATCGGACTTCTAAGTGTCTCGAACTGTGGGTAATCGGACTTCTAAGTGTCTCGAACTGTGGGTAATCGGACTTCTAAGGGCAAAAAGAAAAAACCACTGCCACCAACATAAAATATGCAATACCTTTGCCGACACGCTCAAAAAGGCCAATGCGCGGCATCGCATATTTGACCGTTGGTGGCAATGCTAAAAAATGACAATAACTTGAAGACAATCTTGACATTTATTATTTTGCTTCCTCTGTTTTGTTTCTCCCAGAAACAAGGAAATATATGGTATTTCGGTGACCACGCTGGTTTAGATTTTAATAGTGGCTCTCCGATTGCTTTAACAAATGGGCAGACTTATTCCCCTGATGGAACTAAGGTTGAGGGAACGGCGGTAATTTCTAATAGTTCAGGTTCGCTTTTATTTTATACAAACGGAATGAAAATTTGGAATAAAAACCATCAAGTAATGCCTCATGGGGATGGCATACTAGGAAATTTTTCATCTACACAATCAGCATTAATTATTGCCCAACCTGGTAGCAGTAGATACTTTTATGTTTTCTCAACTGATTGTTTTCAGAATAATTTACAAAATGGCTTTCGATATTCCATAGTTGATATTTGTCTTGACAATGAATTGGGAGATGTAATTCCAAATCTGAAAAATGTAAAACTGCTTGATACAGTTGCAGAAAAACTCACTGCTGTGAGACATGCCAATGGAATTGATTATTGGATAATCGTACATAAATATTATTCCGATGCTTTTTATTCATATCATTTATCTTCTGCTGGTATAGTAGGTACAGTCATTTCTCATATTGGTTCAAGACATCCTAATATTGCCTCTAATCAGCAACCTTATGGGGCAATTGGAGAACTAAAATCTTCGCCCAACGGAAATAAACTTGCCATTGTTACAGGAAATACTGAGCCTTATGGTATTGCAGAATATTTTGACTTTGATAAAAACACGGGCATTGTAACCAATTGGGTAAATCTTCAAACAAATATGGTTGGACTCGATCAATACTATTATGGCACATGCTTTTCACCCGACAATTCAAAACTTTATATTACAACTATATTAAATATTAATAATGTTTTTCAATTTAATTTAAACGCAGGCGGTGGAAATGCGACTTCTGTTATTGCATCAAAAACTAATATTGCAACTAATAGCTATTACACTTACTAATGGTTTCATAGCTTAGACGACATTAGTCTTATGGAATACATTGTATTCAATAGCATAAATAAAATATATGTCGTCTAAGTTATGCATTTATTAGTATTATGCATTACAATTAGCGACTGATGGAAAAATTTATCTTGCACGGGCAAACACTGCATACCTTTCCGCAATTAATAATCCGAATAATGCCGGAATAAATTGCAATTTCCAAGACTCAGCTATTTATTTGAGCGGAGAGACCTGCGGCTTTGGTCTTCCAAATTTTATCGACTCCTATGACTACTCAAAGACACATTACCAAGTACATGCTTAAACGACCTAACATGGAATAATTATATTGTTTCAATAGATTCAGTACTTATAGGTAATCAATACCGAAAAAGGTTTTGGATTAATTGTAATAATTTAAATACTTCATATAATTATTATGCAGCCCTTATTGAAGGCGTTGGAAGCACTCTTGGGGTATTTGCACCAATTCAACCAAGTCAAACAATAGTGGATTACTCTGATGGATATGAATTGGCTTCATCATTTCAGTTCGCAATGAAAATAGGGCGTGGCAAAAACATTTCACAGC
>JAVHPR010000253.1:0-13315 GCA_036170695.1 Bacteroidia bacterium
TAAGGAGCTAAGATACTATTTTTTTACATGTCTAAAGCAGATAAGCAATAAATTAAATATTATTCTTTCACAAATCTTGTTACATCCTGCCTCTTGTTATTTTTAAATTTCAAAATATACACTCCTTTTGCAAGTTCACCGACATAAATATTGTTTTTCCCTTGCTGTAATGTTAGTTGTAGAATTATTTGACCTTGTATGTTTACAATTTCGATTGTACCTTTTTGCAAACTTTCGATAGTTAAATTATTGGCTACAGGATTAGGGTAAACGGAAATATTTGGTGAATTGTTGAACTGATCAATACCCACATCGGAACAACTAATCAAAACATGACTTACACCAACAAATGCCGGAGTAACTGTAACAATACGGTAAGCATTGTTTATAGCTGCATCAGTTTGGATATACCTGGTACTATCTGGCCAGTTTTCATCAACCACCTGGCCTTGTCTGTTGGCAACAACATTTTGGTGTACGTGTCCGCTAAGCACAATATCCACATGATTTGAATCGCAAATATTCAGGAATGTGGTTCTGTTATTAAGTATGGAACCATCGGCTGTATCCAGAATTATACCGGCAAAAGGAGTGCCATCCGTATTCTTACCGGCAACATCAACTGCAGGATGATGGAAGAAGATTATCTTTTTCTTACCAGCATTTGCACTTAACACATTTCTGAGCCATTGGCATTGTGAAGCTGAAAAGCCATCCCCCTCGGGATTTGTAATGTTAGGATCGACAGTGATAGGACGATTGTGATCGAAGCCCGAACGCATCGAAATGATAACAGCTATGTTTGTAGATATTACATAATCGGTATCGGGTGAAACATATTTCGGATAATAATTAAGGTTTGAATTAGTCGCCGGTGGAGTAAGAGTAGTATAATATTCATGATTACCGGGTGCAAAATATATTGGAATTGTTTGTGCAGAATCTATAAAATAATCACCAATACCAGGGAACAGAATTGGTCCCGGATATAAATATTGGGTAAGCATAGGATACATACCATATGGATTTTGATTCCCAATATTGCCAATATCTCCACTGGCGACAACAAATGCCGGCTTTGGACTTAAATTGGCAAATTCTTTAATATAACATTGAAACTTGGTTGCATTATTATCGCAACCATTCACATAGGAAACAGCATCGGAGATATGCAGGTCGGAGATGTGAACAAAGGAGAATTGAGCAGATGAACTCAAAGCCGCTAAAAAAATTACCAGGAAAGATAAAATTTGCTTTTTCATGATAAATAACTGAAATTAATTTTAAATCCCTGTATAATTACTTGGGGAAATTTTTTTTAATTCTGATTTTACATCATCATTAACATTTAACGAATCAATAAATGTGGAGATACTTTCTTTTGTAATCTGCGTATTGGTACGGGTTAATTCTTTTAATGCCTCGTATGGTTTCAGAAAGCCTTCTCTGCGAAGCACTGTTTGCATCGCTTCCGCAACAACTGCCCAGTTATTTTCCAAATCTTTTTCTAATGCTTCCCTGTTTAAAATCAATTTATCCAATCCTTTTAATAATGATTTGTAGGCTATTAAACTATGCGCCAAAGGCATTCCAACATTTCTCAAAACAGTAGAATCAGTTAAATCACGCTGCAATCTGGAAATGGGCAACTTCGCCGAAAAGTGCTCAAACAGGGCATTTGCTACTCCCAGATTACCCTCTGAATTTTCAAAATCAATTGGATTAACTTTGTGTGGCATCGCAGATGAACCTATTTCCCCTTCCTTAATTTTTTGCTTAAAATAATTCATCGAAATATACATCCAGATATCCCGGTTTAATCCAATAATAATGGTATTAATCCGCTTTAAAGCATCGCAAAAAGCTGCAAAATTATCATAGTGTTCAATTTGAGTTGTGGGAAAAGAACGACTTAATTCCAATGATTTATTTACAAAAGTATTTGCAAATGTTAACCAGTCAATTTGAGGATAGGCAACATGGTGAGCGTTCAAATTTCCTGAAGCCCCTCCAAATTTTGCACTGTACGGAATTGCATTTAATTGAGCCATTTGATTTTCCAAACGCACCACAAATACCTGGATTTCTTTTCCTAAGCGCGTAGGTGATGCCGGCTGTCCATGCGTGCGGGCAAGCATAGCAACAGCTGACCATTCGTTTGCATAGCTTGAAAGCTTTTGTAAAATTTCATTTAATACCGGCAATATACATCCGTTCATAGCATCTTTAACGGAGTACGGAATAGCGGTGTTATTAATATCCTGAGAGGTTAAACCAAAATGAATAAATTCTTTCTGAAATGATAAATTAAGTTCCTCGAATTTTTCTTTGATAAAATATTCTACAGCCTTTACATCGTGATTAGTTATTTTTTCTATGTCCTTAACACGTTGCGCATCACCTTCAGTAAAATTGCTATAAATAGATCGCAATCCGCTATATAAATTCTTGTCAACATCTTTCAGTTGGGGCAGCGGTAATTCGCATAAAGCGATGAAATATTCAATCTCAACCAATACACGATATTTAATCAGGGCTGCTTCAGAAAAATATCCGGCAAGTTTTTCAGTAGTATTGCGATAACGACCATCAACAGGAGATATGGCGGAAAGTTTAGTTAATTGATTCATTGAATTAATTTGAAAAGTGCAAATTTGAAAATTCGTAATTTATTTTGCCAAAGCGATGCTCACAATAAAACATTTTATCTATAAAAAAGAAACGAAGATAAGAAAAATATAAGACAGGAATAGTAAGGTATTTGAATTTGAATGGCTCAATTATTCAACTCATTCAAAGCCAACCAGACCATAAGCCCTGAACCAATTTCCAGGGCATTTTCATCAATATTAAAAGTTGAGGTATGTACACCGCTTATTATTCCTTTTGATTTATTTCCTGTTCCTAAACGGTAAAAACAGGAAGGAATTTGTTGAGAATAAAAAGCAAAATCTTCAGCTGTCATACGCAAAGGCAATTCTTCCACATTTTCTTTTCCTAAATAATTTTCTGCTGCTGCCTGAGCTTTTTTTGTTGTTGCATCATCATTTACCAGAAAAGGATAACCATGTTCAATTCTAAATTCGCAGGAACCGCCCATTTGCAAAGCAATATTTTCTGCCATTGTTTTCATTTTTTCATGCGCTTCAGCTCTCCAGACTTCATTCATTGTGCGGAATGTTCCCTCTATTTTTACTTCACCCGGAATTACGTTAGTAGCACCATTGCCAACAATTTTACCAAAGGCTAAAACTGTTGGTGGCACCTCACTCCTCCCCTCTCCAAATAAGAGGACGTTTTGGTTCTGCATAAAAACTTTATCCAGTTCAACTAAAATCTGCGAGGCAATCAACAATGGATTTTTATAGTCGGCGGGCATAGCAGCATGCCCGCCTTTACCTTTTATTATAACATATATTTCATCGGTACTTGCCATGTACATTCCTTTCCGGAATCCCACTTTACCAACTTCCATATCAGGGAAAACATGTTGTCCAAAAATAATTTGTGGGTGTGGATTTTCAAGCACACCTTCTTTTATCATTAAAGATGCCCCACCCGGCAATTTTTCTTCACCGGGCTGAAAAATAATTTTAACAGTTCCATTAAAATCATTTTTTAATTCATTCAGGATTCTCGCAGCACCGAGCAATGATGCACTATGCACATCATGACCACACGCATGCATTACTCCTATATTCTTTGATTTATACGTGATTTGATTCCCCTCCGTAATAGGAAGAGCATCCATATCGGCACGTAAGGCTATACACCTCTCCTCTGCACTTTCTAAAGTAGAAGAATTCCCTTTAGTCCCTTCAATTATTACAACAATTCCAGTTCTTACAATACCTTGCTTAAAAGAAATTTTATATTCTTTTAACTTGGAAACTATATAATCGGATGTAGCGTATTCTTCAAATGACAATTCGGGATGTTCGTGCAAATGCCTTCTGATTTCAATAGTTTCAGAATGGTACTGCTTTGCGAGTATTTGAATTTTTGTTTTTAGATTATGCATTTTAGATGCTGCTCAAAAGTTGATGGGAACGCTGATAACGTCGATTGTTATGATTAAATAAGATTATTGTTTTTTAGCTTTCAGTTATTCAGAAGTTTTATCATTTATTTTTAAAATCCGCGTGAATCATATTTATCCGCGTCATCAGCGTTCCATTTTTTAGCGTGTATTTAACCAAATTATTTCCAAAAAATCATTTTTAAAGAAAGTAAAAACAAGAAAATACCAAACACTTTTTTTAACATATTCTGATCAATAGAAATAGCAATTTTAGAACCTACAAATCCTCCAACAACAAATGTAATTGCAATTATCAAAGCAGATTTCACATCCACATATCCTTCATTATAATATAAATAAACAGCCAGAATTCCCACGGGCAGTAATAAAACAGCCAGTGATGTCCCTTGTGCCTCGTGCTGGCTCATACCGGCAAAATAAACTAATGCCGGAACAATAATTATTCCACCACCAATACCCACCATACCACTGAGAATACCGGCAAATAAACCGATAGCTAATAAAATAACAATTGTCGTCATATTTAATTGTTTGGATTTCATCTACATTATTGATTATTTACAACAGAGTGCGATGTCAGTCTGAGCCTGTCGAAGAGTGTGCGATGCCTCCCTAATACTTCGACAAGCTCAGCATGACAAGCGCACAGTGTTATTTTTATATTTAATTTGCATTAATAACTGATTTTAAAAGTCAAGACTCAAAGACAAATAATAAAGTGGTTTTAATATTATGCCATCTTGTACGCCCCAGGCTCTGTCTACTCTAATAAAATAACCAAATATCCGACTTCTGATTCCCCAACCATAACCTCCTACAATTGGATTATGTTGTGTATTTAATGTAATAATAAGCGGAGTTTGGTTTGAGCCTATCACGGTAGTATTTAATGAATTTTTATCTGAATAAGGTGAAGGACCTGTCCAGGCAGTTCCGATGTCTCCAAAAGCAATAATTTGAAAATTCTGAGCAAAATCAGAACGGATAGGGCGTTTTGAAAAATATTTGAATACAGGGAAACGGAGTTCACTGTTAAATACTGCAAAGCTATTACCGTTACGAGTATTCTGATAGAAGCCACGCATATTGGTTGCCAATGTCTGATAGGTATAATTTTGATCCGTTGCAATATTTGTTGTGTTATTAAACTTAGGACTAAACCAGTTATCTACTCCTCCCATATAATAAATCAGTTTTTTATTACCAAAGGATGAGCTCGCAGCAATGCGGTTTGCCCATATAAAATCGCGGTGAATTTTTTTGTAATAACGTGCATCTAAACCAACAACAAAAAAATCTGTTTTTGATTTATCAATCTGACGATAATATTCACCGAATAATTTTGCACGCATTCCATTGTATAAGTTCAGGCCTCTTTTAAGTGTATTATCATAAACATATTCCGCCTTAAGAAACGCCCAGTTTTCCTGAGTATTAGGTTTAGGAAGGCTATTGTCATTAGTTGCCAGATAAACAGTTCTATCGTTACGATAGCTAATGGTTCCTCTTACACTTGCAACTTCATTAAAAGGATATTTTAAAATATATTTGGCATCATGAGTAAAAATTTTCACCATTGAACTATTATCTGCAACATTCATTAAGCCCTCCCGGTGAAGAACAAATTGCTTATCCAGATTTTTTATCCGATTTTCATAACTCAAAAAATATTCATTATTATTCAAATCGAAAGAAAGACGCATTCCACCTGTAATCCTGTAGTCTTCAAACAAATCACTCATCCCAACTTTAAAAAAGGCATTAAGTCCGGGATTCAAATAAATAGGGCTTCCACCACCGGAGAATTTCTGATATGAACTATTTAAGAAGGAATTGTCTAATTGGGAAACCACATAATCAACAGAATAATTAATGTTGTAGTTTCTTTGTTGTCCTATTTGAAATTCAGAATCATTTTTCACTTTCAAAACAGCAGCAGCATCATTATTTCCGGATGCTTTAGTTTTTTCCTGTTTTTTCTCAGTTTTTTTTTGCTCATTTTCAAATGTATAATTATTTATATCGATTTCGCTTGAGTCTTTCTTCAAGGGCTCAGGAATGTTCTTAATCTCTCTTACATTTTCTACTTGTGGTGTTTCATAATACAGCTTATTTTTTGTATCTGTTTCTACTTGCTCTTTTTTCTCCAACCGGTTTTTATAATTGCGGTACGACGTGTTTTTTAATTCAATCGGCAAAATAGATTCCGCTTTAAGCAAAGGGGCAACATACATTTTATATTTTCCATTCTCGAAAATAACTTCACTGAATTTATTGCTTTTGATATTTACATCCTGCTCTATAATGCCACGTGAATAATTGGTTATTGGTAATGATGTTACCACCGTACGATAATGCGACGCTGTATCAATAAATGCTATAACGCTATCGAATCTTGCAATATAACGATTACGCACTCCATTCAAATCACTCAGGTAGGTGATGTGTGTGCTATCGTAATCAGCAGGATATGTTTCATCAATAGTAGGAGTATTTGTAACACGCTTTAATATCCGGGATTTTGTTACGTTATTAAATACAAACAAATCTTTATGTGTTTGCGCATTTCCCATTTTACGTTTTGGATCGTAAAAAAGTGTGTCACCAGGGCGATTGGAAGCAAATACAATTTCTTTTGAACCGTGCACGAAACGTGGTGTCAGATCATCATAAATATCTTTTGTAATTTGATCATACGCACTTGATGCGGCAGAAAACACATAAATATCGGTTTGCCCTTTTTGAACCGCAGACATTACAAACTTTCTGCCATCATCGTTATAAGAATAATCCAGTATTTTTTCGAACCCGGTAATATTGCGTTCAGATTTCTCTTTCGTTGCCAACTCATAAGTAGTCATCACCAAATAACCTTTCCGCTCAATGATATACGAAAAAATCTTACCGCTCGGATGCCACGCTACCAGCGGATATGAATAATCATTTATACGGTCTATCTTTTGTCCCGTTTTAAATATTCGTTTAGCTTTCTTTTTCTGCACATCGTACAACCAGATTTTATTTTGCCCCAATTCATTGGTAGTGTATAGCACATAATTACCATCGGGACTAACTTTTAGCTGACTGTAAACTCTTGTTGACTTTGGTTTTGCAAGTAAAGGTAATTGGGCTGGCACTGTTTGTGCAGAGTCCTTTTCAGTATATTTATTCGCGAATGACTCAAAACACTCATCCCATAAATTTCCAATAGATATTCCCAAAACAAATAATGCCGAATTATCAATATTACGGCTCACTTTAGTCATATATAAAATATTGGAAATAACCGCTTCTCCATAGTTATCAGCAATATGTTTCCAGAGTGCATGCCCGGCATAAACCGCATCGTTGCCTTCCAAACGATTAATATTTTTGAACTTCCCATTAAGTACCCCGTCTTTTACACGGTTGTCAATATCCGAATTCCAATCGTTTGCAACATAGGAAATTAAACCTTTTGAATACCATTCAGGTAAGTTCAGAAGGGTATTGTTTTTAAGCATTTCACGTACATTCCCGCCATACATTATCTGGTCGATCAGCACCTGGGCGATGCCTTCACGTATCTGAGCATCTAACTTTGCATGATCGCCTTCGTAATACAAAATAATTTTTGTGCCGACAATATGTGTTACACCTCCGGTATTATACTGTTCATCAGTAGAAAGCCCTATATTACTTTGTTTAAAATCAGACTGTTTGTTGTAAACAATAAATTGAAAACGATCGTCAATGGAATAATCAAAAAGTTTTTCAATGAAACCAATTTGAATTTTTGCAGATTTAGAAACGTAGTTTGCCAGGTCTTTTCCTTCTTCATAAAAATATACATCATAACGGTCATACTTATAGTATGTCCAAAAGAAGTCTTCATATTTTATACGGTTTTTACCAAACTCCATTTGAGAACCGGTATAAAATTGAGCATTAGCAATAGGGCTATTGCTTAAAATGCTGAATAGAATTATAAAACCAATAAATAGTCTTTTATAAGAAAAGAAGAAGGTAGTCCCCACAATTATCTGAATTTGAAGTGCTAAATTACTAAATATTGATACTAAATACAAGCTATTTAATTCCTTATTTTGTTAATTTTGATCCATAATTGTCTATATTGTTTTACAAATTATTTAATTACAAATATGATTTCTATTAAAACTTTTATTTTCGGTCCTTTTCAGGAAAACACATACCTCCTTTTTGATGAAACGAAGGAGTGCGTTATTATTGATCCGGGATGTTATGACGATAAGGAACGAACTACTCTCGAAACATTCATCAGCGGTAATAACCTGAATCCCGTAAAACTCCTTAATACCCATTGTCATCTTGACCATATTTTTGGAAATGGATTTATTGCTTCAAAATATAAAATACAACCCGCAATAAACAAACTTGACAAACCGGTGTTTGATTCTTACTTAACCAGTGCCAGCCTGTATGGTCTAATTGCTCTGCCCTCCCCAGAGCCTACCATTTTTTTAAATGAAGGAGACCTCGTGAAATTTGGTAATTCTTCTTTAGAAATTCTTCATGCACCCGGTCATTCGCCTGGCAGCAATGTATTCTATTGCCGCGAACAAAAATTCATGGTAGTAGGTGATGTCTTATTTTACGGAAGTATAGGACGTAGTGATTTGCCCGGTGGAAATTCTAATACACTTATCAGCAGTATAAAAAATAAATTATTTCCTTTAGGCGATGATTTTACCGTTTATAGTGGACATGGGCCTACTACCACGATTGGTTTTGAACGAAAGAATAATCCATTTTTGAATTAAACCTCATTATACCTGGTGATTCCATACTTTTTATCTCCCGCAGATTCCGCTGATGGTCGCAGAAAAAAGCAATACATCAAAATCTGCGTAAATCTGCGAAATCTGCGGGACAAAAATACGATTCAGAAAAATCAAAACATGAAATTACAAATCGGAAAATACCAACATTACAAAGGCAAACAATACGAGGTGATTGGCATTGCCAGACACAGTGAAACACTTGAAGAGTTAGTTGTTTACAAAGCTCTTTACAAACCGGAAGGTGAAAATTTGTGGGTTCGTCCATTAAAAATGTTTCTCGAAAATGTAAATTTTGAAGGGAAAGAAATTCCCCGTTTCAAATTCCTTTGCAAATAATTTCTTTTTTATTTACCTTAGCATAGTAAAATTCCAACAAAACATTTTTGTATTGCTTTAAACCATAAGCCATGAACACTTCATTACTAAAATCAGTTTTTTCAGCTATCACTATAGCAGGATTAAGCACTGCCGGAGTTTTCGCTCAATGCACCATTGGTTCAGATGTGCTGGATGTGAATAATATCAGGGCCACAATAAACGCCAATGGTCACCTTTTCGGCAGTCTTCTGAATATTCCGGAACCCGAAAAAAGAAATTTTGAGATAAAAAATACGGATGGCAAACACGCCATACGTATGGCTGGAATATGGATGGGTGGGAAAGAAGGCAATAAATATCATATCTACGCTCCTACTTTCGGCGAATGGGGCAGGGATGTTTTTCCGGGTCCGGTAATGAAACAAGAATTATACAACCAGGCTGAAGATGAACACTGGAACAGGGTATGGAAGGTCTCAAAAGAAACTGTTAAAAATCATATTTCAAATTTTACAAACAAAGGATATGTTATGCCTGAAGAAATAGCCAATTGGCCAGCTTCCGGGAATATTGAAAAAGGGCAGTCGCCCAATCTGGCTCCTTTTGTTGATGCAAACACCAATGGAATTTACGACCCTCAAAACGGTGATTATCCTTCCATTAAAGGTGACGAAGCTATTCTGTTTATTTTTAACGATCAGCGTGGACAACACACAGAAACGGGCACCTACAACCTGGGTGTAGAAATTATTGGTATGGCTTATGCATTTGCTTCACCTTTTAATAAAACCTATGAAAATACCGTGTTTGTTGATTACACAATCATCAACCATTCAGGAATTGATTATAGTGATGCGAAACTAGGCTTATTCACCGACATTGATCTTGGTACAAATATTCTTGACGAATATGAAGGTTTTGACATAAAACGAAATACATATTATGGCTATAATGCTGATAACAGCAATAATGCCGAACTTTTTGGAAAAAGCCGGACACCCTACATGGCTGTAACTCTTTTAAATGAACCTTTTACGGGATACATGACTTATAATAATGATTTTGGATTATGCGGTAATCCCATGACACCCGTAGATTATTATCTCTACCTAAATGGTTACTGGAAAGATGGATTAGCTATTACCAAAGGTGGCATAGGCAAAGGCGGAAGCGAGCATTGCAGTTTTATGTATGATGGCAACCCTGTTACCGGCACAGGCTGGACTGAAAAATCAGTAAATAATATTCCCGGCGACAGGCGGGGATTAGGCACTGTCGGGCCTTTTGATTTCAAAACAGGCTATATCAAAAAGATTTCAGTTGCCTATAGTTTCTCCAACGATTTTGAAAAAATGCAGAAGAGTGCTGATAAATATACCCGTGACTTCAAAAACAACTCAGGTCCATTTGCATCCGAATCACCAGCATTTACAAATAATAGCGGGCTGAATGATATGAAACCACTGGACATGATCATTTATCCAAATCCAGTCCATACTACTACAACACTATTTTTCAGCAATCCCGATAACGAGTCATTTAGCATTCATGTTTATGATATTACTGGAAGAGAAGTCTTCTTGGAAAACGAATTGTCGGGAACACAATATCAATTCAATGCAAGTAAACTTGAGAAGGGGCTTTACGTAATTGAGCTTGCTTTTAAGGACAGACGTAACAGCACACGATTGGTGGTACAGTAGTTTTTACTAAAGGCCGCGCTGCCATTCGGCTCTTAACTTTGCTACGTTTGGATTATTGATTGCAAAACTTATCTGTTCCTGAAAATGTGATTTATCACGTGACAGTATTCCACTCAGGACAAGATAATTTGAAGCATGATTGCTTCTAAAAATAGTACTTTCCAATTCTGTGTGAGATATAAAAGTTTCGACCTCCTTGAGAAGTTCAGGTATGTTCATGGGAACATATTCACCTATAAACTTTTGTTTATAACGTTCTATTCCAAATGGAAAACTCAGCACCAAAACAGAAGCAAATTCAGGCTGAATTCGGTTGAGTAGCCTGGCTGAATTAACTGCATGCTGTTTGCTATAAGTAAGACCAGCAACGCCATTCAGAATAATAACCGAAAGTTTTATCCCGGCTTCTTTTGCTTTTAATAGTCCCTCTGAAGTGCTCTCAAAAGTTTCACCTTTGTTAATCATTTTCAGCACTTCATCATCTCCTGATTCGATACCAACATAAACTATTTTTAATCCGGCCTCTCTCAGTTGTTGGAGTTCCTCAGCCGATTTTGAAATCAAATTGGAGGGAAGTGAATAGGTTGAAACACTGCGAACTTTTGGAAAAGCATCTTTAATTGCTGCCAGTATTTTCAGTAAGCGTTTTGTAGAAAGCGCCATTGGATTGCCATCAGCTAAAAAAACTTTACGAAAATCCGGCTGTAATTTTGCAACTTCTTTAATCTCACGAAGAACTTCTTCTTCATCCTTTGCCTTGAACGCTTTTGATGAGTACATTTCGCAAAAAGAACATTTATTCCATGTGCAACCAAAAGTAACTTGCAGGATTAAAGAATTTGCTTCGCTTGGAGGTCGAAACAAAGGCTCATCATATTGTATCGGGAAATAGTTCATCTGTAATAACGGCTTAAAGTATTTTATTTTCGGTAAGTTCCGAAATTACAAATTTTATCGCGAAATAGTCCAATGAAAAAATATCAATATAAAAAAAACACAAGCAGTATCTTTGCGCAAATAACTATACCACTCTCTGCACTGAAAGTGTAGGGGGGGTAAATTAAAAAATGAAATTCTTTTAACATCGGCTAATTTATAGCGTCATTGCGAATCACGCTTTTGGGGCGTGATGAAGCAATCTCACACAAGTTAATGAGATTGCGGAGTCTATCCTGAGCCTGACGAAGGGATCGCGAAAAGCGCCCTCGCAATGACGGTAATAAGTGAAATTTTAAAGAAATTGAAAGTCCTGCATTGAAAGTGCATAGTTTTGGACTAACGAACTTAAACAAATAAAACCATGGAAATTTTAAAAAACATAGTCATAAAAGGTTGTAAGGATAAAGAAATATTGTTAGACGTGTTTTTCAAATCAAATAATCTACCAAAGCAAATTGTAATTTTCTCGCACGGATTTAAAGGGTTCAAAGATTGGGGACATTTCAATTTATTAGCTGAACGCTTTGCTGAGCAAAATTTTGTCTTCGTGAAATTCAATTTTTCATATAATGGAACGACGACTGAAAACCCAACAGGATTTGACGATTTAGAGGCTTTCGGAAATAATAATTATACTATCGAATTAAATGATTTGGGAAAAGTTATTGATTGGGTCTTAAGCACAAAAATGCTTACATCAGAAATTGACCCGCAACAATTGAATTTACTTGGACATAGCCGGGGTGGAGGTATTTCGATATTAAAAGCTCGTGAAGATAAAAGAGTAAAAAAAATTGTGACCTGGGCTTCTGTCTGCGACTTTATAAACCGGAGTAAGGATTATGATTTGAACGAATGGAAAGAAAAAGGTGTTATATATAGCATGAATACACGTACCAATCAAAAGATGCCCTTGTATTACCAATTTTACGAAAATCTGAATGCTAATATTAAAAGATTTGATATCATTGAAGCAGTGAAAGAACTGACCATTCCATTTTTAATTATACATGGAACGAATGATTTGGCGGTTTCATACGAAGAGGCAAACTCACTTCATAAAAATTGTATGAGTTCTGAATTATTGCTGATTGACAGTGCAGGCCACACTTTTGGCGCAAAGCACCCGTTTGAGGGCGATAAACTTCCGAATCATGCCGAAATAGTAGTAAATAAAACAATTGAGTTCCTTCAAAAATAAAGTTTGAACAACCTCAAAAACAGAATACATTTTCAATTTCCCTTCCAAAATAAACCGTTGATACGTCTTTTATTATAAAAAGACCTTGTTCCAAAAAAGACAATAAACTCTGTTTAATTTGATTATGGCCGTTATCCCTCTTTACCATAATTAAGATTAGAGCTTTTTTGATGCTAATAGTTATTACTTTATCATACACAATTCCTTGAATTCAAAAATCAATACAAAAAAATTTTCATCTTGATATTTTAATGATTTGGGGTCAATCGGAAAAGTTGGGGGATAAATATTTTCAGGCATATATATTAGC
>JAVHPR010000254.1:0-2650 GCA_036170695.1 Bacteroidia bacterium
CAATCATCATCTTGGGCGTAGATACGATGGTCATGGATAATAACGATGCCCAAAAACGAGAAGGAGTAGAGCCAACGTATAAAAAGGAAAAAGACAATACTAAAAAAAACATATCTACTTATTAATATTTTTTTCATTTTATTTACCTTTTAGATTTTTAATTAAATCGGCAATATATATGGTTCCGGTTTTTACATCAGAGAAAGTAATTTGTTTATTGTCCGGTGACCAATCAGGCCATTCTTCGAAAATGTTAGGAGTATTTGTAATCTGCCAACTTTGAGACCCATCAGAATTTGTCAAATATAGATCTGAACCTATAATTGCATGACCATCGTCCTTGATTATGAAGGATAAAATTTGTTTGCCGTCAGAAGACCAGCTATTTGCAATTCCTCTTCCCAATGATCTAATTAGTCCACTTCCATCTGTTGCGTATATAAACATTTCATCATGTTTGTTGGCAAATACTTTAGTCCGGTCAGGTGAAAGAAGTATCCCAAAGTATCGGCCATCCTTTGTTATATCCCATTTTTTTCTTCCGTCAAAAGTTTGTGCTTTTACCATCAGTTTTTTTTTATCTAAATAAACAACAACATCACTATTTGATTTTGCCCTAACTCTGCTTGTAATGTTATTTATCTCAGTATTTAGATCAACGTCAGAATGCTCAACAGTTTCTCCCGTTATAATATTAATACTCTTAACTTCTGTTTGCGACTTATATTTTTTATCTTTGTCACGAGTTTTATGATGGTAGTAAATTCTTTTACTATCATCACCCCAAGCAGCATCAAAGCCTGTTCCGCGAAGATTATTTAACTTTGTTATTCTATTTTTAGCAGTTAAATCAATTATATACAATCCAGTATAATTCATTTTTGTAAATAGAATTTTAGTTCCATCCGGGGACCACCTTGGTGCACTGTATCCATTTGGTGGTGTAAGCGCTACTAAGTTATCTAAGCTATAAGTGGATTCATCATTCTTTGTTTGCCCACTATTTAAGAGAGAAAAATTTGAGGACATTGAAATATTTGATACTAATTGAGGTGGGGGTATTTGTGGAATTGTCTCGATTGACATTAATACCAATAAAAACATCGCGAGAAGCGGCAGAAATAACACATCAAGTTTTTTTGCGTTTTTCATAATAACTCCGTTTTATATAAAGTTGATTGTAATTAATATTTTTTTTAATATGTTGCACCTCGCAAACAAAAACGGCACACCACCGGTAATACACCGGTTGTGTTTGTTTACCAAAAACCCGTTCGTTTGCTTTTCTACTGGGCGGTGGTGGTGCAAACACCACTGCTCAGGCTTTTATTCCATATAAGACAATCAAAAGTTCATCAACTCCTTTCTCTACTTCTCAATTAATGCGGTTTCAGCGGGTTCCAATCGAAATAATCCGCTCTATCGTCAATCAGTTGTATATTACCTGTTTCAGTTTCAACCACGTATATACTTACATAAAGTGAAACCCATGTCCCGCTTTTCATAAAAAGTTTGCCGTATGCAATATATTTTCCATCCGGTGAAAACCGTAATTTGCTCCAATGGAAATAAGAGTAACCTCCATCTTGTTCACAAAGAGAAATTTGTACAAGCCTTCGTTTGGTTCCATTTTCTAGAACTGTCAAATACTCATTATGATCACAATCAAATACGTTATCAGTTACTATGAATGTGATTTTTGAAAAATCCTTGGACCATCGGGCATTTTGAAAGTTATAATTCCCTTCTTCCACAAGTAAGTCTTTCATCAATTGAGTGCCAATACAGTAGCTTTTTATCATGTTTAAACCGTTCAATATAGCAGTAAAGAGAATTTCCTCTGTATTCGGATTGAAATCCATTATCCTCGCCCCCCCATACGTCCGTAAATCAATAATAAATTCATTAAATGTATTTTCAAAATTAGTTTTATATACTCTGCCGCTATCATCATTATATAAGAAAGTGGAATTATCTAGGTAGAAAGCTGCAGGGTTATGTTCTATCATTCGGTCATTAGATCCGTCCACATTTATAATGTGAGTTTCAGCAAAGTTTGGAATCATATGATAATGATAGACTATCTTTTTACTGTCAGGGGTCCAAATTGGTAAGTCTGTATCAAGCATGTCGGATACCAGTACCCCTACACAGGTATCTTTATCGGTATCGTAGATATACAAATTTGCCGCTCCCGAGGGTTGATCCCGTCTAAAGGCAATGTACTTTCCGTCAGGAGACCATGTAGGATTATAATCATCATATTTCCATTTAGTGATATTTTTCCTGTTGGTTCCGGTTAAATTATTGAGGTAGATGTTCCAATCATACCGCCATTTTTCGTCGATCAAGGAAGAATCATTCTTTTCATAGCAGAGTGAATACGCCATAATCCCTTTTTCAATTTTAAAATCTAACGTTGTGTCTTGTTGTAAGATAACATTTGGTGTTTCAGAGAAAAGAATTTTGGGGTGTGTATTATCCGTATTTGCAATTTGAACTGTATACACTCCGGAAGCAGTTTTTCCCATCGTCTCTTTCCTTACTCCTTGATAGGAAAACCCTCCGCCGTTTAATTTTGCATTTGTTCCCCCGCCAACTGTAAAGATCATTTTCTTTACCTGCGTTTCACCTCTCGCTAACAACTGAT
>JAVHPR010000255.1:0-2650 GCA_036170695.1 Bacteroidia bacterium
AAAGCACAGAAGAAAATGAAGATACCGTAAAAAACAAAATAAGATACTTCAATCAAAACAAAGACACAACAATAAGTGGAATAATAGACACAATATACCAATTCAATAATATAAGAGAAAAATTAGGAAAAGAACAAAAATATGAATGGTTCATAACAGCAAGCGACGGAGAAATAGCAATTAACTCACTAGAAATAAATATGTTCAACACTGGAAAAACAACAGTAATAAACAATCCACCAACAAAACCAGAACTAATAAATCCCATGCAAGAAGATACAATAAAAACAGAAAACTACACATTCAAATGGACAAAAAGCACAGACCCAGAAAACGATCCAATAAAATATAAAATAATATTCACAGGAACAAAAGACACAACAATAAACAACATAACAGACACACTATACCAATTTAATAATATAAGAACAAAACTTCCACAAGGAAACTATACAGCACAAATAGAAGCAAGTGACGGAAAAGACAGCACAAAATCACAAATAAACAATTTCAACATAGGAACAATAACAGGTATAGAAAACGAAACAGAAAAACCACAAAAATTCAGCATGAGCCAAAACTATCCCAACCCATTCAACCCAACAACAACAATCAACTTTTCTCTACCGGAAAGAGCGAATGTTACGCTAACAATTTATAATCAGCTTGGCGAGAAAATTGCGGTATTAATTAACGGAGAAAGAGAATCCGGCAACCACAGCGTAGAATGGAACGCGGGAAATATGCCGTCGGGAATTTATTTCTACCAGTTGCAAACGGAGAAATATCGCGCTGTAAAAAAACTGCTTTTGATGAAGTAGGGAACGCTCGAGAGCGTTCCGTGCTTTATGAACGAGCATTTTTATTTGCAGCGTAATTGTAAATACAGTTTCCGGTTGCGGCGCGGTCACGACCGCTCCCTACGAAAAAGGTAATTGTGAAAAGAAACAAGTAAATATTTTTAATAACAAAAGGAGACATTATGAAATTAAAATTTATTGATACCAGCAAATATGCTTATAGGTTGAATTGTACAATACAGTTAAATGGAAAGCTAGGATTCTCACTATCAGCAATTAAATCTTTACAGATAGATAGCAATAAGTACGCTGCATTTGCTACTAACGAAGAAGATAATAAAGATATGAATCTTTATCTTGCTATTTACAATGAGAAAAAAGAAGGCGCTCTAAAATTTGTTAGGGCTGGTAATTATTATTATTTAAACACTAAAAAAATGTTTGCTGAACTTGGGGTTGATTATATAAAAAATATTATTATTTATGATATTTCTAACTGTGATTATGAGGGAGAGAAAGTTTATAAACTTTCAAAACGAGAGATTGTTAGAGAACAAAAAAAATAAAAAACCAAGAGATCAAAGCGGAATGGTCGAGACCATTCCGGGAAGCACAGCCCTGAAAGGGCGGTATCCACCAACATAGGGCGCAGCCCTATGAAAATAAAACACAAATTAATATAGCAGCCCTGAAGGGGCGAAATAAATTTTGCATTTGTGCAGAATCCGGAAGTTATCCCGCCCTTTCAGGGCTTTTTCATTGCTGAGTTCTTTTTCTCAGGGCTTCGCCCTGAGTAGGTGTATTTTGCTCTTTCAGGGCTAAGCATTTCGGTGTCATTTAGTAGAGACGCTGCGCGCTACGTCTCTACAACGAACACTTTTTATGTGTGCAAAACGGAGAGGTCGGGGCTAAGGGTGCATTTCCTTAAGTTTGAATTTTTCTTTGTTTTTCCCTCACGTTTCAATAAGTTTCATCATAAAAAATAGCACCATTTCATAAAAAAGGTTTTGTTATGGCAACAAGAGAACGAAGAATTAACCCCAACCGAACTAAAACTACTTTCGTGTTCAACTACGTCCAGAAGATGACCTCTGCATTGATTGCCGCCAGAAAAACGAGTGACGCAAGGCTTTTTGCCGAAATGATGAAATGGTATTACCGCGTAATGGATAAACAAAACCGGCGCGAAGTTGTTTTTGAACCCTGGATGCTTACCACAGATTCTGCCCCCTCAAACGAACTCCATTTAATCGATACCTTTGCTAATTTTTTCCGTATTCCTTCTCTTAATTTTCTCTCATCAGTTATAACTACGTTCATTCTTTTGTTTTTTAGCGGATTGGTATTTAGTACGAAAGGACAAAATATTGTTAATGGAACAATAAAAAGTGTACCAGACAACGAAACAATAAAAGGAAAAATCACACTCGAAGATATAACAACACAAAAAAAATATTCAAAAGCAATAGACCCAGCAACAGGACAATTCTTATTAAACGTTCCACAAGGAACATACAAAACAACAATAGAAGCAGAAAACCAATACATAATACAAGAAGAAAAAACAATAAATAGCAACGAAACAATAAACAGAGAAACAATAAAAAATATGCAAGTAAACTCACAAATATATAAAGATAATAATATATCATCACTAAACCTATTTAAAATAATGACAAACACACTGGACGCCAATCTAGGACAAAATGTAATATCATGGCCAAATTACAAAAATATGCGATTATATGCAAATAATTCTACTATGCCTGCAGGCTGGAGAGACGGGTTTGATAGAGTAGTAGCGGATGTATATACTAAATCAAATAATAATACAACATTCAGAGAAGAAC
>JAVHPR010000256.1:0-13251 GCA_036170695.1 Bacteroidia bacterium
GATGGGACAATCAATATTTAGATAAGCTACTAAAATTCTGATGCGGTAGCCCTGGATTTGAGCGATGGAGAACACCAATTATTAGCTGTGTTTGCTATTATAGATTTATTTGACAACGATACTTCTTTATTGCTTTTAGATGAAGTGGATTCCCATTTATATTATAAAAACATCCAAAAACTTTGGGAAATATTCAATTATCTTGAAGGTAAAGCTATTACTACAACACATTCAGTTGACTCCATAGTTTTAAACAATTTTGAAGATATACTGTTAGTTGAAAAGGGAATCTTAAATAAAGATAATACAGCAAATGTCCTTATAGATAGAGTTAATGTACTGTCAAGTAACAACTATTATAAATTTCAAATAGCAAGTAAATTAGGACACATTGCTCTTGTAGAGGATTATTTTGATTGGTTTGTTTTTAGAAAATTGAGTGAGAAACTAATCCCAGATTTTAATCCTAAAATTTTTGAAAAAATTCAGTTTATTAAATGCAGTTCAGGATTTGAAAATTACACGGAAAGATTTGGAAACAGTAAAATTGATTGGGTTACGAGGTTTAGTGATGTTAATAAAAAGAAAAGCAATACAAAAAATATTTTTATGATTTGTGATAGGGATAAATTAGCTTTAGCTGACCTAAGTGGTTGTAAAGTAAATAGTGCTAAAACACGACCTAATAATTTTAAGTTACCCGAAAATGGAAACGCTTATCTTTTAAGTTGGAATAGGAGAGAAATAGAAAACTATATATTAAGCTATTCGGTTCTTAAAAAACATGGAATTTTAACAGAAATAAACGGAAATTTTGGAGTTCAACACAGGATTAAAAAAGGTAATACAAACGACAATGAGCAGGTCATGACTTTTGATTCAAAAAAACTGATACAAAGATTATATTTAAAAGATGGTCAGAAAATTGATTCCACAAACGAAAGTTGGGTAGATTATGATAAGTTAGGCGAACTAATAGATTTAATACCTACAAGTGAAATATCACCGAATATTGCAGAAATGTATAATTTTTTAAAATCCAAAGTGATTTGATATTTTCATAAAAAGAAAAAAACAAACAAAAGTTAAAGAAATAAATGAGCAATCTACAACCCAAAATTGACCGTATTACCGATGTACTTCGTAGAGATGATGGTATTAGTGGCGCAATGCACTATACTGAGCAAATTTCATGGATTTTGTTTTTAAAATTCTTGAATGATTACGAAGAAAATAAAAGAGCCGAAGCAATTCTTGAAGGGAAAAAATATGAAAATGTTTTAGATGCCGAACATACTTGGAACGTATGGGCTTGTCCGAAAGATAATGCGGGGAATTTAGATTTAAAGAAAGCACAAACAGGTGATGATTTGCGTGATTATGTGAATAAACAATTGTTCCCATATTTAAAATCATTTAAAAATGAAACAAGTGATTTGAAAAGTTTTCGATATAAACTTGGTGCTGTGTTTGAGTTTTTGGATAACCGTATTGCAAGTGGGCATACATTACGTGAAATATTAGATATTTTTGATTCACTTGACTTCCAAAACCAAGATGAACTCTTTGAACTCTCGCACATTTATGAAAACTTATTAAAAGGAATGGGTAGCGATGGCGGAAACTCAGGCGAATTTTACACCCCTCGTCCCGTCATTAGTGCGATGATTCAAGTCCTCAATCCTCAGGTGGGGCAATCAATGTATGATGGGGCGACAGGTAGCGCAGGTTTTCTTGTTGAAGGGTATGTTTTTATGACTGCCAAAGGGCGGAGGGAAAAACTTTCAACTGCTGATTGGAAAACATTACAACGTAATACTTTTTTTGGAAATGAAAAAACCCCACTTGCTTATGTAATGGGAATGATGAATATGATTTTGCATGGTATTGAAAGCCCGAATATTTTCAAAATAAATACGCTTACACAGAATATTCGTGATATTCAAGAAAAAGACCGTTATGATATTATAGCAGCAAATCCCCCTTTTGGTGGTAAAGAAAAATCACAAATACAGCAAAACTTTCCTATACAAAGCAATGCGACAGAATTATTGTTTTTGCAGCATTTTATGAAAAACTTAAAAGTTGGAGGGAAAGCAGCGATTATAGTTCCCGAAGGTGTATTGTTTCAAACCAACAATGCCTTTGCAGCCGTTAAAAAAGAACTTTTAGAGAACTTTAACCTACATACCATAGTAAGTTTACCAGCGGGTGTGTTTTTGCCTTATAGTGGCGTTAAAACCGACATTATCTTTTTTGAGCGAAAAGGAGCAACTTCTGATATTTGGTATTACGAAGTAAACCCTCCTCAAAAATTAACTAAAAACCGACCGATTTCTTCAATTGATATGCAAGAGTTTGTTGATTTATTTAAAAAGCGGAAATCGACTGAAAATTCTTGGATTGTTAAAGTCAAAGATATTAAAGATTTTGACATTAGTGCTAAAAACCCAAACAAACAAATGACAGTAGAGCATTTGACTCCCCAAATTCTGATTAGTAAACTTAAAAAAAATGACCAAACAATTAACTGTTTGTTAAGTGAAATAGAAGACATTTTAGATGATGGTTATGGAAAGTAAAATACCGAAGGACTGGACGACTAAACAAATCAAAGAAGTTGCTTTGATAAAGGGAGGTAAAAGGCTTCCCAAAGGAAGTAAACTACTTCAAGAAAAAACGGAATACCCTTATATTAGAGTAGCAGATTTCACAAATGAGGGCACAATTTCTCTTGATAAAATACAATATCTAACGAAAAAAGACCAAAATATAATTAAGAATTACATTATTAAAGTTGAGGACTTATATATTAGTATTGCAGGAACAATTGGGAAAACGGGAATTATTCCGAAGGAATTGGATGGAGCAAATTTAACTGAAAATGCTGCAAGGCTTGTTTTCAAAGACAAAACTGAAATATCTAATAAATATGTTTATTACTATACATTATCCTCATTTTTTATAAAACAATCAGGGATTGCAACTAAAACTGTTGCGCAACCAAAATTAGCTTTGACGAGATTAGGTGAAATTTTAATTCCCTTTCCCCAGTTAATTGAACAAAAACGAATACTTGTCAAATTAGATTCACTTTTTGAGCGCATAGATAAAGCCATTCAGCTTGTTGAAGAAAATATTGTAAACGCTGAAAGGTTAATGGGTAGTGTTTTGGATGAAGTGTTTAATTCTTGTAAAGGAAAATATACTGCAATTAAAATATCCGAATTTTCAAAAACAAAAAGTGGTGGCACACCAAATAGAGGAGTGGACAGATATTGGGGTGGTGAAATTGTTTGGTTAAAATCAGGAGAATTAGATGATAATTTATTTATAACTGAAAATTCCGAATTTATTACGGAAGAAGGATTAAAAAGTTCATCCGCAACATTATTTAATAAAGGAACTCTTTTAATGGCTATGTATGGTGCAACCGCTGGTAAGTTAGGGATATTAGGAATGGATGCAACAACAAATCAGGCAGTTTGTTCTATCCAAAATACGATGAACAAATTTAACCCCCTATTCTTATTTTTTTATTTGTATTCGATTCGCAATAAAATTTTAGAAGATAGTACAGGCGGAGCGCAACCAAATATTAGTAAAGGCTATATTGATGAATTGGAAGTACCGCTACCATCTTTAAAAAAGCAAGAGGAGTATGTTGTTACATTTTTAAAGTTAGACCAAACAAAAAAAGAAATAATTTCCAAGCAAAAAGAAAAACTTTTGCTTCTTGAACAGCTTAAAAGTAGTTTGTTGGATAGCGCTTTTAAAGGGGAGTTATAATCAGGACACAACATTCAAAAGAAGAAATGAAAAGCATTAATGTCATATCACCCTTTGAAAAGAAGCTAAAGAGTAGCGGAAGCGCACCGATTGTTTTCATGTGTGATGATATTAATTACTACGCTTGTAAATATGGTAAACCGAATGACCTTTTTAATGAATATTTAGGTGCTTCTTTTTGTAAAATATGGGAAATTCCTGTTCCTGATTTTTCATTTGTAAATGTAGAGCAGGAATATGTTCCAAGTGGAATCCCTAAAGCCAATTTTGCTTACCCTTGCTTCGGTAGTTTCTACTTAGAACACGCAATGGATGTGAATGATTTTTTACATACATGGGAAGGTAATTATTATGAAATAGATAAAATTTTTAATAAGGTTGACCTATTAAAAATCGGGTTATTCGACCTATGGCTCAGTAATGAGGACAGAAATCATAATAATGCGAATCTGTTAATTAATCCTACAATTGATGGTTATCAGCTTGTCGCAATCGACCATGTTACAATATTTAACACAAGTACTTTAAATCACGGATTGGTTCAATTGTCTGAAAATGAGAGTATTTTGAACACAAAATTATGTAATATACTCATTAAGAGGGGAGCTAAATTAAATCAAACACTGTTGGAATTGGAAGAAAATTTCTACCTTTGTGTAAAGGAGTGTTCAAAAAAATTTGCCAAAATTTTAAATGAAGTCCCAAATGAGTGGAATATTGACATTGTTGAAAGAGAGAAACTCATAAGGAAAAACCTGTTTGATGATACTTGGACAAATCAAACCGTATCGCATTTTCGTACCATCTTAGAAAGCAGTCTTGACAAAATATAATAATATGAAACCATTTTATAGCATATTGTATTGCCCTATTCGTCCCATCGTGGACGAGCGGTTGAGTATTGCCCTTATTTTAAGAACGGAAGATAAAGTTTACTTTCGTTTTTCTCATGACAAGTTGAAAGTTATTAAAGAGTTACTTCCTTTGCCTGCGTTCAATTTGCTTAAATCATCACTAACTAATATTGAGAATTATTTATTACAAAAAGATAACGCAAGCTCTCCCAATCAGCTATTGATTGAAGGGGAGAGCAAAATAGCTGAGCGATTTTTACAAAAGGAGTATTTTCAATATTTAAGCAATTACTCCAATAACTTATTGCACTTTTCCGAACCCAAAAGCATTGACCTAAAAGTAACTGATGAAATATTTGATAGTCTATATTGGAAATTAATTTTTGAATCAGATTTAATTATTGATAAGAAGGAACTCATAACAACAAAGGTTAAGACAAAAGTTAATCCGAAAATTATATCTCATGTCAATATTGATTTGGAATTAAATTCCAAACATATACCTGGATTAATAGTCCCTACATCAATTTGGTTTATTGGGAAAAATGAAGTGGATGTTACAGGTGAAGTTTTAGATTTTGAAAAACAAACCCACTACCTCGAAATTGACATCAGGGAACACTTGTATCTGTTAAGTACTTTACGTAATTCGAGTAAATATAAAGGCACTCATTTCTTTGTTGGTAAAGAACCAAAAAAATCAAACCAAGTAAACCATTCAATTTGGGATGGTTTAAGAAAGCTCAACTATTTCACCTACGTTGCTCCAAACGAAACGGAGCAAATAACAAATTACATCGAGGAACATCTTGTTAAACCTTTCATTAAGGATACTCAAGAAGCTAATTAATCCATCATTTATTGTTTTCCCATCTCTGATTTTGATGAAATTTTAAAATCGGCTTATATCTATCTTTTTAAAAAGGATAGACTAAGCTAATATTTTCATTATTTTTGATTTAAAATAAACTCAAATGAATTTAAAAAAACGAACTAACACATATCTGATACAGGCATAGCTTCAATTCCCATAACCAAGCGAAACAACCACATTTAAAGGACAAAGGGAAAAGTAAGAACGGAAGCCCCGAAAGGGGGCGACTCTGTTATACTTTCCTTTTTGCGGACGTGGTTGTCCGAGCTTGGTTGTATCTCGGATGTTCGTCCCCGATTTTTTTATTAAACGCCCAAAAATAACGATATGGAAAATAGAATTACAGATTTAGAAAAGCTCATTAATCAATTGTTGACTTTTTATGTTAATGCGGATGCTTTAGGAAGAGAGTGCCATACAAAAGACAATAACAGTAGCGAATACTTTGAAAGATTAAATAAAAAAAAAGCGGAATTGACTCCTGAAAGATACGATGATATTGAAAGAAGGTTAGATGATAATTTTTCTAAACTACGGACACTTTTGCCTTTATATGATAATAATGTATATAGTTATGAAGAATATAATGCAGTAGAACTACTTTTGGAATTGATTAAACTAAATTATATTCAACATATTTTGTTTGATGATAAAAATAATTTTATTGGTAAGGAATATAAAAGACCAATACTTGAGTTATTTCATAGAAACAATAATGCTAAAGCAGGAGAGCTAATTAGAAGTATCGAAAACTCAGAATTACAAGAAGATAATAAATTCAAAAAAATACGAAATATAATTCTTCTACCTGAAAGAGTAACAGTAAATACCACAAATAAACATTTTGGTTTCTTCGATATTGAGTCGGATGATTATGGAGAAATTTTAACTTTACTTTTAGAATTTCTTACTAATTGGCAAAGAAATGAAAGAAGAGGTCAGCAAGATATTTTAGATGAATTAGAAATTACTTGTTCCGAATTAGAAGGTATTGATGCGGAAATAAAAGGAGCATAATAATATGGCAAAAACAGATTTTAAAAAAGTAACGATAAGACAGGGCAGGAAATCAACTGATGTTAATGACAAGCCTATTAAATCTATAACATTAACAACCCATGACAACAAAACGTTTGATATTATTTGGGATTTCAGCAACAATGCTCTTTGCATAGTTGCAAGTGGCAGAATCGACTTCTTGGGAGGGGATGAAAATTACTTTTGCTTTAAAATCAAAAGGGGATAAACTTATTAACAATTTAAAATTTTCATTTTCCAAAATAAATCCATTTTCATTTTTTTGAGGCATCCTCTACAACTCAACAATAATGGGTTGAAAAATCAAGTTGAAAAATCAAGATTAATCAAGTTGAAAAATCAAGATGGGAATTAACAATTTATAAAACATTTCAACACCCCTATTTAAGAGGTATTAAGGCTTAAAGTTTGCACTAAATTTGTACTAACTAAAAGTACAATGCCTAAAAATTCCAGTAATATCCGATTATTTGAACTGATTAAAAAGCTACGTACAATGGCTACAAGGGGTGGGACACCTGCCGAGAAAAACCTTGCGAAAATTAAACTAAAGGAACTTGCTGAAAAATATAAAATTAATCCTGATGAATATTACGTTGATATTCCTAAGAAAAAAAAAGTTTTCAAGGTTGCTGATTGGGATGATTACAAAAACATAATGGTGCATTGCATCCTTGATACAGCTCCATTTACTGAAATTACAGGTAGCCAGTCAGAACGGAAACTTATAGCAAACCTGACAACTAAAGAGTTTGATGAAGTGCTTAAAAAGTTTTCCCATTATTATGAATTGTTTAGGAAAGAGAAAGAAGCATTGTTAGCAGCGTTTATTTTAAAAAACAATTTGGGTATCATAGATAATGAAATCACTGATGATAAAATGGAAGAAGATATTAATTCTATTTTAAAATACCTGTCAATATTGGACAACAATCAAATCAGCAAAAATAAAATGTTAGGGTAATGGATATTCAGGAACTAAACAAACTTGCACAGGATACTGTGCTGTTAAATACAAAAGAAAGTTGGAGAGATTTAGAATTGGCAATAGAAAAATATCAATTGCGTTTTAAAATTGAGCCATACGATTTTAAGGTGATTGATTTTAGCGACTTCTCGAATGGGTGCAAAGATTTACTTATTGAAATAACGTCTATCAATAAAGAAAAACATGACATGATTGTTCGGCAAAAACATAATGAGGTAGGAGCATTAAGGTCAAAAGAAAGAATAATTATTGAAGAACTTATAATTAAAACTGATTACAAGTTTTCCGATGGTTCTTATTTTAAACTATGCAATAATGGAGTTGTTCAGCATCTTTTTTATTTAAAATTCTTATATAAACTTGATAATAGGGAGGTGGAAGTTAGTAGAGGCAGGATAGGAAACGTCATTGGGAAGAACTATTGCAAACAGGGCGTTGAGACTGTTGGATATATCTTTGATATTGAGGATACATTCGTTCCTTTTGAATTAAAAGAGAAAGAAAAGGTATTAGGAGTAGTTCTTAATGGAAAGTTTAATATTTGTTATGATATAGCCTTGAATAATGTGGACACAATATTTGGATATTTTACAGAAAACGATTCAAAGGGAAATTATTTATTTCAGCCTATTGATAATTTTAATCGGCAAACCTTTTATCCATTTGAACCCACGTATAGAAAGGGTCAAAAAACAGGCATCAACGAAGGCGACATTAAAACCATTTCGGTTTAGAAACATCAAACAAACTATACCATGAAAAAATATAAGATTTTTAAACAGAAATCACTCATTGGAGTGAAAAATAAATTAGATGGAAGCATTGTTATTCCTGCCAATTATAAGGCAATAGAAATCTTTTTAGATAAATATTTTGACTGTGAATCTGAATGTGGCAGGTTGATTTTGAATACTAAAAATGAAGTGCTTTTTAATTTTGAAAATTTTCAGCGATTAAATCAAATCCATGTGAATGGGGAGTTCTACGAAATAATTTGTGTTGAAGAAAATGAAGTTGAAAATGTACTTTCTTATTTCTGCAAATCGCAAAATGGTAAAGTACTCGAACATAAAGAGTATTGCAAAATTAATATTGATGGGAATAAGATGAAAAAGGAATATTTAAAGGAATCAGATATGAATGAAATTTTACACCCGTTTTAAAAATGAGTACAGAAAGCAAAAAAGCAGAAGAAATTGTAAGACAATATGCGCTGGGTCTGAGTACATTGGATTTGGAGCAGATTGCATTTATTCTGCATCCTGAGTTTAAATTTGTGTATCGTATTAAGAATGGCATGGGGCATGGAATAAGAACCGATATAAGATATATCGGTCATTTATTTAAAACGTTTCTTGCTATGAAAAGAGAAGGACTTTCAATTAGAACAGACTTTTTCTACTATGACGTTGATAATTCAAAGGTATTGTGTATAAAAATATTACCACTCCACGATAGGAGAATTATTTTTCCAATGGATAACCAATTAATACAGGATGTAAGAAATGACATACCTACTGGTGATGTTTTTATGCTTCCAAGAATAAAAAATGGTCTATTGGCAAAAATAGAATGTTATACTTCAATGGATAGTTTTAAGAGCAATGTTGCAGGAACATTTTCGCGATTAAATTCATAAAGGAATCCCGAACGCCTACGATGCTTAGCCTTGTTATGCTCTGCCATCCGAAGGTTTTCGGGTCTTTTTTATTTCAAAATGTAAAACAAATAATTATTGAATGTAAAACGCATATAAGTAGATTATGTTTTAAGATTAAAATGATTAAAGAAACAATATTTTCAGATAAAGTTCCACCTAAAAAATCTAAAAGTGGGACAAAGTATGTTGTCTTTAGATAGCTTCCGAAAGACCAACAAAAAGCTTGGCAATCAATGCCGAATACTCGTTATACCTGCACTATATTTGAAGAAGAAGCGAAAGATGAATTTTGTCCGTATTATCACGACTACGAAAAGTTTTATAACGCTTGGATTGAAGATAGAATCGCTTTCCATTTAGATTAAAAAAACAACGAAAAATTAAACATGAAACGATTTAGTAAATTCAAAAAACAAATTGATAATCTATTTGAGCCTGAACTCGAAATGAAATTTTGTTGTTATTCGTATCCGATGCGAAGCCAATATGGAAGCACCTCAATCCCTCGCTTTTGCGTAAAGATGGGTAAGGAAGTTATTTGGGATGTTCCAAAGGATTTTAAAATAACCGAAAGTTATATTCACGCATGGTCGGGTGATAATAAGATAAGCGAACTCGTTAGAGATTACATTGACACGCCTATCGAAAAATTATTAGCTACTGAATTTGAAAACGAAAAAGTATTTTTTGATTACACTAACCATCCAAAATGTAAGGAAACGCTCGATATAAATTATGGCTTGACCGAAATATTCAAAGCTGCGGATAGGCGGATAGGGAAAGCGAAATTAGTAGAATGGGCAAAGAAAATAAATAATCCTACCGTAAATTTAATAATTGAAAAACGATTTTAAAAATGACTGAAAAATTAAATGATAACTCGTTGGAGGCTTTATTAGCAGATTTTAGTAAGCACAATACGAGAACAAGCTCTAATGTTGTAAAGCAAGAGGTAAATCCCCCGCAATCTTTAAAGGAAAGGGCAATACGAGGCATGGAGTTATTAGCAAAGCAAAAGCCAACTACCTTAAGTCAAAAGAGGGCGCAAGCTCTAACTGTAAAGATATATAGCGGAGAATATGGAGAATATACAGGACGAAAAGGCGAAGCACCTTATTTAGACGAATCAATTAACTATGATTTAAGAAAGTATTTTCCTGCATTTTCTGTGGAGCAAATTGATGAAGTTTTAACTAAATTATACAGTATTTATAACGAATGTAAAATTAGAAGTGTGGAAAGCAAATAAAATAGAATTTACTAAAAATCCAAAAGATGAATGTGAAGAGGATGATTATTACACTCTTGAGATAGATGGTAAAAGCGTTCGTTTTAAAAATGGTTCATCAAACGATACGTTTACTCTAAGTATAAATGATGAAATAATTACTAATCATAATTTAGAAGGAAGCGAACTATGCACACGATATAATTTTCAAAGTGTTATTTGTAGTTGCGGAACAGAAGGATGCAATATAGGCGGTTATTTATTGATTAGAAGACAAGAAAAATCTATTATAATCCTACCTGCTTTTGATATAATAGAATCAATCAAAGAGTTTGATTTGAGTACAGAAAGGGGCGAATTAGATAGTCCTCCTCAAAAATGGTATGAGGAAGGCATTTTGATTATCGAAGAGCCGTACATATCTGAATTGACATCGCTTAAATTAATAGATTTCGATGCAGTTCCCGAAATATCCGAAACAGAAATTAATCTAATGTTGGAGTGGGAATCAATGGTTATAAAAAACAAAGGCATAATTAAAAAACCTTGTATAGTGGAAGACACAATTAAAATATCAGACGAACAGGCTTGTTTAAATTCGGCAATAGTGCATTATACCGAAAGGCTTGATGTACACAACGTAATGCGCATGATGATTGAAGGAGCAGATTTTAATTCTGTGGACGATGAAAACGAAACACTTTTAACTGTTGCGGTAAAAACGTGCCAATTTCATTACGTCATAAATCATTTTGATGAGTTTTTAAAACTGATAAAAGATGAAAAAATATTGGCGAAAATATTTACTATGAAACAGAAACTTGAAAAGACAGGTTGTGATTATAGTGATGGTTATTGCGGAAGAGGCACGTTTGATGCGTATATAAGGAACATAGCGGATTTTACTTCTGAATCAAGAATTGAAATGATGAAACTGCTACTTAAAAGTGGAGTAGATATAAACCATTTTGAAAAAGACGGATTAAATGCGCTGTACCATGCAACACAAAAAGCGGATGTTAAAATGGTGGATTTTTTAATTAAAAATGGCGCAGAGATAAACATCAATTATTATTCTGATGACGAGTTTCCAATATTTGAAAACCTTTTAGAGAAGTTATACATAGACCTTCAAATTGAGAAAAGTGGTTTAGCAGAGATGAAGTTTTATGACTACTTGCTTATGGATGGTATGGATAAAGAAATGATTGAAAAGCGTATTGCTGATATGGAAAAAATTATCGAACTATTTGAAAACAAAAAAACCTAAAACTATGTGGAAAGCAGAAAAAATAGAATTGATAAAGAACAGTGAAATAGCGCATAAAGAAAACTATTACTTTACTGATTGTTATTCCTTAAAGATTAACGGTGTTCAAATATATAACTGTATTGACGAAAAATTAACTATTCATACACCTGATGAGTTTCAGGATTACGTATGTGCTTATTGTGGTATAAGTTGTGATGCAGGTGGTTTTTTATGTATCAAACGGCATAAAAAATCGTTGCTATTTATACCATGCTTTGATAGTATAGATAGTTTTCTTCAACGTGATGGTTGTGATGTAGATAAAAACTATGGTGAATGGTATTGTCCACCTCAGAAATGGTATGAAGATGGTATTTTAGAAGTGGATGAAACAATGTTACCAAAGTTTTTAGTTGTGCTATCGGGCTTTGAAATGCAGGAAATACCGTTTATTACCCATGAAGAAATAACTAAGGTATTGGAATGGGAGAAACTTGTAAAAGAAAAACCTACTGTTGGATTTATGAGGTTAGATAAAATTTAACTTAAACTAAATTGCCAATTACTTTATAATTCCGTAAAAAAACTTTTAAAAATGATAATTATATTTTTAGATATAGATGGTGTTTTAGCCACAGAGGAGTGCTCGTATAAGCCTAACCATGAGCTATACGCATATCCTTTTCATAAAGATTGCGTAAACATTTTTAATGAAATACTTTTAGAAACAGGCGCAGAAATTATTTTAACTTCCGACTGGCGGTTAATGTTTCAAGACCTTGAAGCATTGGATTTACTTTTCAAACACAACGGTATAATTAAAAGTCCTATTGGTGTTACAGGCGATTTAAGCAGCAGAGCAAAAGAAATAGAAGCCTATATAATCACACATAAAATTGATTCATTTGTCATTATTGACGATATGAATTTGAAAATATTTCCCGATAGATTTGTTAAATGCGACATGAATGAAGGTATCAAAGAGGTTGGAATTAAAGAGAAAATAAAAGCTATTTTGCATTCGGAATGCACTACAAGAGATAGCTGCAAAAAAAAATAACCCCATAGAGAGCTAAGAGGTTATAATGAAATCATCCTATGTTGTCAAACAAGCGTTTTCATTCATTAGTTTTCCAAGTACATGAAATTGTTCTGCTGTGAATTGTGCCATAAATTTTTACCCAATCCACTTGAGTCAATTTCAATATAAATTTCAGAAGGTTCGTAGGATACCGATATAACAAGAGCCACGTAGGGTTTCCAATCTATTAGGTCTCCGATAATTTTATTAAAATCTGCAATTCGTGATAGATGTCCCATTTGCTGTAATTGAGCGTTCAAAACCATTATGGCGTTAACATCATTAGGATTAAACGGGGTGTGCAAAAGTATTATCCTGTCCCCCTCGTCAGGGAAGTTGAATGTGTAATGCTCCGTTCCTGATATTTTTGTGGTTATCTTATTTTGATTTATAATTTTCATAAAAAGATGAATATTGGTTTCGATGTTTTTAAATTATTTAAATTGCTTATCTGCTTTAGACATGCTGTCTTTTATTGTTTTGTAAT
>JAVHPR010000257.1:0-2644 GCA_036170695.1 Bacteroidia bacterium
GTTCTTCACGTATAGGTCTTGACGTATAGGTCTTCACGTACAGGTCTTCACGTGTAGGTCTTCACGTATAGGTCTTCGCAAATAGGTCTTCACATAAAGGTCTTCATATAAAGGTTTTCACGTATAGGTCTTTACTGTGGTGGGCTACCGTGCTGTTTTAAGAGCCGTAATTTCATTCTTTAATTTTTCAATTTCAGATTTCATTTCAGCAATTTCATTTCGTGATTTTTGCGGATCTTCGATCAGGTCTTCTTGTCCGTGCATACCTGCTAGTTCAGGATAAACAAGACTCCAGTCTACATCTTCCCTTACAGGCGCAAAAGCATAGAGAAAATAAATAATGGCTATTCCACAACCAGCTATTGTTAGAATTATTGACCCTAAAATAATTTGGTGCCATAACAGGAGTAGACCACCTAAAATTGCCAGCATTTTCCCCCAATTGTAAAACTTTGTACAAAGTATGAGTACGTTTCGTGATCCGAATTTATTTTTTGTTTTCATGATAAAAAGTTTTAAGGTTAAACAATAATTGATTTAATAATCAGTGTAACATAATTTCAAAGTTTCAATTTGTTCTCAAAATAATATTTAGTATACAAAAAAATAATCTATGTTGGCTGTTATTTTAAATGCCGTTTCGTTGCTCTGAAAACATCACTATATTGAGGCAAATTATTAATCTGGTTTTGAAGTTTTTTTAACCAATCTCTTTCAAATGCTTTTTCTTTTTTTAAAACTTTTTCTCCGAATTGATTTGGCTTATGACCTTTATGTTTCGCTTTACTGTTGAATTCAATAATATGATCTGCCATTTTTAATCTGTGTATTTCCATCAAGTACCAAAAATCGTATAAATCACGAGGCTCTGTTCTGCCCATTAATGCTGCCATTTTTTCAATCAATACTTCCGACAGGGAATAACATTGAAGTGTAAATGAATCTTCCGGAAGATCGGTATATGTTATAATTGCATTTTTTTCTTCAACAGCAAATTCCATTTTTTCTCCTCTTGTGATGTCAATTTTAATATCTCTGCTTCCAATATTTGCAGCTAACGGACCAGTATAATTTACATAAAACTGAGAGCTGCCACTTTCCGCATGTGTTCCATCTTCTTTGTGTTGTAATGCTATATTGGCTTCTGCTTTTACCCATTGAAATACATCATTAAGTTTCACTTTGATTTCTTCATGTGTTAATGATTCATCTAATAGTGTGAAATCAAGGTCTTCCGAAAAACGATAATCTTCAAAATAAAATTTCTTTAATACCGTACCGCCTTTAAACACAAGAGCTTTATTTAATATTTCATGATTAGCAATTCCGTATAATACCCATGTAAGTATATAGTCTTTTTCAATCTGCCGGTCACTTACTTTGTATTGAGCTGCGTGTTTGTTTATTTCTTTAGGGTGTATCATATTTATGTATAAATAGGAGAAAGAATGGATTTTTTATCAAGATTTTCCTGTATGTTCCAACGTGAAATCATTTTACCTTCTTTGGGATGTGATGGCTCAATCTGGAAGTAAGAATTTGTTTTTATTTTTTGTAATTTTCCGATTATTGATGTTTTTATTTCTAGTAATTCCAATAAATATCCAAGCCGTTTTGATACTGCTAAGGAATCAAATTTCATTGCATAATTAAATAGTTTTTCAAAATCAATTTTCCCTCTGCTTTTGTAAAGTGCTTTGGTAATTTCTGTTATTCCCCCGGAATACTCCGGTTTAAACAAGCTATCAATAAATGTTTTTTCAAGATCGGAGCATTGTACTTTATTATAATTATCAATCCATGTTTTTTTTTCTCCAAAAAAATGTTTTTCGTTATGATAAATGAACTGAAACGGAATGTTTTTTATTTTTAATGTGGATGGCTTTATTTGCTTGTTTACAACAATCTGTTCTTTTAATGCAGGTTGAGTTATTAAACTATGTAATTGCATTGCCGAATAATATGCAATATAATATTTTGCATCTCCAACAAGGTACTGAGTCAATAAATGCCAATCGGGCATAAAGGTCTTAGAATCCTGCTCGTAAGGAATAATATAATAAATACCCTTTTTTATTCGCATAAGAAGCCCCCTTTTTGTCATGTCACTAAGAAGTACCAACACTGTTGGTTTTGCTGCTGATGGTAATGCTTTGAACGCATCAAAATGACTAAAACATGGCTTGTTTTTTTCGTTAAAATAAGAGAGCAATTCTCCTGACTGGTGTAATATGGTTTTATGTTTCATATCCATTTAATAAGCTGAAAACTTATTTCAAATATATGAAATATAATTACTGGTAGGTAATTGAATTGTAAAAAAAAATCACGCATGCGGCAAGTCATAAAATTTTCAGGATGTTGGTTTCGGATATATTTTCAAAATCATTACTACCAATTGCAGATTTCACTTCATCAATCCTATTTTGATACCATTGATTTATATCTACAGATGAATTAAATGCTGAATAAACAGGGTAATCAGTACCCCATAATATTCTATCGGTTAATTTATTTGTCTTTAGCAATAAAATATCTTTGATTGGAGTAAATGAAATATCACAATACACATTAGGGCACTCTTTCATTACATTACTAATAACTACATAGCATAGGCGACATTTGATTCACAAAAAAACGATCT
>JAVHPR010000258.1:0-2641 GCA_036170695.1 Bacteroidia bacterium
CTAAAAATAAAAGAAAATCACACTGGCGTTATGACGCTTAATGAGGGAATAACGGTTCGCGGCTTTGCGAAGAAGTGGATTTCGGGGCACAAAACTGTCAACATAGCACAAAAGTTGATGCAAGGTAGAATGTTCAATTAACCACTTAACCCGCTTTTTTGCAAAACCGCTGTTATAGCCAGTACTTCTTTTTCTTGTAATATCATTCAAGTGTAATCGGTTTTAGGGTAAATCAATATTGTCTAGGCGAAATCCTCTTAATAATTCTATTGGGTCTGTCCCGCCAATAAGTATTGATGATATTCTGCCGTATTGGTCTGTAATTGGGCTACCGCTTGCACCTCGGTAAAACTCGTGGTCTTGGATTGGTCGACTTGTCTTAAAGTAATTTATATGTTCCTCTTGTTTTACTAGTTGCATATAAAGTTTGTGACATAGATAGGTAGGTGCAACTAAAGCATCACTATAATTTACAAATTCATAATTGTTTCGAACTGCAAAACCATAAACTTCTGTATTAACAGCTTTGACCATTGGCTCTTTATATACCGTAAATTCAAAAGACATATCTTTAGTAAGACTTTTTTGAATTAAATCTAAAGGCAAAATACTGTATGCATAATCTATGTCATTGTCATTGTAAAAAACTTGAAATTTACCCGCATTTACTGCTGCTGTTTGATTTTCATAAACGTGTTTTGTTTCAATAAAAGAACCTTCTGGTGGCGTGTGATGTCCAGCGGTGATAACTAATAATGGTGAATCGGCAGTCCTCTTATATAGAAACCCTGAACTTCGTGATTTTAATTGCCCATTTTCGTCCCAATGGCAAATTCTAAAGGTTACTTTCAATAATAAATTGATATAGTTTTCAATTGCTTTTTGTTCCTTCTTTGTCATACTTGTGCTATTGGTTGTTTAAGTAAAACACTTGGTGTATTGTCTTGCAATAACTCAATTGCTTCTGTCATTTGTGTTACCCAATTCGGCACATTGTCTGCGGTTAAAATATTTTGCTCAATGTGCTTGTAGAGTTTCAAACCTTTTTTCGATGTCACTATTCCTAAGTTTTCATTTAATGTGTCTAAAAAACCAAGATGTTTTTCGTGAACTAAATTGTCTGGAAAGTCTGCGGTTAAACCAAATAATGAAAGTAACGCTTGATTTTTGAGAATTGTGTCTCCTTCGTCAGCTGTTCCAACGTGTTGGTGGTCACCGTCAAAAATTACAAAACAAGGAATCCCAAACTCTGTGTATAGTCTGTAAAATCGGTCTAATTCACTTTTGTCTCCGCAACGAACTATTGTTATGCCTTTACCAATATAATCGTAGCCGATTTTTTCAAAGAAGTAAGGAAGTAAAAGTGTTTCGCTTTGTCCTTCAACTAAGATTATTTTTTTAGCAAAAAATGCTTCATTAGCTTTTTGAGTGTCGCCAGTTTCTTCATAGGCGTTTTTGTAATGAAGCATAATTTCATCGTCTGATGAAACTATTTCTTTTCTTATGGCTAAGTCTTCTACGAATGATTGAGGTTTTGAGCATCTGACATACGTTCCATCTGTTGCGTTTTTGCGAACAATGAATATTTCATTAAATCTACCGACATTTAAAAAGTCGGGGGAATGTGTTGTAAAGAATATTTGTGTCCCAGCTTCTGCTAATTCACAAAGAACTTTATAAAAATTTCGTTGAGCTTGAGGATGAAGAAACAGTTCAGGCTCGTCTATGAATAATGGTGTGCTATTTTGAAGTTTGATTTGTGAATATGCTTTTAAAATTGCTATTGAAATTGAAGCTTGAACACCCATTCCAAGATTGGAAGCCTGAAAGGATAGGTTTGTATCATTCTCGCAGATTACGAGTTGAAGTGTCCTGAAAAAATTCCAAGGGTCATAAAGGTTTAAGTCAACTTTTAGTTCATTCTCAGGTCGGTTTAATTGTTTAGCTGTTTCCTTTTGAAGAGTTTCAATGAATTTCTTCATTACTTGTATTCCATTTTGGTCTTCCACAGTAAACAGAATTTCGTCCCTTATTTTTTCAATTTCTGTTTTGAAAATATCAGTCTTTTTCTGAACTTCTCCTGTATCTTCATTTACTACCTCTTGTAGTTTAAACATTTGGTTTATGTCAAGAAGTATTCTGCCCATTAATGACCATCTATTTGAAGGAGAATAGTCTAAAATTGACCTGTCAACACCCAAATATGCAGAACAATATTTTTGTCTTTCAATGTCTGTAATGTAGTTTGCTGATAAGTTTAATCCTGATTTTTGATTTTGTCTTTGGTCAATCCAATTTTCTGCAAGTTGCAAATACTTTCCATCGTCAAAACACAACGTGATTTTTATATCGTTAGCTGTGTCACCCATAAAATGGTCTTGCGGAAGTGTCGAATTAAAAGAAGGATAAACTGGTCCGAGAGACCAATTAATTGCGTCAAATATGTTGCTTTTACCAACACTATTTTCTCCAATAAAGGCGTTTATTTTTGACGAACAGGAAATGTCAATATGCTTAACGCTCTTAAAATTCCTTATTACAATTCTTTCTATTTTCATTGTCGGTGTCGTCTTTTAGCATTGCCTACAACGTTTTCGGGCTTGGCGAAGGTGGCGATTTTCAGCACAAATGTTGATGCGGT
>JAVHPR010000259.1:0-41073 GCA_036170695.1 Bacteroidia bacterium
GTAGCAAAGATAATTTTATTTTTTCTATGTGCGCTCTAAACGTATATACCTATTATTTTATTCGAAATTGACCCTGATATAATTAATCAATTTTTGATTTCACGAACCAGCGGTCGTTAATGGTAAAACCAATAGTGGCTTTAATGAATTGTTCCTTAATTAAACCATTTGAGATGGTGCCCCTTTCTCCAAATTCAACACCGAAATTTATAACAGAAAAATTCTGAAGCATGAAACTGCGTCCTACGGGAAAACCAAGCCCTATGCTTAAGGCAGATTCAGTTAATCGGGTATTTTTTAATTCAAGCAATGTTTGTGCATATCGCCCGCCAATTCTGTAATATATTCTTTTGTAATAGCTTCCCTTTCCGTTTGCTTTTGAATTAGGAACAAATTGCATTCCCATAGAAACCCTCATACTATTTTTTAACGCTTGCGATTTATTGAAAGCCATATAGGTACTCCAGTTTTGAATGGCAAAGTCGCCGGCAATTAACCAACGGTCACCTTTTTTTATCCCTAAACCAAAACCAAAAGATAACGGGAACTGAATTTTCCCTTTTACGTTTTGAACGTTTTGAATGGTATCTTTTCCGATTTCTGTACCTAATGAATTGTTAAAATAAGTATAAGAAAGACTATCAATTTTAGCATTTAAATCGGTTTGAGTAGCAAAAGAAGCACCCAACAGTAGTTTTACTTTATCTTTAATTTCATGGCCTCTCAATGAATCGAACGTATATGAATATTGTGCTCCATAATCAAAATAGAAATCGCCAATACGTGTAATAGTTCCTGTACGGGCATTAAAGGAATTACTGCTGCCAGGGAATATGGAACGCCTTGTATTATCAAAACTTCCAAACATATAAGAGGCGTTTAGTCCTAATGATAATAATTGCAAGGACTTTTTCCGATTTAATATTTTATTGGCTTTCGCATAATTTTTTTCTTCTTTTAAACGGCTATATTTTTTTGATTCTAAAAAAAGTTGAGGAAGCCCAAACAATGGTTTTATCCCATTGCCCCAATAAACCTGATTAACACCGCCGGAACCTTCATACAAAAAATCAACCTCACCCACATTATTGATTACCTGGTGGTCGGATACTTTATATCCAACCGAACTGTAAGGCAACAAACCGATGCTGGTTCCCCACCACTTGTTGATAGGAAATGCTAGGGAAAGATAAGCAAATCCGGCATTATTAATTGTCTTTTTTGCGCTTGCGCTTTGTAATTGTGTTCGGGTAAAATTTTCAGCTAGTTCAGCCGTTGTCAGCCTGATATTGGAATACGATGCAGGATTTCCTGAATTGATAAAAAACATTGGAGTTGAATCATTTTGCAATGCGATATTTGTACCTCCCATTGCAAAGCTTTGAGCAAAGCCTTTGCCACTCAAATCGCCAATTCCATACCGCGAATAAGGCGAACTGTTTGTTACCTGAGCTATTGAAATATTGTATATTGAGTACAAAATATTAAGTACAAGAAATACAAATGCCACTGATTTTAGTTTACTTAACTTTAGTTTACTTACGCTACTTGATGTATTCATACTTTACTAATGATATGTAAAATGTCGTTTAGTTTAGATTATTTTCTAATGTATATAATCTGCCCAGAGTCTTCGACAAGCTCAGACTGAAGCGCGGCTTCATATTGAGCTTGTCGAAATATGTGCGATGGCTTCTTAACTAAACGACATTAAATTATAATTTAAAATCACATTAAGCCCTTTCAGGATTAAAAATGAATCTGTAAAGATGGGGCTTTTTAATCGTTTCTCAAAAAAATAAGCATCACCACCTGTTAAAACTATATTTAAATCGGGATTAAATTGTTTATACCTCTCTATAACTCCCTCTATTTCAGTTATTGTGCCTATTTCTACACCGGATAAAATACTGTCATTGGTGTTACTACCAATAAGGGTATCGAAATTTTCATCAACAGCTAATAATGGTAATCGGGAAGTAAAAGTATTTAATGCATTGAAACGCATCTGTAAACCCGGTGAAATGGCCCCTCCTATAAACTCATTATTGTCATTTACAAAATTGTATTTTATACAGGTTCCGGCATCAATCACCAATACATTTTTGTTGGGAAATAAAAAATTCCCGCCCACTGCGGCGGCAAGCCTGTCTGAGCCAAGGGTATTAACCGATTGATATAAATTTACCAGCGGTGTAGGCGTTTCGCTTGTAAAAACAAGTGTTTTTGCTTTCTCTTTCAGGGTATTTATTAACGAACCCATCTCATCAACAACGGAAGTTACTATACACCTGTTGATGCTGTATTTTTCAAATAAATCAGCTGCCAGCAAGGCTTCTGTCGCCTGCTCGAATGATTGGTGAAATGAATGGCGATATTCTTTAGAAACAGGCTCATTAGGACGGGTTTCAAAAACAAAAAAATGTACTAATTCATTTTTTTCGATCAAGCCTGCTTTAATTCTTGTATTTCCTATGTCTATTACTAAATTGATTTGCTGATCTGCCATATGGTGTATATTAACAGCTCTGTGCCATTTGCATTGCTTTATTTCTACAAAACTTCCAACGGGGAAATAAAAAAAACATATTATCGCTTAATCGCTATTGTACTTTAATTGCTCCCTCCTCTGCAGGATTTGAAGAGTGATAATTGCAAAAAAAGTAATACGTTCCTGCAGTAGTAAAAGTATAGGTAAATGTACTTCCGTTTTTTATTGTTCCGCTATCAAATAAATTATTAGTGGAAGTAACAGAGTGGTTAGCATTATCTTTATTTGTAAAAGTTACAGTTGTTCCAACTGCAACCGCCAATTGTGTTGGATTAAAAGCCTTGTATTCCAGCCATATTTCATTTATACCCGGAGATCCCAAATCTTTTTTTTTGCAACTTGTCAAAACAAAAAACATCAAAAAAACAGAACAGGTAATTACTATTTTCATACGATATATCACTAAATATTTAACAATCAAAGGTATTAAAAAATTCACTGAACTCCAATCAACAAATTGGGTGTACGACAAATTTCCAATAAGGCTTTAATTTCACCCCTTCGGGGTTTTACCATTACGAAATGTTCCATTGTGCTATAATCATTTCATCCCTTCGGGATTTACTAAGGATTGGCTACAAAGCCCGAAGGGCTGTTATTATTATAGCTCCAATCAACAAATTGGGTGTACGACAAATTTCCAATAAGGCTTTAATTTCACCCCTTCGGGGTTTTACCATTACGAAATGTTCCATTGTGCTATAATCATTTCATCCCTTCGGGATTTACTAAGGATTGGCTACAAAGCCCGAAGGGCTGTTATTATTATAGAATAAATAATGGTTGGTTTTGTAAAACCCCAAAGGGGTGGTATAAGGGAAATTTGTCGTACACACAACAAATCTATATACATATTTATTGCAAAAACCGACAATAATCCCCGAAAACTAATTAACAAAAACACGAGTTATTAACAATTGAGCGTGTGTAAAATACTCCTACCTCCTGTTCTTTTAAAAAAATAACGCTATATTTTTATCAATTGAAATATAGTAACATAATAAAAGCATCAACCTCCATAATAAAAGAAACATGAAAAAGAAAAACTTACTATTCGTCATCTCCATAGCGATATTCGTTGTTTGGATTTCAGGTTGCAGGAAAGAAATCCCTTACACACATCTACACGACGCTCCATCCGTGCCGAAAATTCATATAGGACAAAAATACGGCGGAGGCATTGTTTTTTATGTAGATAGTACAGGTTTTCATGGGTTAACAACTTCTACCATCGACCAAAGCAACTCTTTGAAGTGGTTCAATGGAAGCTTTATACAAACATCTGCAACAGGGGCTAAAGTTGGTACCGGAATGGAAAACACCAATGCTATCATTAATGCCCAGGGACCCGGAATATACGCAGCCGGGATATGTGATAATTTGAAAATTAACGACTTTGGCGGTTGGTTTTTACCTTCAAAAGATGAACTGAATTTATTGTATCTTCAAAAAGTAAATGGTAAAGTTGGTGAATTTCCCTGTTCCTTCTATTGGAGTTCAACGGAAAGTTCCAATAATGGTGCCTGGTCTCAAAGCTTTAGCAATGGGGCAAACAGCAGTGCAAATAAGGATGGGTCGTACGGTGTACGTGTAATTCGGGCATTTTAGCCGAATATGAGTTTTTAAAATCAAGCAATTTGAGAATCTGTAAAGAAAATTTGTTTAGTCGTGTTTAATTAATTATAAAAAGATGTCATGTCGAGATTTGACGAGACATCTTTTTTTAATGAAAAAGATTCCTCCACCAGCTAGTGTCATGTCAATCGTGAAATATCCTAAAGTCATGCTGAACTTGTTTCAGCATCCATAAGATTCCGAAACAAGTTCGGAATGACCAACAATGCGACAAAACAAACCTGACTTGACACTAGGAATAAAAGACAATACGTCAAAGTAAATTTAAATAACTGGAGTTTAAAATCATGTTTAAAACCCGCCACTACGAAAACCTGCACATACCACTCTGGTTATTGAAAGACACCTGCTGGATGCTTCAATGGCGTGCGTTCGGGATTACCATGATAGTTCCTACTATTTCGGTAGCATTAATAATCACAATAATCAGTTGGCGTGAAAAAGAGGATGAATTCTGGATAAATCTTGCTGTTTTATTATGGATTTCAGGCAACTCTTACTGGATGATCTGCGAATTTTTCCACCACGAAGAAATAAAAAATTACGCAGGGTTTCCCTTTTTGGCAGGCATGATTTCTGTTGCTTATTTTTATAAGATCCGTTTGATAAATAAAAAAGCTAAAGAAGGCATCTAACCCAAATATTTCCATCCAAAACACTGATTCCCTCAAAAAAATTGATGTAATTTCGCCGTCTGTTATTGAGTAGCAAAAGAAATGAAGCTACCCGAATTAACCTAATATCTCATTAGAATGAAAAAAATTAAATTCGCTATTTTTTCGTTGATTGCCACATCAAGCATTTTGACTTATGGACAAAGCACCGAAATCACGCAGGAGGTAAATACTCCCGTTCAGTCGGCAATAATTTATTTATATGGAGCAGAGGTTTCTCATAGCAAACAGGTAACCTTAAATCCGGGAAGAAATAAAATAGTTTTTATTGGTTTGTCACCTAAACTAAATTCAAAAAGCATACAAGTAAATGCCACAGGTGACGTAACCATACTCGCAATTTCAGATGCGATCAATTATATGGCAAATCAAAAAGAAGGGAGCAGGATAAAACAATTAAAAGACTCTGCTTCCATCCTAAATGATGCTGTAATAGGAATTAATAATGATAAAGATGCATTTGCAACAGAGAAAAATATGCTCCTGAAAAATGATGCCATTGGAGGAACGGAAAAAGGGGTTTCAATTGCCGAACTTAAATTAGCTTCCGATTTTTACAGAACCAGAATAAAAGAGATTAACAATGAACTATCCGCGTTAAATAAAAATGCTAATAAGTTAAATGAAGCCTTATCAAAAATCAATCAGCAACTGATGGAGCTTAATGCAAAAATCAATCAGCCCTCCGCTGAAATATCTATTCTGCTTTCAACTACAGTTAAAACGACAACTACCATTAATTTAAAATATGTTGTTACCGACGCAGGGTGGGCACCAAGTTACGACTTACTAGCAGAAGACATCAATCAGCCAATTGAATTAAAATACAGGGCAAAAGTTTTTAACAATACAGGTATCGATTGGAATGATATTAAGATTAAACTTTCTACTTCAGATCCTTCGCAAAGTGCTGCAAAACCTAAGTTAGAGCCTTGGGAGTTGGCATTCGTATCTCCCAATATTTATAAAAAACAAAAGAGTTACGCCTACTCCGAAAATTCACCTATTCAGCAATCCAGCGAAGGGTATATGCAAAATAGTATAAGTAATCTGCCGGGAAGTGGGCAAATTCAGAAACCTGCCATCCAATCTAAAATTGAGTTTATTGAAGTAGAAATTGCTGAACTGAGTGCAGAATTTGATATTAAAACGAATTACTCGATACCGGCAGATTCAAAGCCATATATTGTAGATGTGACCGAATATAAACTCCCCGCAACTTATCAGCACTTTAGTGCCCCTAAACTGGTTAGAGATGCTTTTTTATTGGCTCGCATCACTGGTTGGGAAGATTTAGACTTGGTTGAAGGTCCTGCAAATATCTATTATGCCGGAACCTATGTTGGTCAATCATACATTGATACCCGCAGCGCAGATGATACGCTGGATCTTTCTTTGGGGCGCGATAATAAAGTATTAGTTACCCGCACTAAAGTGAAAGAGTTTAGTCTCAGAAAGATCATTGGAAATACCACAAAAGAAACGTTCGCATACGAAATGTTGGTAAAGAACAACCGCAAAACACCTATTCATATTGAAGTTATTGATCAACTCCCGATATCAACTCAAAGTGATATACTGGTTGATGTTGTTGAAACCTCAAAAGGCGAATTTGATGCTAAAACAGGCGAATATGCATGGAAAATAGCCTTGCAACCCGGTGAGGTCAAAAAAATAGAGTTTTCTTTTTCTGTAAAGTATCCTAAAAACTCCAAACCAAACTTGCAGAAGACAAGAAGCCATATGAATGTAAGGTTTATGTAATTTTAATAGTGAATGTAATAACAATAGTTCGGTGTTTTTTTCAAATAGGGACTAAAGTCCCTGAATTCATTGGGTTTTATTGTAACCCCAGCCTTAAGGCTGGGGTTAATACAATGCCCCATATTAGAGGGCTTCAGCCATGACACTAAAAAAGTACCGAACCATTGTAATAAAGTAATTATGCAAAAAAAAAATTATTACATATTACTTGGAGTAAAAAACACAGCTACTTTTGATGAACTGAAAGTTGCCTACCGCAATTTGGCCAAAAAATATCATCCGGATAAAAATCCGGATAATAAAAAGGCGGAAGAGCATTTTAAAGAAATACAACAAGCATATACTGTTTTGTCAAACCCTGAAAAACGTGAAAAATATGATTTAAAAATTTCTTATGGCAGGGGGCATAGCCAACAAAAACAACAGCCCCATTATACCGGTGCCTCACAACAATATTCGCAACAGCAAACGCAGCAACAATCGCAGCAACAAAACTACAACGCAAGAAAAGCCAGGGCCTATAAGCATGATAAAACTGAAAACTATCAAATACCCATAAGTATTGGCATTGCGTTGATTTTACTTTATTTGATTATTTCATATTCCACCCATAACAAAAAAGAAAGGGTGGTTTCATCTAATGGGGCATCAAGCACCGCCATTGACCAGTACCAGAGGGGGAATGAGGAAACAAATGCGAAACCGCTGATTAATAATTTTGACTCCCCTTACAGTAACTTTTTTGGTGAAGAAATAGTTAATGAGGATAGCAAAAACAACATTGTTATCAAAAACAGTGATGAATCAGAAGCTGTTGTTTGTTTGGTAGAAAACAAAAAAAATGCCAGAACTATTCGTAATCAATACATGACTATGGGTAATTCTTTTAAAATGAATAATATTCCGGATGGAGACTATTTTTTAAAAGTTTATTTTGGAACTAATTGGGATACCGCAAAAACATTCTTAAACAACCAGGTGAAAGGTGGATTTTTGAATGAAATGGGCTTTTTTGAATTAAAAATTAACAATAGGTTTTTTAAAATGAAGCAAGAACAAACAAACTCAAGTTCTTCATTCTCCTCCTACGAAATAGGATTAAGTCCTAGTCAAAAGGACAACAAAACAATTGCCGCTGAGCAGTTTTTTCAATAAAAAAACCACCCATTTTGCTTCCAACAAAAACATGGAGCGAAACGGGTGATTTCAAATACTCAATTCTTTTTTCTATTTCTCAAATTTAGCGTATCCTTTTGGTATTTCAAATACGGTAGGCTCTACTATCTTTTTTGTAATTTTAGTCACTTCCAGGCGTCCCATCTCTTTGCCTCTTAAATCAGTTTGAACTGAAAGCATTGGGAACATATTATTTGTATCCGGAATCTGTAAAAAATAAACAGATGCTTTGTCCTTACGATTTAGCTGGCGTAATAACTTTTCAAAGAAAGCAAATTTCCCTTCTGCCAACCAATAGGTAATTATAGTGCTTTCAGTATTGTTGGTTACAATGTATTCTGAACACTTAAACCCTTGCAGATTTTTTACATTTTGCCCCTTTGTAACTGTACATGAGCCTTTAATAACAGGATTCGACGGTGTAGGTTGATCCATGTAAAGTTTACGTTCGTGGTTTAAGGACTTCATTGTTTTTGAATCCAAACTCACTAAAAAAGAACCTTCAACTTTTTTTGACCTGCTACCTATCTCGTCAATTCTTACCTTGTTATCTTTTACAAAATATACATAACTTGTAGTATCGGTAGCTGTTCCTTTTTGGAATTCGATAAGACCTTCGAATGATTGTGCTACAGCAGTTAATGAGAACATAGTTATCATCATCGCTCCTGGGACAATTTTTAAAATCGCTTTTTTCATTTGTTCAATTTTTAATATTACGTTTTATATTATACTCTATGCAAAAAACTTTTTCTTAATCCGGCTAAAAATACAAAAAGTTTTTTAGTTATCATCCCTATTTCAAAACTTGTGCCAATCTTTTTATTATTTCAAAATTTATTAGGTATCTGCAAATTCTATTAACCCATTAAGTCATAAATAACAGGTCTTAACATCAATTTACAACCTATAAAACTAAATTTACTATATAAAACGCCAAAATCAGGCTGTTTTATTAAAAACACCATTTATATACGATACAAATATAAATATTATTTAGAATTATCCGATTTATATTAAAATTTGTTTCTTTTCTGAATAATCATATCTCAATATACCTATCTATATACCTATCTTTTATCTTCTCTTCAAAAAATCAAACAATAATCGAACACCCACTCCTGTCGCCCCCTTAATTCGATAGGATTCTTTTGCGGTCAAAAAAGCAGGACCTGCAATATCCAGGTGCATCCATGGGTAATCAATATAACGTTCCAGAAATTTACCGGCAGTAATACTTCCTGCATAAGGGCCACCAAGGTTTTTCATATCTGCGATATCCGATTTTATCATCTCATCAAAATCATCCCAAAAAGGCATTTCGGCTAATCGTTCAAAAACATTATTGCCGCTTTGTTTCAATTCATTTTTTGTTTTTTCATCGGCAGTTCCCATAGCAACGATTCCGGAAGTTCCAATAGCCGCAACAGCGGCCCCTGTCAATGTTGCCAAATCAATTACTAATTCCGGCTTGTATTTTTTAACATAGGACAATGCATCTGCTAATATCATTCGTCCTTCGGCATCTGCATTAAGCATTTCAACCGTTAAGCCATTGTGCATAGTTATTACATCACCCGGAACATAGGCGTTCCCCCCCGGACGATTATCAGTTGCAGGAACAATTCCAATAACGTGAACAGGCAATTGTGCTTTTGAAATGGCAACCATTGTAGCACCAACAGCGGCAGCACCCGCCATATCGCATTTCATTGTATCCATACTGTTTGGAGTAGGCTTTAAACTTATTCCGCCTGTATCATAAACCACTCCTTTTCCAACTAAAACAATCGGTTGTTTATTCTTTGCGTTCTTTGGTTTATACTCCATAATAGTGAATGTTGGAGGATCGACACTACCAAGGTTAACAGCCAACAAGCCTCCCATTTTCAAGGCTTTTATTTTTGATTTATCAAATACCTCCACACTAAAACCTGCATCTTTTCCAAGTTTTTGAAACTCTTTGGAAAGCTGTGTAGCGGTTAAAAAGTTTACCGGTTCGTTAACCAATGTACGGGCAATACAAGTTGAAGCAACAACGATGTTCAATTCATCGGCTTCGGATTTACTGATATTTTCACTTACAATAAAAATTTCTTTAAGAGAAAACGCTTCTTTCTTTTTATCTTTTTTATATTTCAAAAACTGATAATTACTCAAAGCCAAGCCCTCTGTAAATGCCAATGTCTCCTGGGTTTTGTTTTCAACATCAACAACCGTTATTTTTTCTATTTTATTTTCAGTAATTACAGAATGTACTGTGCTTGCTGCCTTGCGAAGCGATTCCCACGTTAGTGTTATTTCCTTTTTAGGATCAATTACCTGAATAAAAACATATCGACTGAGTTGATTGATACTAATAAAAAACTTTTCTTTATCATTGATTTCTTTCTTAATGAAATCAATTTCAGTTTTGCTTAAGCCATAATTATCGAATTTGCTATTTTTTTCGCACAACAAAATAATACACTCGGCCTTGCTTATTGCAGATTTTTTGGAGATAGTTGTCATAATTGTTACTTTTACTTTAGAGTTGGTAAAAGTATAAAAAATAATGTATCGATAAAGCAATGTCAACATTTGCTGAAGTATCAGGTTAAAAATATTTCAACAACCTAATACAACAAAGTCTGGTTAACGTTCTTTTTCGCTAATTAATAAGTTTTCACATTCACGCATAAATTTTCAGCAATGATCAATCAATTATTACAACGCGCCTTAAATTTTGAATTTTTATCAATTGATGAAGGTGTTTTTTTATTTAAAAACGCTCCTACTGCCGATTTAATTTTTGTGGCCAACGAATTAAGAAAGATTCAAAAGCCTGATGGCAAGGTAACCTGGCAAATCGATCGTAACTTAAATACAACCAATGTATGCATTGCAAATTGCAAGTTTTGTAATTTTTTTCGTATTCCGGGACATGCGGAAGCTTATATCACCGACATTGAAACATACAAACAAAAAATAGAAGAAACGTTGCGCCTGGGCGGCGATCAGTTATTATTGCAAGGTGGCCATCATCCCGAATTGGGTTTGAAATTTTATGTTGACCTTTTTAAAGAATTAAAAAGTTTATTTCCGGATTTAAAGTTACATACACTTGGGCCACCGGAAGTAGCGCACATAGCCAAGCTTGAAAAAGCCACCCATACCGAAGTGCTGAAAGCTTTGAAAGAAGCTGGAATGGATAGTATGCCGGGGGCAGGTGCCGAAATTTTAAATGATCGTGTTCGCAGATTAATTTCAAAAGGAAAATGTACAGGGCGCGAATGGCTGGATGTAATGCGTGCAGCACATCAATTAAACATTACCACATCTGCTACAATGATGTTCGGACATATCGAAACTATTGAAGAACGATTTGAACACCTGGTTTTAATACGTGAAGTTCAAAATGAAAAGCCGAAAGATGCAAAGGGATTTTTAGCCTTTATCCCATGGCCTTTTCAGGATGACGGGACGTTATTAAAGCGTCACAAAGGCATTACAAATAATGTAACAGGTGATGAATATATAAGGATGATTGCAATGAGCAGAATTATGCTGCCCAATATCATCAACATACAAGCAAGTTGGTTGACAGTTGGGAAACAAGTTGCTCAAATTTGTTTACACGCCGGAGCCAATGATTTTGGAAGTATCATGATTGAAGAAAATGTGGTGTCAGTTGCCGGAGCGCCGCATCGCTTTACAGCCAATGGAATACAGCAGGCAATCAGCGAAGCCGGCTTTGTCCCACAATTACGCACGCAACAATATACATATCGTGAACTCCCTGCAAATATTGCTGAACAGGTGATTAGTTATTAAGCGTATTATTTGCAAATGACAACTCGTTTAGAAACAATCTCGTTTTCAACAAAAATCTGAATGATATAAATCCCGTTTTTCGATAAATCTAAATTTAGAGAGGTTTGTCCTTTTGTTGGTGATTTATAAATAATCTGACCTAAGGGATTGATTACTTTTATTTCTTCACTTGCTTTTGGTAACAATACAGTGAAATCACCTTTCGTTGGGTTTGGATAGATGTAAACATATTCATCGTTTTTGCTTATCGAATTTATGGTTGTAGCTCCGGTTACACCACACGCAAAACTTGTTTGTCCTGATACTAAAAAATCAGAAAGACAATTGATATAGCATTCCAGATTTGTATATCCGGCAATTCCTGTAATTGAAGTTGAAAGATTAGTACCGTTATGATCCTGAACCACATTATTTAATCCGTGGGCTGTTTCCCAATAATCAGGCATCCCGTCATTATCTGAATCTGTCAATGGTAACGGAGGATTTGATGGATTAAAATCGAGAATAAATGCATCGTGGTAATGATCAGCTGAATCAACAGGTACAAGGGCCGGGGTATTGGTTGGTAAAAAACTGAACAGGCGTCTATCCATGCTGTCGCGAGGGAATGCTCCAACATTGGCATAAACATAATTGGTTAATTGGATTGTAGGGGTATAAGTAATTAATGGAAAGGGATGCCTGACAGACTCTTGCGTTAATACCCCAAAGTCTGTATTTGGATTGTTTCCCGGGCTTGAAAAATCGTTACAGCAATAAAAAAGATCATAATCTGAATAAGTCGAATATAAATTCATTTTATTACCACTTGCATAAAAATGATTATCAGGGAAATTCATAAAATCATGTGATATCATTCCCCCGGTATATCCGGGACGGCTAACACTAAAATTATTTACCCAATTCATATTCAGAAAAAAAGAATCAATTGCTGTTGGAGCTGTCTGATCAATGTTTGAATTATACCAAATATTGATAGCCTGATCCCAAATCAGGTTATTAGATAATTCAATATTTAATGGGTGGACACCGCAATAGGCCGATTCACAGCTAAATTCAGGCATCCTTCCACCTATCCTATTCCAGATATTATGGTGAATACTTATACTATCTTGCGGATGCTCAAAGCTGGAATAATTCATTAATAAACCTCCCAAATAATAATGATCTCCCAAGGTTTCTGCCAATGAACAATTTTGAAGTGTGATATGGCTTGAATTTGACATCTGAACACATTCATCAACAGCATTTGCGAAAGAACAGTGGTCAACTATGGTATTAGAAGCACCATCAAACCGGAAACCATCATCAAGTACATAACCTTGTCCTGCAATAGTTAAATCAGGGTTAGGACGTGAGCGAATGTGACGAATTATCATATTATCACCCGTTCCAACGGTGTCATACATTTCATCAATCACAAAACCCCTAACAATAATACCTCCCGGAGAGGTTTGTCCTGCCAAAGTGAAATCGCCATAGATTACTTCAGCTGCGGCATTAATTATTCCGCTGACTTTAAAAAGAATATATCTTTTTCCGGGAGTTGCTAAAGCTTCCGCCAGTGAACCCGGACCACTTGGATCAAGTGTGGTAACATAAATTACCTGACCGCCACGCCCACCAATTGTCTTTCCTCCAAATCCTTCTGCACCCGGAAATGAAGGAATGGTTTGAGTTTTACCGATAAAAAAACAAATAACTCCGGACAATAACAATATTGCTTTCTTCATAAAATCTATTATTTAAACATTAACATGGTCAGTAAGCGAAAATTGAAAATTTCATTTGCCTTTACCTGATTAATTTTTGTAAAATATTACTATTGTCATGTCAATCGTGAAATATCCTAAAGTCATGCTGAACTTGTTTCAGCATCCATAAGATTCCGAAACAAGTTCGGAATGACCAACAATGCGACAAAACAAACTTGACTTGACACTATTATTATTCACAATTTAAAAACAGTTTTCATTCATACAAATAAACCACACCGCGAATGTTGATAGAATGCCACTTAACGACCTGAAAATATTTATTACTCAAAATAAGTGTTAAATACTTTAAAGGAAGTTTCTATTGTACTAACTATTTGTTGAGCATTCTCAAGATTTTCAGATTCGCCTAATTCACTTACCACTTGCATATAAGGTATTAACCATTTATGCAATTCGTCATGCGCCTCACCACTCATGGTGCAATTGGAAGTCAATAAATTAATATTTTTCTGCAGATTTTCTGCAAGCTGATGAAAGTCTTTTAAATCATTGTGCCCGATTTCAGAAAATGATTTAACATCAGATTCCATATTTCTAATAAATACCATCATCTCCTTTATCACAGTCCATTTAGCGCCCTTATTTAATTTTATACTATCTCCTATAGTGGATACAGAAGAATCGGGCATTTGAACATTTGTTGTTTCACTGTTTTCTTTCTTTGCAGCATTGTTACAAGCGTAAACAACACTGATACAAACCATGATGCTAAATAATACTTTTTTTTTCATATTTTTAATTATTTTTGAAATAAAACGACCTAGAAGCCTATTTACATTGAATTTAATGTTGTGGCTTATGAATGTCCGATATTTTAGCCTCTGTTTCGGCCCGTTTATTTATGAGTAAATCCTTTAAAGCGCTTTCAAGGTTGGGAAACAGAAAATTATAACCTGCTGCTTTAATTTTGTCAGAAGAAACTCTGCTTCCTTTTAAAAGAATTACGGACATTTCACCAAATACCATTTTCAAAACAATTGCCGGAATATTAGGAAACCAAAATGGTTTTTTAAATAGACGAGCAACTGTTCCAGCAAAATCGTTGTATGTTCTGTGGTCAGGTGCTATTGCATTAAATGCGCCGTTCATTTGATTATCTTCCAGTGCTTTAATATATATGCCACACAAGTCATCAATATGTATCCAGGGCAGGTATTGTTTTCCATTGCCAATTGCAGAACCAATTCCCATAATAATGGGTGAAATCATCTTTGCTAATGCACCACCTTGCTTTGTAAGCACTAATCCTGTTCTAATTTTTACAGTTCTAATGCCAAGTTCTATAAATTGATCTGCTGACTGTTCCCATAGTTGACAGGTTTTTCCAAGGAAATCAGCGGATGGGGGATCTGTTTCACTGTAAATTTTATCGGTTGTAATTGTTCCATAATATCCGATTGCAGATGCAGAAATAAATACCTTCGGTTTAATTTTGCTTTCTTTTATTTTATCGAAAAGCAAATTTCCTGCGTTAACGCGGCTGTCAATAATAAGCTGCTTTCTTTTTGCTGTCCACCTTTTGTCTCCAATGTTTGCCCCTGCCAGATGAATAACATAGTCTGCTGCTTCAATAGCTCCTTTTTCAATTGTTCCTTTTTCAATATTCCAGGCATAAGTTGGTATGTCTGAATCCCTATTACTTTCGCGACTCAGAATAGCCACCTGATAGCCTTTTCCCTTCAATCTCTTGCTAAGATATTTACCTACAAGTCCTGTACCACCACTTATTAATACTGTTGCCATTATTCTATTATAAGAAGACAAAAAACAGGCAGAAAAACCAAGTTTGACAAACGTAATAACCTTTTTTCTAAATACTCATATTTCAATACTCCTACCTACATATGAATTTTCAGCCCATCATATGCAAGCTCAATTGTATCGGGCAATTCCTTCTGAACGTCCTCATATAGTCCTAATTGGTGGCTGATGTGTGTAAAATAGGCCCGTTCAGGTTTTATTTCTTCTACTAATTCAATTGCTTGCATAAAAGTAAAATGTGAAATATGTGGCTCTCTGCGCAAGGCATTGAGTACAAGAACTTTTGTGCCTTTTATTTTTTCTTTTTCAATATCCGAAATATAATTTGCATCGGTAATGTAGGTGAAGTCCTTAATTCTAAACCCAAATACAGGCAATTTATAATGCAATACTTCAATTGGTAACACCTCAACACCATCGATGTTAGTTGATTTATTTTCTAATAAATGCAAATTAATTTCTGGTATTCCAGGATATTTGAAATCGCTGAAAATATATGAAAACTCTCGTCTTATAGCCTCCTGAACGCTAGCCGAGGCATAAACATCCATCTTTTTTTTATTGATATAATTATAGGCACGGATATCATCAAAACCTGCGGTGTGATCTTTGTGTTCATGAGTAAAGATAACAGCATCAATAGTTTTAACCTCTTCCCGCAACATTTGCTGACGAAAATCTGGCCCCGTATCAATAATAAATGTTTTCCCACTCTCTTCAATCAAAATAGATGAACGCAGACGTTTATCTCTGGCATCTTTTGATTGACAAACCATGCAAGGACATCCAATAAGGGGAACACCCTGTGAAGTTCCCGTACCTAAAAATGTTATTTTCACGATAAACTGATTTTTACGATGCATTTGAGTTAAAAGACTGCAATGTCGACACTGCGCTAATACAAAAACTTATTATATGGATAACGCTTAAGGTGCATTTCTTTTACTCTTTCATAAAGGACACTTTTAAACTCAATAATATTTTGTTTATTAGTGGCTGAAATAAAAACACACTGCGCATTCAAATTACTCATCCAGGTTTTTTTCAATTGCTCTAAGCTGATATTATGCTTTGTAATTGGCGACAGATCATCAACATCTTTTTGATCAAAAGTAAAAGCGTCGATTTTATTGAATACAAGAATTGTAGGTTTGTCACCCGCACCAATATCGCTAAGCGTTTGGTTCACCACATTTATCTGGTCTTCAAATCCTTTGTGAGAAATATCTACAACGTGCACTAAGATATCCGCTTCACGCACCTCATCTAATGTTGATTTGAAAGATTCTACCAAGGTAGTAGGCAATTTCCGAATAAATCCGACCGTGTCGGAAAGCAGAAATGGAAGGTTTTCAATCACTACTTTTCGCACCGTGGTATCAAGTGTAGCAAATAATTTATTTTCAGCAAACACTTCGCTTTTACTCAACATATTCATAATAGTGGACTTGCCGACATTCGTGTAACCCACCAAAGCCACACGTATCATCTCTCCACGATTTTTACGCTGCGTTTCCATTTGTTTGTCAATGGTTTTAAGCCGCTCCTTCAATAAAGCAATACGGTCGCGTACAATACGCCTGTCGGTTTCAATTTCGGTTTCACCGGCTCCTTTCATACCAATACCGCCCTTAATACGGTCCAGGTGATCCCACATTTTTGTAAGTCGGGGTAATAAATAGATAGATTGAGCCAGCTCCACTTGAGTTTTAGCGTGTGCGGTACGTGCTCGTGACGCAAAAATATCGAGTATTAACCGGGTTCGGTCTACTACTTTTACTTTAATTTCCTTTTCCTCATTAATTTCTTTCTCCAGGTTACGCTGTTGAGCCGGTGAAAGTTCATCATCAAAAATTACAATGTTCACATTGTTTTCTCTTACAAAATTGCTGACATCATTCAACTTTCCGGCGCCAATAAATGTTCTGGAATCGGGATGTTCAAGGCGTTGTGTATATCGTTTTAAGACTTTTGCTCCGGCAGTATCCGCCAAAAACTCAAGCTCATCAAGATATTCAGCAGCCTTTCCCTCATCCTGAGTTCTGCTGATTAACCCAACCAATATGGCTGTTTCCTGCTTCTTCGCTGTATCGTACATTTTAATTTTTTATTGATTTGCTAAACTCGGCAACAGCTTTGATTTGCTCATCAGTAAGTAATCCTTTAAATGGATTCATTGATGACTTTCCATTTTTTATAATTTCTATTCGAGCCGAAAGATCCATAGTAGAAACAGATAAATTGCGGGCTCCCATTGTTCCTAATTTGCCGTCAGCACCATGACAGGAAAGGCAGGCAGCGTTATACAATTCCTGCCCATTAACATTAGATGCCGAAATCCCCTGCAATGTTTTTGATTTTTGTTTTTTACTCATTTCCGCCATTCCATAGGCACTGACTATCATAAATAATGATAAAACGGCTAAGATCTTATTCCCTTTTTTAAAGCCAATTATGGCAATCGGAATTAATATAATCACAGTTGCTATTTTAGCGATTAGCAATGATTTTATTTCAGGGATTTGTGTAAGCATATAAATTCCAGTTGCTAAAAACAAGGTAGAAATAATCATTTCAGGAACCTTGACAGCTTTAGTAAATTTCGCTAATGCTTCATTTTTACTTATTAATAATAAAACTGTTTTTAAAAGATAAATCAATAAAAATAGAATTACAGATATTATGTGTGTGTGACGTATGCCAATCTCCATTTTTTTTAGTTTTTTGTTTGCTCAAAAGTAACAATAATCTTATGATTTCCAGTTTGAGAATTTATTAAAGAATCATTTTAAAAATATTTAGTTTGTTATATACACGTTCGCTTCGGCAACAATTTATTTACCCGCTATGAAAAAAATATTTGTGTTTCTTATTATACTTGCCATCAATAATTTAATTGTTGCACAGCAAACATTTCCCGTTAACAGTGTCTCAAATATAAATCATACCACCACCGCATTTACTAACGCGTAAAAATTTGGATGAAGACAATAGGTATCCCGGTCTTTTTCAGAAAAACAAAGAGTACACATAACAAACAAATGAACTGAAAAAAATATTTGTTGATGCAAAAGCATATAATGAATCCCCTGTCGATATTGAAAAAACCTTCGCTTTGAATCGATGAAAGGGATTTTCATTGGAATGCAAACTGTGTATATTCATTGTGATAATGTAAAGGAAATTATTGAAGCGGTAAATTTTTCAAAACAAAATTCATTAAAAAGAGTCGCTATTGTTGGAGGGAAAGACAGCCGGATGGTAACAGCTCTGTTAGTTGAGAACATTGAAAATACTACGGGAAGCATTGAAGTAGGCACAGATGCTAACTTATTTATCTCGCCCCGCGATGATTTGGATATGCGAACTAACAATGTGGAAAGGCCTATTTGAAAGGGATTAGCATAGACCTTAATAATGAACAGAAAAAACTATACGAAAAGTATAAAAATAAATATGGCCTGAAATAATACATAAACATCATTAGAAAACCAGAACGCTAAAAGGGGGGAAATTATTTTATTCCTTTACGTTCTCTCCATATTTGGTTAAAAGATTTCGGTGCTGTCTGGGGCAATTCTCTTCGTTCGCCCCATGACTTTTTGAAAAACTGCCTTAGCATAAAGTTTTTTAATTTTGCCCCGCCTTTGTCCATTTTAGTTCGTTTCAGCATTGCTTTTTTCCAAAAATGCCAGATCCAGTTTTCTGGTTTTGTTGAAAGCCCTTTTTGAACACTATCTCTTCGGTTTAATAATAAAAGTTTATGGAGATCAATTTTTGCAGGGCATACTTCTGTGCATTTTCCACATAAGGTAGATGCATAGCTTAGGTGCTTAAACTCCTCCATACCTTGTAAATGGGAGGTGATAATAGATCCGATTGGACCACAATAAGTGGTTCCATAGGAATGTCCCCCAATAGTTTGATAAACAGGACATACTGAAGAACATGCCCCACAACCAAGGCACGAAAGTGCTTGTCTTTGTTCTGTTTTATCCAACAAAGTAGAACGGCCATTATCAAGCAATATTACGTACATTTCTTTTGGACCGTCAACTTCATCGGATTGCTTAGGTCCGGTATAAATAGTATTGTAAACAGTAAGCATTTGCCCGGTTCCGTAGGTGGAAAGCATGGGCCAAAACAAATCCAAATCTGCCATTGATGGAATAACTTTTTCAATTCCTACAAAAGCAATATGCACTTTCGGGAATGCCATTGACATTAAACCATTCCCTTCGTTTTCAGTAATAGCAATAGCCCCTACATCTGCAATTATAAAATTAGCACCACTTACACCAACATCAGCTGTCGCAAATTTCTCACGCAATTCCTTTCGGACAAATTCTGTTATTTGTTCGGGGCTCCAATCAAGTGGCGTCCCCTTTTTTTCGTTAAAGGTTTTTGCAATATCTTCTTTTGACAAATGCATTGCAGGCGTTACCGTATGATAAGGTGGTTCTTTGCGTAACTGTAAAATATATTCCCCTAAATCAGTTTCAATACCTTCGATACCGTTTTTTTTAAGTGCTTCTTTCAGATGGATTTCTTCCGAAACCATTGATTTGGTTTTTACAACAGTTTTCGCACTAATCTTTTGAATAATTTGAAGCGCTTCCTTTATGGCCTCCCCGGCATCCTGAGCCCAAACAACTTTTCCTCCACGCTTAATAAAATTAGCTTCAAATTCTACTAAATATTTTTCAAGATTTTCAATAGATTTATGCTTTATCCCGGCCACCCGGGTTTTGGCAAGTTCTAAATTGCTGAATTGCACTTTACCTTCAACTACTTTTTTATCATACTGCTCGATATTGAATCTAATTTTTTTTCGATGATTCACGTCAAAAGTTTTCACTTCTGATGCTGCTAAAAATGCTTCTAATGTTTTTGACATAATCCGAATTATTAAATCAACTCAAGCCTAAAATCAACCTTTCCAATAGGAGTTGTGATAGATGTTTGGGTTAATTATCTGTGCATATTTCCCGGGATTTGCTTTTTCATCCATAACAAATAAATCCTGTCAGGATAAAAAAACAAATTTCTTTAACTGTCAAAAATAGTCATTTGATTGTTAATAATGCCCATCAAGGATAGAAATAAATGTTGTGTGCGTAGGTCATGCTGAGCCTGCCGAAGTATGTGGGCAAGCCATCACACACCCTTCGACAGGCTCAGGATGACGACACGCAATTTGAACCAACCTTCTTTGCGTTAATGGCAGGGGAAATTAGAAGGCGTTGTTTCTACAATATCATTACTTTTCAATAGCTTTCTGAAGCAATATTTTTTAACTTTGCAAATAGTATTATACATCCATTATTTTATTATGGATGTATTTTGACCAAAGAAGAAATTATTTGAAGTTTTTAATAGTAACAAGTGCGTTTTTTTTGTTTGCCACATATGCATTACGTCTGTGCTTATTGCTTTCAACGATTTTTATTAAACAAAAATAGCAAAGCATGAAAAAACTGCTACTCATAATTTTACTTTCAATACTTACAATATATGGCTGGAGCCAAAGTAGTCCTGGCGGGATGCTTTCTATCACCAGTATCGTACCCTCCCAAATAACTATTTGTGGAGAAGCTAAGTTATTTACTATTTCTATTACCAATCCTTCCCCTTTTTCAATTACAAATGATACTTTGGTATTATCGATGCCTCCGGGAATAAACTACCAGGCATCATCGATGACTGGAGGAGCAACCCTGATAACTACAATATATAACTCAAACTACACAAAATATTTTTTTTTATTACCCCCCATACCTGCATATAGCCCTCCCCCCGCTACATTACCAAGTTTGAATTTAACTTATACGGCTAAAGCTCAATGTAATGTTCTTCAGTTTATGTCGGGAGGAGGCATAATAAAAAATGATGTACGTATTAATTACACGGCAAATAATGTCGCTACTTATGATTTCATAAACACGTCCACTTACTTTGTAAAATCGCCCTTTCTTACTATTACCAGCATTTCTAATCAATCTTATTCCGCAGTTATTCCGGCCACATTTACCCGTTGTATCACAGTTATTAATGGTGGGTCAGGGGAACTTAGTTCGTTTTCGATTACAGATGTTCATGCAGCCGGAATAGCCATTTCTTCAATAAGTACAGGAGTGTTGACTAATACCGGATTAACTGCAAAAATTGTATTGAATGGAACTGATTTTACAAGTGTTGGAAATGGAAATAATTTATTTGAAAGTGGAGAAAGCATAACCATCTGCGAAACCGTAAATGTTAGTGACTGTATTTCGGGTACTTCAAAAATAAAAGCATTTTGGGGCTGTAGTATAAACCCATGTCAGTCCACCCCGGAGACTCCGGCAAATGTTTTTTTTCCGAATTATGTTCCGAATTTAATTATTACCCCTATTCCTTCCCAGAGTTCTTGCTTAGGTTCAGGAAGTCCAAGCCTGCAACAACTAAAGATTAGAAATGGAGGTTTAGGAAAAGCGACAAATGTGCAATTAGATATTTTTCAGTCCACAGGTGGAGGATACAATACCAATGTTGGTTCAAGTATCGACCCTGCAAGCTTCACTATACAGGTAGGTATTGCATCTACGCCAGTTTCAATTACTCCCACCGGTTCACAAAATACTAATCAGTTGAATTGTATGCCTGCAAATCCCAAGGGGAGAGTATTTATAAATATACCCACTATTAATGCCGGAGACACGGTTTATCTAAAATGGAATTCATACAGTTGTTGCTGGAATAGCTGCGCTCCTTCTTCCGGCCAGAGCTACATCAACGGATGGAGGTATCAGGGTAGTTATCAAAGTATCTGTCAGAATAATTACGTTATCTACAATAACTGGGGAAGAGTGTATTCAAATATTTATGGGGCTTTAACACCCGATGGATCACCTGCAACATTGAGCAACGGGCAAACAGGAACCTTTAACTTTCTGTTCTCCAACTATCACAACTCTTATCCCGTTGGTCCCGGTGCTAACTGGAAATTTGAATTCACCTTGCCTTCGTTTCCTTGTTTATCATATTCTAATATTAAAATATTAAGTTATGATGGTGTTACTATATGGTCTCCCACTTCAGTTACGGCTTCCGGGAATACTGTTACAGCCATTTTTAATGGTTCTCCTCCGTTTACGCTTAGCCATGCTGAATTGATGATTAACCTCAGCTTAAATTGTGGACTCTGCAATGGAACGGACAGCTTAACTTCCATAAGCGTTAAATCATATTATATTCCTGACAACACCTGCGGGTGTGAAATAGGCGTTTCCTGCCAAAGCATACCATTTAACATTAACTGCCCTTCACCTTGCCCTGTAGGTATGTTAATAAATAATTTTGACATGAGCCGTACCAGCCTTGGACTGCCGGACAATGAGGCTGGTGGAGGAAATGGTATTCCCGACGGAGGTGGAAGCCTAAATCCTTTAAAAATAAAAACAAACAGGGCTATGTTTGGTGATACCATAACCACAGCCTTTACCGGAATACTCTATAAAGATATCAGCCACCCTAACTTACAATTCTGTTACGCATCTTCTTCTATCAGCCATGGTGACCTGTTAAGTTTTCTGGACGCGGAATTATTTATTTACAGGGCTGGGGCGCTTTTCGCTACCTGTACTAATTTTACTCCAACAATAACAACATCAGGCTCTACCAGTATTTTTTTATATGATTTAAGTGTGTCGTCTTTAATTTCTAACGGATGCGCATTACCGGGAGGAGGAACATATGAAAACACAACTTTCGATTCATTGATATTTAAACCTCGCTATAAGGTTGCTACCAATATTGGTAATGCCACTCCCATAAATTGTTTTTCTACGAATCAATTTTATCTGAGTGATATTGCTAATCCAACATCAGAAGCGAACAAATTTCACTGCGGTCATTATAATGGCAGCTGTACTGTTATAGGATATTTTTTTCTCAATCATGAAGCGGAAAGCTATGATACAAAATCCTGCGACGACATTATTCTGAAGCAAAATTATTATCTTAGTCTTGGACCCGGTTACAATAATAATGCAGGAGGGAATTTTTTTCCATACGAATACCGTAACTGGGCTCACATTAGCAATCTTACTGCAATAATCCCCGCGGGTTACACATTCAGTTCTGCGCAATTTAACCAAATCAGAACTGCCGGAACTCTCAATACCAGCACGAGTCCATGGATACCAATAACTCCATCAAATCTTAATTCAGATACACTAAGCTTCCCAGTTGATTCCAACTTCCCCGGAACAATCCCATTAGGTGATGACGACTTTTATGGAACATTGGAAGTGACCGTAAAACCTTCCTGCGAAGTTACCCCCTGGACTTATAAACCTGTAAGAAATGAAATAACTTTTACACCTGTCTCTCTTATAACTGGTCCAGGAAGTGATACAACATTTTTATCGGAAGAGGATGATCAAATACTTTACGATCCTCCTGTTTTATTTCTTCAATCACCGTTGCCTTCTATTCTCGCAACAAGCAATACGGCAAGTTGGGATGTTATTATTTCCAACACTTCCAACATTTCAAATGCTTTAAACACATGGTTAAGTGGTCCTTCCATTTCAGGAGTTTCAATAATTCAAGTGGTGGATTTAGATTTAGGCACACCCATTAGCCCTATAAATACAGGCATTTATCCCGTAGGAACTGTAAACGCAATGGAAACAAGAAATTTTAGAATAACAGCAACATATACGTCTTGTTTTCAGGACAGCTTAATTATTTATTCAGGTTGGAATTGTGCTGTGGGATACCCTAGCAGTGTGGCTGATTATCCTTGCACACCAGAGAAAATCGTATTAACACTAACCCCACTTATGCCTGTTTTTCATCTGGATATTACAGGACCATCCAGTAGTATTCAGTTATGTGACACTGCAAGCTTCACTGTTGATGGGGTGAATGCTCAGTTAGGAACAGCATATAATGTTGTTCTCACAGCAACCTTGCCACCCGGAGCAATCCTGGTCTCCGGCTCATCGCAATTTAGCTATCCGGATACAAATCAATATATCAACATTTCCGATCCCACATTAATAAGCGGAAATACCTACTCATGGAATATTTCAGCCATCGACAGCCTTATTGGCATTGATGGATTGAAAGGACTGCTGGATACCACATTAAATTCCTTTCATCTTGTTTTTAAAACTACCACCGATTGCGGGTTTATCTCTGGCAGTACCATCATTTCTAATATTACAGGAAACTCATCTTGCGGACAGGTTACAGAGCAGGAAATATTCTTTTCTACACCATTGGATATTATTGGTGCAGCAGGACTTTATACCACAGCCATTGAATTAAGCACTACCTATGTTTCGCCTTGTGCAGGAAATTCAACTATGCTCGTGGTTGTTCACAATTTAGGACCTACCGCTTTTGGAATTACAGATTCCGTTGCTATTACTCTGCCCAGCGGTGTTCCATTTATTAATAACTCTTTTTCCGGCATTTATAATGCACCAGGTAGTGGAACACCCTTACAATACACCCTTAATGGAGAAACCTACTTGTCATGGCAATTACCTACAGGACTTGCCGCTGGAGATAGTTCAGTATTTACTTTTCAATATAAAGGAAATCCACATGAACTTGGATGCGGCATTATTTTCTTCGAAGCACAAACCTTCAGCGTAAGCGTGATTACCTGCCTTGCTACTCAGAACGATTGTATAACAAAAATAATTACAGGTGATAGCTCCCTCGCGGTATTTACTTATAAAGCATATTTGTCACTAAGTAATGGCGATGCCACCTCTATTCCAAATCCTCCGGGTGGAGAAACTGTTACAGTAAACTATGATATTACCAATACGGGGCAGGCAATTCTTACGGATGCTGATTCAATTGTTCAGTTTTTTTATGATTCAAACGGAAATGGCGCTTACAACCCCGGTGATGTGTTTTTAGCTGAAGATACCTTGGTAATACCAAAGGATAGCACAGTTCGGTATTCCTCAACGTTTAACGTTGCGGCAGGACAAGGTTGTGCCATTATTGCAGTTATCGATCCATCGGTTAACTCCTGTGTTTGTGATTCATCGCAGCTCCTTATTCTTCCATCATTAAAAAGTTTGGGTAAGGATACCATTTTGTGTTCAGGACAAACAATGGTGATGAATACAGATTCGGTTACAGGTTATACCTATGTCTGGACTCCGGTAACAGACCTAAGTGCCGGGAACATTGCCGACCCAATACTAACAGCTTCAAATCTAACATCCGCTCCCATTCCAACCACTTATTTCCTTTCCACAAATCGTATTAACTGTTCTTCAGAGGATACCATTTTGATTATAGTAAATCCATTACCAACAGGAACCATAACGGGTACAACAGATGTATGCGTGGGAGCGACAGCTCCTGACATTATTTTCATTGGCTCTACGAGTACGGCACCCTATACATTCACTTATACCATCAATGGGGGCGCAAATCAGACAATAAGTACTACTAATGGAGACAGTGTAACTTTATCAGCCCCCACATCAGTTATTGGAACCTATATATATAATCTGGTAAGTATTCAGGATGCCAGTTCAACAGCCTGCTTTCAAACACAAAATGATAGCGTCATAATTAAGGTGAATCCATTACCAACAGCAACCGTAGGCGGAACAACGGCAGTATGTAAAGGAGCTACACCACCCAATATAATTTTTAAAGGAGCGCTAGGTGCTGCACCCTATACTTTTTCATATAACATCAATGGAGGCGCCATTCAAACTGTAAGTTCCATAAATGGAGATAGTGCTGTTGTTTCGGTTCCTATAGGTATTGTGGGAGTTTATACCTACAACCTCACAGGGGTGCAGGATTCCAGTTCTTCTTTCTGTTTTCAAGCTCAGAACGGCAGTGCAACAATAACCGTCAATCCCTTACCAACTGCAACAATAGAAGGGACTGCTGCGGTATGTTTAAATGATATTACCTTTATAACCTTTACGGGATCTGAAGGTACAGCACCATACACATTTACCTATACTGTAAATGGAGGTGCAAATCAAACAGTAATTACAACCGGTGGAGATACTGTTGTAAAGATCCTTGTTCCAACTGTATCAAATGGTTCATTTAAATATGTTTTGTGGAGCGTAATGGATTCAAGCCCTACCGCCTGCTCTCAATCAAAGGAAGATAGCGCAACAGTAACTATAGATCCATTACCATCTGCATCGATTGATAGTTCAATTACAGTATGTCAGGGGGCTTCATTACCCATTATTACTTTTGTAGGATATGGTGGGGTTTCTCCCTATACCTTTAAATACACTATTAATGGAGATACCCAGCCAACAATCGTTACAATTATTGGAGACAGCATTACTTTAGCTGCCCCCACAAACACGGCGGGTACATTTATTTATTCCCTTATCAGTGTACAAGATGCAAATATAGCGGCTTGTACGCATCCACAAACCGGTGATGCTACAATAACAGTGAATCCGAAACCATCAGCCAACTTCACAGCCTTAAAAGTATGTCATGGCAATGCAACACATTTCATTGATAACTCCACAACATCTTTTGGAATTATTAACACATGGAGTTGGAATTTTGGCAACGGGAGCCCTGTAAACAATACCCCGTCGCCCTTTTACATTTATCCTGCTGCAGGAATTGATACGGCTACATTGCTAGTAAGTAATAATTTTGCTTGTTCTGATACGGTTACAAAAGCAGTTACTGTCAATTTTAACCCAACAGCATACTTTACTCATCACGATGTTTGTTTTGGAGATACCGTTTATTTCATGGATTCTTCTTTTGTTAATTCATCCTTTAACTTACCCGATTCAGTTGGCACATATCTTTGGGATTTAGGTTATCCCGGCAGTGTAAATAGCTATGATACCAATACTTCACATTATTATTCTCTCCCCGACATTTACAATGTTACTTTAGTAGTTACCACGGGAAACGGATGTTCTGATATAGTATCGATCCCGGTAAAAGTTTTTGATTCGCCAACTTCCGGATTTACATTTAACGATACTTGTTTGTTTGATTCTGTATTATTTACAAATACATCACTTAATCCAACCCTTGTTACCGGCACTATCTCAAGCTGGTCATGGAATTTTGGGGATGGTTCTACCTTAGTCACGAATGCATGGAGTCCAAATCACCTTTATTCTGCATTTGGAAATTATCAGGTTACATTGATTACACATTCTTCTAATCTAGGCTGCCTTGATACGTTAAAGGACTCCATTACTATATTCCCTATGCCAATTGCTGCTTTTAGTTCTGCCGATGTTTGTTTAAACCAGGCAATGTTTTTCTATGATTCTTCTACCGTTGCAATTGGTACTGTTTCCGGTTGGTTATGGAATTTTGGGGATAGCACTCTTTTTGGCAACACTCAAAATATTTCTCATGGTTTTTCATTCCCGACTACCCATTCTGTTTCACTGATTGCCACTAGTATTCATGGATGTAAAGATACCATTGCAAAAAATGTGGTGGTTCATCCACTACCTGAAGTTGACTACAGTACAACAAATGTTTGTGATGGCAGCATTGTTTCCTATGCGGATTTAACAACAATTCCGATAACTGATACACTACAATCCTGGACATGGGATTTTGATGACAACAGCACTGTGGATACAAACCAAAACACATCTCATTTATACACAGATCCTGGCTCGTATTCAGTTCAGCTCGTTGTGGTTTCTTCTTTCGGATGCATAGATTCCACCGCTAAAACAAGCATTGTTAATCCTAATCCTGTTGTCGATTTTGGAGCAAATGACAGTACTGGCTGCGAACCCTTTTGTGTTAGTTTTCAAGATTCGTCTTCAATAATAACAGGCAATAATGTGGCCTGGTTGTGGAATTTTGGTGATACTAGCTCAACCAGCAATTTACAGAATTCTCTTTTTTGTTACCACAACGATTCTGTTTATTCACCGATGTATTATACTATTTCCCTCACAGTTACTTCTGATAGTGGCTGTGTCGCTACCGTTTCGGAAAATAATTTCATCACCGTATATCCAAAACCAAACGCTAATTTTATTGTTGAGCCTAATACAGCTACAATTATAAACCCTGTTATTTCAATGACAGACTTATCTATAGGGGCTAATTTTTGGACCTGGAATTTTGGTGATCTGGATACAGCCTCCGGGCTTACCCCTTCCCCCCATACCTTTGCAGATACCGGCACTTATACAATAACGCTGATTACCACAACTCAATATGGCTGTTTAGATACCGCTTATCAAAATATTATTATTGAACCGGATTTTGTATTTTATATTCCCAACTCATTTACCCCTAATGACGATGGCATAAATGATTATTTTTCGGGGAAAGGAATTTTTATTATTAAATATGAAATGAGTATTTATGACCGTTGGGGTAATTTGATTTTCTTTACTGATGATCTGGACAAACCTTGGGATGGCAAGGCAAATCATGGAGATGAAATCGCACAAATGGATGTGTACATATATTCTATCAAAATTACTGATATAAAAATGACAGAACACAACTATAAAGGGCGGGTTACCTTAGTAAAATAATTGTTCCTAACTTATATTTGTAGTATTAGGTTAAATTTGTTTTGACGGATAAAAGTCATTCCGACCACGTTCACTTCGTTCAGTGTAAACTCCGTGGAGGAATCTTTTTCAAGACTAAAAAGATGTCTCGTCAAACCTCGACATGACATTGCGTCTTTTTATAATTCTGGTATGAAGCCTCAATAAATCGATGACCGCAACTTAAGAATTACTTTTTGTAAATAAAACCGGAGGTATATGGGCAAAGCTACTGCCGTGCTTTTCCACAATTTCCATAATTTTAAAATTTACCTCTTCACGAACATCCAAATACACATTATAATCGATTTTGTTAACAAAATAAATGATCATAATATTTATTGAATTGATATCAAAATTATGTAACCGTACCTGCATTTCATCTTTTGATATATGTGGATGATTCGCTATAAATGTCTGGATGTCGGTAATAATATTTTTAAACTGACCTACTTTTGTTTCATGCGTTAAACCAACATTAAAATTAGTGCGCCTTTGACTGCGGTGTGAAAGGTTGTCCAGTTCATTATCTACCAATTTTTTATTGGGTATTGTCACAAAACTTTTTTCTAAGGTCCTGATTCGCGTGCTTCGGAACCCAATATTTTCAACATTACCAACCACTTCCCCACTTTTAATTAAATCTCCAATCACAAAAGGTTTATCAAGAAAAATAGTAAATGAACCTAATAAGTTTTCCAGGGACTCCTTTGCAGCCAATGCTATTGCTAAACCTCCTATTCCCAAACCGGCAACGAGCGAGGCTACATTCAATTCAAATATGGCTCCAAGAATAAAAAAAACAGAGAAAATAATTACGACTACTTTGAGTGCCTCTGTAATAAACAAAACCAACTGGTCATCTGTTTTTGACTCGGTTAAGGATGCACGGTACATAAAAATTAACCCCAAAAAATCAATTACCCTGAGAAAAATCCAGGAAATGGAAAAAACCAGTGCGATTTGAAACGAACGATATAAAACCATTCTCAACCCGAATTTTTCAATTGTTACAAAATTCCATTCAGCAGGAAACGCCAATCGGTCGAACGCTAAATAAAAAACAATCAGCATAATAAATACGCCCATTGGTTTTTTTACTAATACTAATAGCCTGCTATACCCTATATCCGTTGAATATTTTTGTAAAAATTTAAAAACAAACAGGGTTAAAAGCTTTGACAATAATCGGTGAAAAATTAATCCGACTACTATTATTCCTATAAACCAGCAGTAACTTTCTAAAGTATTTCCCAGCAGGCTGAGATTCCAAAAATTGCTTAGCATAAAAGATAATTAAATTTTTTATTGAAAATATTCAATATTATGCAAAAGTAAAATGATATTTGTATAAATTTATTTAAAAAATTTTTTGTTTGAAATAAATTTTTCGGAAATTTGTAAAACATTTATAAAACAATACTTAATTAACCATAAAAAATAAATCATTTAAATTTGTAAAAACAAATTTCATTTACAATGAAAAAGCCAAATCCCAAAAAGAGTCCAGTAAAAAAAATCAATGAAAAGGCTAAGGATGCCGGAGATTTAAAAAAGACAACACTTAAGCCTCTCAAAGAAAAAGAAAAACAAAACTGGAAAAACAGTTTGAATGAGGAGGATGAAGATTTTATTATGGATGATGATATTAAACTCGACAGCAGTTTTGATGATGACGAGGAGGAAGACGATGGCGGTTTCTATGAAGATAAATTTTAAAGCTCCTACCACCCTTCCCTAATATTTGGGAAGGGACTGGTAATTGCCCCACCTACATTGTCCCGAATTGCTCCAGTAACGCTCTTCAAACAATTTACTTCATTACGCAATCGCAACACCCCCAAAAAAGCAAATATCAGTGCTTCTTTAAATTCTATAGTATTTTTAGCAGGAATTGTTATTTGATGAATAACATACTTTTTAACAATTTCCATCAAAAATATATTATAAACACCTCCACCTGTTACCAATAAACTTCCCTTCGATTTGTTATTCAAAACTTTTGCAACTTGAATGGCAATATGCTCACAAAACGTTCTCAAAATATCCTTTTCAGGAAAGTCATATTTGGCCACTAGTGGATTTATATTTTTTATAACCCATTCTTTTCCTAATGATTTTGGGCTATCGAAAGGTAATTGATAAAATGAGATTTCATTTAACTCATTTAACAAAGTCGCTTGAATAGCACCATCTCGGGCAAGCTCACCATCACCATCATATTCTTTTCCTAAAGACCGACAAACCTCATTCATCACAATATTTACAGGACAAATATCATATGCAATACGCTCATTATTATGCTGGTATGACACATTTGCAAAACCTCCCAGGTTCAAACAATAATCAAATTCCGAAAAGAGTAACTTGTCGCCAACAGGCACTAATGGCGCTCCTTGCCCACCCAATGCTACATCAAGGGAACGAAAATCACAAACTACAGGCAAACCACATTCAGCAGCTATAGCACTTCCTGCACCTATTTGAACCGTTAGTTTTTTCTCGGGCTGATGAAAAATAGTATGACCATGTGAGGATACAAAATCAGGATTAACATCATTCTTTTTAATAAAATCAACAACCAATCGTCCTAAGTAAGCCCCATAATCAACATGCGTTTGCTGAAATGTGATTGCATCAGTTTTTTCTAAGCTCAATAACTTTTCCTTCCAATAGGTTGGATAGGCAATGGTTTCCCCACTAACTATTTCATATGTCCACTTATTTTCCTCAAAAGCAAACCTACAAAAGGCAATATCTACGCCATCTAGCGAGGTTCCTGACATTACTCCAATTACGTTGTAATGAGTACTTGAATTTGTCATAAACAATTAGCGAATTTAAAATTTAAAATTTACATTTGCTCTCCCATCTTTAAGCGGTGGGCTAATCAAAAATAAAGGAAAATTCAACATAAAATTTACAGATATGACATTTAATTTAACTGAGGAGCACTTAATGATTCAGAAGGCGGCTCGTGATTTTGCAAACAATGTATTAAAACCAGGAGTGATTGATCGTGACGAACATCAAAAATTTCCGGCTGATGAAATAAAACAATTAGGTGAGCTTGGTTTCCTGGGAATGATGGTGGATCCGAAATATGGTGGTGGAGGAATGGATTGTATTTCCTATGTTCTGGCTATGGAAGAAATTTCTAAAATAGATGCATCCTGTTCTGTTGTCATGTCTGTAAATAATTCTCTTGTTTGTTGGGGCTTGGAAACCTTTGGTACCGAAGAGCAAAAACAAAAATACCTGACCCGGTTAGCTACAGGCGAAATTATTGGCGCATTTTGTTTGTCGGAGCCGGAAGCTGGCTCTGATGCTACATCTCAACGCACTACAGCTATTGATAAAGGAGATCACTATTTGTTAAATGGTACAAAAAACTGGATTACTAATGGAGGTTCTGCATCTGTATATCTGGTGATAGCACAAACACATGTAGAAAAGGGACATAAAGGAATCAATGCATTTATCGTTGAGAAAGGGATGCCGGGATTTGTGGTTGGTCCGAAAGAAAATAAAATGGGTATTCGTGGATCAGATACACATTCCCTGATGTTTACCGATGTAAAAGTGCCGAAAGAGAATCGTATTGGTGAAGATGGTTTCGGATTCAAGTTCGCAATGCAAACATTATCAGGCGGAAGAATTGGAATTGCTTCACAGGCCTTGGGTATTGCATCAGGAGCTTATGAATTAGCATTGGCATACTCAAAAGAACGCAAAGCATTCGGTAAAACAATTAACCAGCACCAGATTATCCAATTCAAATTGGCTGATATGGCTACCGAAATTGAAGCTGCCAGATTACTTTGTTTGAAAGCCGCATGGTTAAAAGACCAACATCTGGATTACGTGTCTGCCGGGGCAATGGCAAAAGTTTTTTCTTCGGAAGTAGCTATGCGTACCACTGTTGAAGCAGTTCAGATACATGGCGGATATGGTTTTGTAAAAGAATACCATGTAGAACGCCTGATGCGTGATGCTAAAATTACCCAGATTTACGAAGGAACCTCTGAAGTTCAACGTATCGTTATCTCAAGAGCATTGTTAGCATAACGAGTTGGAAAGTTTTAAGTTTCAAATGACCACAACGAATAACGAATTTTCTCGAATAGCGAATAAAAACTAGATTCGTTATTCGGTAAAATTCGTTATTCGTTGAAACATAAAAACTCATACTCTGATTGACCCCAATGAAACGATTTTTTGTTACCGGTATAGGTACAGATATTGGCAAAACGATTGTTAGCACTATTTTAGTGGAAGCATTTAATGCCGATTACTGGAAACCCATTCAGGCTGGCAATCTGAACAATACGGATACAATGATAGTCCGTTCTTTAATCAGCAACACTAAATCAGCTTTTCATCCTGAAACATATCGTTTTTCAGAAGCGTTATCGCCCCACGCTGCAGCTGCAACCGATAAAATTAAAATCGAACTTCAAAAAATTATTTTACCAAAAACTACTAACACTCTTATTATAGAAGGAGCTGGTGGAGTTATGGTTCCGTTAAATGATAAATTCCTGGTAATTGATTTGATAAAAAAACTCAAAGCAGAAGTCATTGTTGTTTCAAAAAATTATCTTGGCAGCATTAATCATACTCTCCTGACTATTGAGGCGCTTAAAAGCAGAAAAATCCCCATTGCCGGTATTATTTTCAATGGGAAACACTCGAAAGTTTCAGAAGAATATATTTTGAACTATACAAAATTAAAATGTTTACTTTCTATTGAAGATGAAAAAAAAATAGATAAAAAAACAATTTTAAAATATACTCATTTTTTTAAATAGCGCCAATGCAAGAAAGTTACGAAAGGCTAATGTCAGGCAACAAAAAATGGTCGGTAGAAAAACTGAAACAGGATCCCGATTTTTTTAGAAACCTTACTTTGGGACAAAATCCGGAATATTTATGGATTGGTTGTTCTGACAGCCGCGTTCCTGCCAATGAAATCACAGATACCAAATCAGGCGAAATATTTGTGCACCGTAATATAGCCAACATGGTTGTAAATACCGATATGAATCTGTTGAGCGTATTGTATTATGCGGTTGAAGTATTACGTGTTAAGCATATTATAGTATGCGGTCATTATGGATGTGGTGGAATTACAGCCGCAATGCGTAATCATGATAATGGATTCGTCAATAACTGGCTACTCAATATAAAGGAGGTTTACGAAAAACATAAAAACGAACTGGAATCTATTATCGATTTAAAAGAACGTGAAAACCGGTTGGTTGAACTAAACGTGCATGAACAAGTGCATAACCTTTCTAAAACCCTTATTGTCCAGCAGGCATGGAAAAAACGTCAACTATTGATCCATGGCTGGGTGTATGGTTTTAACGATGGATTGATTACTGATTTACATGTGATGATGGATGAAATCAGTGATTTGGAGCCAATTTTTAGATATGATTTATAAAAAATGAATCCTTCATGTGCACAAAAAAAGCTAATTGAAATAAATTCAATTAGCTTTTTTACTTAGATCTAAACAAAGTGTAAACTATCGTTTTAAGCAATTTTTTGATCCTTGTTTCGCTTTATTTATTTACCGTAATCTTTTTAGTACAACTTTCCTTGTCATTTCTTATGTTGACAAAATAGCTGCCATTGGCTAAATCCGACAAATCAATTGCTTGTTTACTGCCCGCATTTAACACATTGGTAAAAACAATTTTTCCGATAATGTTGTATACCGTTATATTCGTATTGCCTGAATAGTTTCCTAAATCAACAGTAAATAGTCCATCAGTAGAAGGGTTGGGATAAACAGAAACTGCATCTGCCCCGTAAAAATCAGCGATTGAAGTTGCACCGGTTACTGAACCTATAAACTTAACAGTATCAATCCCAAATGTGCCACCGGTACCCTCTGCATTCCATGCATAAAAACGAAATGTAACAGGACTTGTAACATTTGTAAAACTCCCACCACTTAATGTAATGGCATTTCCAGTCTGGTTTGAAGATATTGAATCATAATTCCAGAAAAAAACATTACCGGTTTGCACGCTTAAATTCTGATTTGCAGGATAAATAGTAGCAGCCAGATTTGCTGCATAAGTATCAGCACTGGAGCGAACTGAATATGTTCTGATTCCAGTTCCGGAGCGCTGCGATTTAAACGTCATACCCGTTAAACTCATACTAAATCCAGATGCCGGTGTTAGTGTAACTGAATAATATTCTGTAGCGCTTAAAGCTCCCGTTAAAGACGTATAAACATTATTATTGGGAGATGCACCAAGTGGCCAGTTAGTATAGGAAAATCTGCCTGAAGCATTTGGGTTTGCAGGTGTCCCTGTAGCTGAAAAGCTCCCAAATGTAACACCTGTAGCTGTTGGAACAAAAGAAGGATCGGTTAAACCTGATGTAGTTTTCACGCTATCAAACGTATATGAGGCTATAAAACTTTGGGCAACAGCTATTGTTGCAGAAAGAACGACCACCGAAAATAATGAAGTAAGTTTTTTTATCATGAGTTTAATTTTTAGTTTTTTAATAATTTACACGACAAAAATAAACAATTTTGACTATGATATCTCTTTATTTTTAAATACATTTGATTATAGCTAATCTAAAAAAATTCAAACCCTGAAAACATGAAACACTTATCTTCTATTTATTTAATAAGGGGTTTACTCTCCTCTGTTTTTCTTTTCAGTGGGCTATTTTTAAAAGCCGGAGACATTAAAATAAAACAGGGTAATGCACAATTAAGCGTTGGGCAAAACACATATTCTAAACTCACGTTTTCTAATACCTTCACAAAAATTACTTACCGAACTGTTAAAAACTTAAATAGCTTCTACACTGAAATAGAGGTGCCCGATTATGGCGCATCAACCCGAATAGGCGACCCAAAACTTCCAATGCTTAAAAAACTTATTGAAATTCCGGAAGGTGCAACAGTAAATATTAATGTAATTAATTATACGCTTACCGAAATTAAATTATCGGATTACGGAATACAGAATAAACTTTTCCCTTGTCAGCCATCTGTTTCCAAGGATATCAATAAGCCGTTGCCTTCTTTCAAATATAATTCTTCAACATATTCTGTTGATCAGTTTAATACTGATAACCTCGTATCGGTAGAAATTCTTGGACTTATGAGAGGCGTTCAGCTCGCAAGGCTTGATATTTCGCCTATAAGATACAATCCTGTAAAAAACACCATTCAGGTTTATAATGATATCGAAGTAGAAATAACCTTTTCAGGAGCAAATGTTTCTCAAACCATCACGAATCAGAAACGGGTTTATTCGCCTTTTTTTGAAGGAATGTTTTCAAAGCAACTTTTGAATTACAAAAATCCAAATCAGACAAAAGACACATTAACTAAATACCCGGTAAAATATGTTATTGTCTCCGATCCCGCTTTCCAGACAACATTGCAGCCTTTCGTTCAATGGAAAACAAAAAAAGGTTTTACAGTTGTTCAGGCATATACAAACAATCCCTCAGTTGGAACTACCACCACGTCAATAAAGAATTATTTGCAGGGTCTTTATAATGCAGGTACGCCTTCCGACCCAGCCCCTACTTTTGTTTTATTTGTTGGTGATATTGCTCAAGTACCTTCATTTGACGGCGTAACCGGAACACATGTTTCAGACCTTTATTATTGTGAATATTCTGGAGATTATTTCCCGGAAGTTTATTACGGCAGGTTTTCAGCAACAAACATTTCGGAATTACAACCTCAAATAGATAAAACCCTTGAATATGAACAATATACCATGCCCGATCCTGCATTTTTAGGAAATGTGGTAATGATTGCAGGGCAAGATGGCACCTACGGACCACTTCATGGCGACGGGCAAATTAATTATGGTACCTCTACATACTTTAATACAGCCCACAACCTCAATTCAAATACCTATTTATATGCTGTATCAGCTTCAAGCTCTTCTCAAATTATTCAGAATGTAAGCAATGGGGTTTGTTTTGCCAATTACACAGCTCATGGAAGCCCTGATGGATGGGCAGACCCGTCATTTGCTATCTCTGATATTTCAGGATTACAAAACAATCACAAATTTTCGTTAATGGTCGGAAACTGTTGTCTGTCCAATAAATTTGATGAAACTGTATGTTTTGGCGAAGCGCTACTCAGGGCAAGTGGAAAAGGTGCTCTTGGGTACATTGGCGGTTCAAACAGCACCTATTGGGATGAAGATTATTTTTGGGGCGTGGGTTACAAAACAATAATAGTAAACCCCGTATACGATGGTGTTACATTGGGTTCTTACGACAGAACATTTCATGATCATGGCGAAACTTTTGACGGCTGGTATGCAACCATGGACCAGATGATTTTTGCAGGTAATCTGGCAGTTTCTCAGTCTGGTAATACCAGCGCAGAATATTATTGGGAAATTTATCACCTGATGGGCGATCCTTCACTGATGGTGTATTTTGGTGTTCCACCTGCACTTACAGCAACTTATAACGCATTATTACCCTTTGGAACATCTACATTTACGGTAAATACCGAACCATACGCTTATGCCGCAATTTCAATGGGAGGTGTTCTTTATGGAGCAGCTATGGCTGACAATCTTGGCGTTGCAACTATTAATATTACGCCATTTTCATCGCCAGGCACTGCTGATGTTGTTGTAACCAAACAAAACAGGGCACCATTTATCAGTACCGTTGTTGTTGCAAACCCTTCGGGTCCATATATCGTTTATTCAACTAAACTTTTGCATGATGTTGCAGGAAATAACAATGGACAAGCTGATTTTAGCGAAAATTGCACCCTTGATATTTCATTGGAAAATGTGGGTATTGCAACAGCAAATTTAGTATCTGCAACACTTTCAACAACCGACACCTATGTAACAATTACCGATAATTCTCAAGCCTGGGGGAACATTAGCAATTCCGCTACTTCTACCCAGAGTAATGCTTATGCATTTACAGTTAATGGTTTAATTACTGATCAACATATTGTTGCTTTTACGCTTACTATTATCGACAACAGCAGCAATACATGGACAGGTACATTTAATATCACACTAAACGCCCCTGTACTTGCTATTGGCAGTATTACAATCAATGATGCTTCAGGCAATAACAATGGAAGATTAGATCCGGGTGAAACGGTTGATCTTATAATTTCCAATTCAAATACCGGACATGCAAATGCTACCAATACAATCAGCACTATTTCTTCTCCCGATAATTATATCACAATTAATACCGCCTCCTCTAATTTAGGAACCTTAAATTCTACCATAGGCACAGCAAATGCAACTTTTAATATTACAGTAAGTCCTTCTGCATTGATTGGCAGTATCGCTACTTTTAATACTATTTTAACTTCTGGATTATACACCATTCAAAAATCGATACCTGCAATTATTGGTATTTCTGAGGAAGATTGGGAAACAAATGGTTTTACAAAATATCCCTGGATACAAGGAAGCAGTTCCGTTTGGACTACCACAAATATCAATCCTTTCGACGGCCTTTATTGTTCGAAATCAGGTGCTATACTTGATCTGGATAGTTCTAAATTAAGTATTACGCTAAATGTGCTTGCTAATGATTCTATTTCTTTTTACAAAAAAACATCTTCAGAACAAAATTATGATTTTCTTAATTTTTATATTGATGATATAAAACAAGGTGCAGGGTGGAGTGGTGAAAATGCCTGGTCGAGATCTGCGTTTTATGTTACAGCAGGAGTTCATAAATTTTCATGGTTCTATGAAAAAGATTACTCGACCATTGGGGGAGCAGATGCGGTTTGGATTGACGACATAATATTTCCTCCTATCGTAAATCCACTGGCTTCAGTTAATGCTTTAAACGAAAAAGATAATTCTCTTGCCTGTTTCCCAAACCCGTTCAAACAAATTACAACGATTTCATACAACCTTGAAAAATCAGACAACGTAACTATAAAAATTTATAATGCAGTCGGACAAGAAATTGCAGCACTTGTAAATAACGAATATATGCTTAAGGGAATACATTCCGTTACCTTCAATGCTGTAGGCTTATCGGCTGGCGTATATCAATGCGTTCTAAATTCAGGAGGTAACACAATTACCAGCAAACTAATTATTGGAGATTGATGTAAAAAATAATCTCCTATCGATTAAAGTATGACTATTGTAATTGACTTATATAAGTACGTCATTGCAAAGAAGGCACTACTGATGCATTTTGGCTCACAAGGTTTCTTTCAACCATTTATAAAACTCATGCTGCCAAACAAGTCCGTTTTGGTCTTTCAATACCCAGTGATTTTCATTTGGGAAATAAAGTAGTTTGCTTTTTATTCCTTGTAGCTGAGCAGCCTGAAAGGCGCCCAAACCTTGTTCGATAGGGACTCTGTAATCTTTCCCCCCCTGAATAATCAATATTGGAGTATCCCATTTTTTAACAAAATTAATAGGATTGAATTCGTTATAGCTCTTTTGTGCTGCTACATTACCTTTGTCCCAATAAGAGCCGCCTAAATCCTGATTTACAAACCATACTTCTTCTGTAGTTCCATACATACTTTTCCAATCAAAAATCCCATCGTGAGCGATAAATGTTTTAAAACGTTTCTCATGTATTCCCGCTAAAAAATAAACAGAATACCCACCATAACTAGCTCCAATACAGCCCAATCTGGATTTATCAACAAAGGGCTCTTTAGATAATTCATCAATGGAAATTAAATAATCTTTCATATTCTGTCCACCATAATCCCTGCTAATCTGTTCATTCCATTTCACTCCATGCCCTGGCATTCCTCTCCTGTTTGGAGCCACTATTATGTAGCCATTTGCAGCCATCAGCTGAAAATTCCAACGGTATGAATAAAATTGGGTCAGCGGAGATTGCGGTCCTCCCTGGCAATAAAGCAATGTTGGATATTTCTTTTTCGGATCAAAATCAGGTGGATAAATGACCCAAACAAGTAGTGGAAGCCCGTCAGTAGCTGTTAAATAACGTTTTTCAATTTTACTTAGTGTAATTGAATTATAAATGGCATCGTTGATATGTGTAAGTTGTTTTGTTGAACCTGTTGATAAATCAACTGCAAAAATTTCTGCTGCATGATTCATATCGGTTATTTCAACAAGCATTGCATTGCCCACCTGTCCTATTATTCCACGAATATCAAAATCACCTTTGGTAATTTGTTTAACTAATGGTGCTTTTGTTGCTGCCCCCGAATAATCAACTGAAAAGAGATGAACGCCTCCATCTATTGCTGCTACGAAAAATATTTTTGAGCCATCTGCACTCCATTTATAATCATCAACAGTACCATCCCAATCTTTAGTAATATTTATTTTCGACGTTCCATTGTCCACATAAATGTCATTTTTATCTGATTCGTAGCCATCGGTTTTCATACTTAAAAAAGCCAAATCGCCTTTGGATGAATAAGTAGGCTTAATATCATAGCCCTCCATTCCTGCTGTTAAATTAACTGTTTTACCTGTTTCAACAGAATAGGAAAAAATATCAGTATTCGTACTTAAAGCATAGTCCTTCCCGTACTTCTTTTTGGTAACATAAATAATTTGTTTTCCACTGGGGCTCCAGATAAAATCTTCATCCCCGCCAAATGGTTTTTGCGGACAGTCGAAAGCCTCGTTTGGCATAATGTCAATGCTATCCACAATCTTTTTGTCCTTCAATGTATTTAAAAACAGATGTCCAAAAGAGCCGTCTTCCCATGTATCCCAGTGGCGGTAATTAAGATTATCATAAATCATAACATCCGAATTACTTAATTGCGGATAAAAATCTTTTCCATAAACGCTCTTCACTTTCACGTCATTACTACTGATGCTATATTTCCCATCAGGCGATACCCGATCGTTCGGCAATAAATCATCGGTGTTTTCAATTTCCATTGCATTGCCTCCAGCAATGGGCATACTATATTTTTTTGTTATGGATTTATCTTCAGAAATAGTATACTTTCGAACACTGTAAACAACCGATTTCCCATCTTTGCTAATGCCCTTTGTATTCAGTCTTCCCAATTGTAAAAGCATTTCAGGAGTCATGGTTTGTTGCGCACTTGCTGACAATAAAAATATCCCGAATAAAAATGTTGAAATTATTTTCATACTATTTGTATTAATTTTGTAATAAATAAAAAATTATGGCCGCAAAGGTAATGACTATTTCTTTTATAAATGTTTCATATTTCTACACAGAATAATTCCAAACCTATGTATCCCTCCACTCTACCGCGTGTTGCGGCAAGTTTATAAATCATATAGTTTTGCAGTGTAATCAACACCTGTAAAAGTATGGAAATAAAATCAGAAAAAAACAAGGAGCGTCTTGAAATGATA